>NZ_JBCITM010000020.1:0-73101 GCF_039414295.1 Anoxynatronum sibiricum | reverse complement strand
CAATTAGAACGGGATCTTATTCGCATGCGTCAAAGTGAAGGGATTGAGCTGGCCAAAAAGGAAGGGAAGTATAAAGGCCGAGTCAAAAAATATCATCAAAACCACGCAGGTATGAATTATGCAGTAAAGCTATACCAGGAAGGAGAAATGACTGTAAATCAAATTTGTGATATTACCAATGTATCGAGAGCTTCATTATATAGAAAGCTATCTGAAGGGAACAAATAATGATTGGTTCTGGTAACACCTATTGCTTAGCGTTGTAAATCCACATTGGGGGAAAGCCTTCAGATAGAGAAGTGATTGTGTTTTGTCGCCGTCACCAGAGCTATGGAAACCCTCGTCATCTCTGCACCACAAAATCTCAAAGGCTGCCAGCTGATGTGTCCCGGTTCTTCCGTTTTTAGTCAAAAAAATAAAGCCCCCCTTTGTGTGGGCAGGCTTTTGTCAGATCTTTTCATTGAAATAGGCTTCGGTAACCCTAAGTTGCTTCTTTAGGATCTGGCGCCACATATGGTACTTTATCTCCCCTGTCCCTTTCGATACTTTTGTACGCCTGACAGTCCCATCCTTTCCAGCTTTACGGTAAAAGTAATGGTCTGTGTCTTTGTAAAGTTCCCATCCATCCCGTTCACAGAACCGCTTTAACTCTCGCCAGCTTGGCATCGGATACTCTCCTTCAGGGCTTCATCCTTTTCTGTCAGTAACACCTTCAGGATTCCCTTAATTTGTTTTCGCCGAAGCAGGTCGCTACTCCAAAAGTGTATATTATCATAGTACTCCTGGGCATACTCCCTTAGATCTGTCACCATGGCAGTAAGAGCATCTTCCCTATCTTTGCCGTTCACCACCAGGTCATAGTCAACCAGTGACAGTGTAACGGAGCCATCGTCTTCCACAAAAGTTTCTGCTCGAAACACCACGTCTTCCACTAGCTCCAGCATCATGTCCACACTTATCCCCAGGAAATAGTCACGGGAACGCTTCACCATTACCGGCTTGGTTCGAACAATTTCATCGATGTATTTACCAAAATCTTTACGCATGTCTGTCGCATTGACGGATTGCATCTTTCCCACTCCCTCTCTGTCTTTACTATATCATGAATGGGTGAATATGTACAGAGTGTACGCTTTTTGCTTTTCCCTCTATTTCGACATGGCTCACATTTCTTTTGGGATTAAGTTTATCGCTTTCGCTCAGTCGGAGGCTCTATTTATTTTTTGGAAGGAGGAGGTGATGAAATGAAATGTCAATTTTCCGGCGCCACAAATCCATTTAACACCCTTTGCAACCATTGTTACCTGTACCTGGAGTACCGTGCACATTACCGACAAAATCCACTCCAATTAGAACGGGATCTTATTCGCATGCGTCAAAGTGAAGGGATTGAGCTGGCCAAAAAGGAAGGGAAGTATAAAGGCCGAGTCAAAAAATATCATCGAAACCACGCAGGTATGAATTATGCAGTAAAGCTATACCAGGAAGGAGAAATGACTGTAAATCAAATTTGTGATATTACCAATGTATCGAGAGCTTCATTATCTAGAAAGCTATCTGAAGGGAACAAATAATGATTGCTTCTGGTAACACCTATTGCTTAGCGTTGTAAATTCACATTTTCCTGACGGCACCCCGGATGGTACGGTGCTTGAGATTGATGCAGCGGGGTTGTTGCGGGATGTGATTTCGGAAGTGGGCTGGCCATTGGTCTTGAGGTAGTTTTTTGGGGCAATCAGGAGCTACAGGGCGGTATCAGCAGCAACACCAACACGTTGCCAAAGGCAAAGCACCCCTTTCCCATGTGCCAGCACAGGGATGGGGGTGCTTTTTTTGAAGTATAGAAATAGCCTGCGCAAAAAGCTGTGGATAAAGTGTTTTCAGGGCTCTTGTCTACTGATCTGTGCTCGGACGCTGGTAAACCACTTGACCGTTGAAGATGGTGGTGTCTACTTTGGTCTGTCTTATTTCTTCTGTCGAAACGTCAAATAGGTTTCTGTCCAGGATGATTACATCTGCCAGCTTTCCTGGTTCCAGGGTACCCAGTTCATGTTCTCGGCCCACACCGTAGGCAGACCCATAGGTATAGCTGCGCAAGACTTCATGAAGGGACAATTTTTCCGAAGGATTCCAACCTTCTTTCGGCTCACCGTCATTGTATTTTCGCGTAACGCCCCGGTATATTTCCAGAAAAGGGTTGTTGTCCACCACGGGGCAGTCGCTGCCGATGGCCAATAGGCCAACTGTGTCGTACAAGGTCTTAAGGGGCCAGGTTTTGTTGGCCCGGTCTTCTCCCAATGCATTAAAATAAGGACTGTCGGCAAAGCGCTGGGTCAAGGCGATGTGCTCTGGCTGTACAGAGGGAATCACCCCCAAGGTCGCAAAACGCGGCACATCCTCGTCACTGACCATCTCAATGTGCTCAATAGCATGCCGGCACTGGTTTTTCCCATACTGCTTCTCCGCTGCTTCAATGTAATCCAGCCCCATGCGCACAGCCCGGTCACCGCAGGCGTGCAGCTTTAAAGAAAAGCCACGTTTATGGGCTTCTGGAACGGCTTTTTCGATGGCCAGGGTGTCCATCAAGGAAATGCCGCAAGTGTCCGAAGCATCAGCGTAGGGTTCCAGTACCAAGGCGGTGTGGGTGGTAATCACCCCGTCCAAAAATTGTTTTAAGTGATCCACCCTTAAACCGTCTGAGTGCACCCTTTGACGCCATGTTTCAGCCTCTGATAAATCCCCCAGCAGGTCTAGGGCCACATGCACCCGGAGATTCCAATCACCCTGCTTGTCCATGTCGTGATAGACTTCCAGTGTGCCCATGTTGCCGTGAAAATAGGGCTGCACATCGTTCACAGATGTAATGCCGTTGGCCAAGGCGCTTTTTTCATAGGCCTGAAGATAAGCTTTTTCTTCCTGGGTACTAAAGGCAAAGGCATGGCGGGTGATCAATCCCGTGGCGGATTCAAGGAGTAAACCGGTGGCCTCTCCCCTTTCATCACGACAAATTTCCCCTCCAAAGGGGTTGGGGGTAGCGGCATCAATGCCTGCAATTTCCAAGGCTTTGCTGTTGACCCAGGCCCCATGTGCCTCAGCGTTCAGCAAAAACACCGGTCGGTCAGGAAAGTAAGCGTCCAGGGAGGCTTTGGTGGGAGGCGTCTGGTCATCCCAAAAAACATGGTACCAACTGAACCCAATCACCCACCCGGAGGAATCGTCCAGTGGCTGGGCGGCCTCCTTCACCATCAACGCCGCTTCTTTTTCCGATGTAGCTGACGACAGGTTCACGCAGGATTGGTACATACCTGCCATCAACAAATGTGTGTGGCTGTCATGAAACCCGGGCATCACCAGCCTGTTCCCGGCATCCAGCAACTTGGTCATGGTGCCAGTATAGCGTTCAATCAATGACATGTCTCCCACGTCCACAATCCGGTTTCCTTCAATGACAAGTACTCCGGGAAAAGGCTGGTGGCGGACACTGTCGTAAATGGCATTTCCAACAATGAGCAACGTGGCGGCTGTTTTCAATCAGATCACCCCTTTCTGTGGTGGGAAGATGGCTATGCCATGGCAAACCCCACCACCAAATAAGCCAGTATGCCGATGACCATGGGAACCATGATCAAGGGAATGGACGTACGGGCATAGTCGATGTTTTTAAGGCCCGTGGCAGCACATGTAACGGTAACGGCATCGCTGTACAAACAGGCGTGGCTTCCAAAGGAAGTGCCGGCGGCGACGGCCCCAATGGCCAGGTAAGGATTGACACCCAGGGCCACGGCTAAAGGCAGAATGATGGGGAAGGAGATGGCGGCAACCCCCCAGAAACTGCCGGTGGAAAAGGCGATGGCACCCACCACCAGGAAGGTAATGGCCGGGAACAAGCCGGGACTGAGAATGTTCATTACGCTGTTAATGATGAAAGGCGTAAGGCCAAGGGCATCATTAAAGTTCTGGAGGATAAAGGCCGCCAGCACAAGCATGGTGACATACAGCATGTCTTTGAAACCTTCAACAATGTGGTCGGCAAATTCCCCCAGGGTCATCCGTTTTTGTACCAGCAGCATGGCAAAGCAGGTAACTGAAGCCAAGATCACTGCCAGCACGATGTCGTTGGTGGCCACCGCCACCACGATGAGCATCAACATGGGAATGATGAAGTTCAGGGCACTGGAGGGTTTAACATCAGAAGACAGGCCAGTGGTGAGCACTTCTTCACCAGCCTCGTTGGTGATGTAATAATAGTCGGGAAACACGCGGCCAGTTTCCTGGGCCCGTGCTTCAGCTTTCTTCATGGGCCCAAAAAGCGGTAGAATGCCCAGGGAAAACAAGGGAACCACAATCACTGCTGCCCAGGCGTAGAGCATAAAGGGGATGGCCCTAACATAAGCTTGAAAACCGCTGACGCCTTCCAAAATTCCCACATTATCGATTTGTGCTGCATACAGCACTCCCCAGGAGGAAAAGGGAACCAGGATACAGACAGCCGCACCCGTGGAGTTCACCACAAAGGCTAGAAACTCACGGGAAATTTTCCATTTATCCGTCAGGCGCTGCATGGCAACCCCCACCCCCAGGGCGTTTAGGTAGTCTTCCACAAAAATAATGATGCCCAGGAGCCAGGTGAATATGCTGGTTTTTTTCCGCGAGTTGGCCACTTTAGCCCCCACATCGGCAAAACCCAGGGCAGAACCGGATTTGTCAAGCACACGGATCATGGCACCAAACATACCAAACATGATGATGTAGTAGGCAGAGTTGCCAATTTCCTGCAGGGCAAAGTCAAACCAGGCACTCCACCAGCCACCACCTTCTAAAATTATGGCAGCGACAAAGGTGCCCAACACCAATGATTCCATAGCCCGCTTGGTGAAGATCGCTGTCACAATGACCACCAAAACGGGAAGTAAACTGATGACGCCAAAGGTTTCCATAACTGTTGTTTCCATCCTGCATTTCCTCCTTTTTAGATGCCCTTAATGAATAACAATAAAGTCATTAATCTTAATAGTCAAAATATACTTGCAACAAGCGTGCCAAGCTGGAAACCAGTGATGGCAACAACTAAAATGACCAACTGTTACCATATAATAACAGTTGGTCAGGGTATGTCATTGCTTTTTATGAATAGATAGCTAATAAGAAGGGGTTCAGGTTCTGGCGGCCAGGGAATTATATGTTACTAAAAAATAACACTGTGACGAAATGATAACAGTTTATTCGATGCCCAAGCGCTTTATTTTATGATGAAGCTGTGTGCGATGAATTTTCAGGTAAGCAGCCGCCTTGGTTTTATTCCCCTGGAACTGTTCCAAGGTGTGGAGAATCAGATGTTTTTCTGCCTCTCTCTTTGCTTCTTCCAGCGGGTTGTCGGAGGCTTGCAGTAAATGGATGTCCCGCAACGAAGGCAGTTGCACCGGGTTAATCCCGTCGGTTTCCACGAAATGGCGTAAGGACAGGGTGCTTTCTGCCACGTAGTTCATGGCTTTTTCAATGCGGTTAAAAAGCTCCCGTACGTTTCCCGGCCAAGGCAAGCCTTGCAGGTAGTGGTACACATCTGGGTCAATCTGGTTGACGTTTTTTCCCATTTCATTGTTCAACTGGGACACCTGGTGTTCCAGCAGGGCAGGCAAATCTTCAAGATGGTCACGGAGGGGAGGCACGGTAATGGAAAACACATGAAGACGGTAATAGAGGTCTTCCCGAAACTGGTGTTGTTTCACCAGTTTCTCCAGAGGCTGGTTGGTGGCGGCAATGATGCGCACATTGACGGAAATGCTGGTTTCTCCTCCCACTCGTTCCAGTTCTTTTTCCTGGATCACCCGAAGAATTTTGGCCTGAAGGGACACGGGCATTTGATTGATTTCGTCGATGAACAGGGTGCCGTTATGGGCCAGTTCAAACTTTCCTTTTTTGCCGCTTTTCTTAGCCCCGGTAAAAGCTCCTTCTTCATAACCAAACAACTCGGATTCCGCCAGGGAGTCAGGGATGCCGGCGGCATTGATCTTTATAAAGTTTTCAGCAACACGACGGCTGGCATTGTGAATGGCGTGGGCCACAATCTCCTTCCCCGTACCGGTTTCGCCGGTGATCAATACGTTGCTGTTGCTCATAGCCGCCAGTCGTATCTGGTTCTTAAGGTCCTTCATCGCCTGAGAATCGCCTACAAGGCTGTCGATGGCGTACTTGGTTCGTCGAAGATGATGAAACTGGTCCCGGTAATAACTCAGCTCATCGTTCAAGACAGAAGCGTACCGATTTAGAAAAGATTCAAAGGAACTCAGTTCTTGGATGGTGTCATATTCCAACACACCCACAATCACACCCTGGTGCCGCAGCTGCACTTGGGTGCTAACACTCATGCGACCGTCATGAAAATAAAAGTCAGTGTTGATCCGTTGATCCCCTTTCAGCAGCTGGGTCATCTGGGAAGGGGGAAACACCTGGTTGACATGCTTCCCCATGGAAGTATGAAGGTCAACTTGAATATAATCAGCGCATTGCTGGTTCATAAAAATCACTTTTCCAGCGGTATCAATCACCATCAATCCCAGAATGTTTTCCAGGCACAAGGCTGAAAGCAGGTCTTGAGACATGGGGATGGGTTGTGTCATAAACGCTACCTCCTTTACCCGGTAGATTCACGTCAGTATGTAACCGTCTCTACAGCCATCTTTGTAAAAAGGTGTCACCTAACTTTCATCCTAAAAAAAGACCATCAAAAGAAGATCGCGCTACAAAAGACCATCAATCAAGGGTCCTATTAGGAAAATGCGGATTTACAACATTAAGCAGTCGTACCGTGCACATTACCGACAAAACTCACACTAAGTAGTTGGTATCGCAATAGAGAAAGGGAAATCAGCTATGTTGGCTTTTTCATTAAAAATCCTCCCGTCTTTCGTCTTTGACATATTTACTGAATCCCATTCCAGAACTGGTCACGTGATACTACGCCTATTAATTATCAAAATAATCACTTAGTTTTTTAAACATACCTTCAAACTCCGTTTCGAGGTTCCTTTTTTCGCTTTCTCCTTCTGCACGATCATAAGCTTCCACATATTTATTTTTCAGTTCAGAATACTCCTCATACCATTTTTCATAGGCTTCTCTGTACTTCTTTTTTGTCTCCTCAGTGAAATTTTCTCTTTTACATGCTACTTGTTTCTCTCGGTTCCTAGTTTTGCGTTTTCTTTCAAAAAGACTTAGGATTGGATGCTTTTTTACTTTATTCCTATAACCAATATCAGTACACCTTTTTTCACCGTTCACTTGCCTTAAACAATACTTATCGGAAGCTCTTTCCGGCTTAAAAAGCTTTCCGCAGTTGGCACAGGTGTTGATCACAACGTTCCTCTTTACCAGTTCTAAAAACAATATTTCACATACATTTTCAATGTTGTACGCTTTGTGTTTCTCTGTGATGCTAAACTCAAGGTCATTAATAGCATTAATAAAATCATTTTGTTCTTCATCGTCAGAACGTATGTTTATTATATTAAGAGTATAGGGTGTAAACTTACCTTCTCCATCTCTTACGATAGCACTTATACAGTATTCATACTCTGATTGCATCTCATATCTTAATAGCTCATCTGAACTATAATAGTTTTTCTTAAATATCTCATAATACAACAGCCGTTTATGACTGTCCAATTGAGCTAGCTTTATATTTTGCCTATCTAAGACCTGTTTGATTTTTCTCTTATAGTGGTCTTGTATTCTACCAATTACGTCTTTCTTTACTTTATTGGAATCGATTAAAAATTCATTGCTTTCTTCTAGAAAGCAATTCAATAAATGAGGCCTCCTAATCTCTTCAGCATTAATATCCGCCTCAATAAAGCCTACAAGTGCTTCTCCTATGTCGCCTTCCGTTCTACCTATCTCTTCTCTTCTTTCGTCCAAAAATGTTAATGATTCGACTCCTTCTTTCTTATTAAAACATATTTCTACAGAGATCATTGTTATCCTCCTTTTCCTTTGCCCTAAACTGATGAATAGTTCGGAGCAGAATGTACCACCAGTCCGCTGTGATGATACCGTATCTATTTTTCAAAAGCTGGTATTTCTTGAATTTAAGTACTATCTCATACTTCTATCAGCATATTGATGAACCTCCCAGAAAAAATATATTTCTTTTAGACATACTTGTTTCTTGATTTTAACAAATAGATGTATCTTTATATTTTTTGATTGTATCTATTTATTTATTATGCTTTGTGCGGTACACTTGTGTCAAGTATACTTTCGAATTTTCACTTTCATGTCATTTGTCGACAATCTGAAAACTAAAGCGAGGAGAATTCAATAGGTGAAAATGATAAATAACTCTACACCCTAAAACTTTCTTGATTCTGTTAGCTTCATCGGGAAGATCCACTAAATCAGAAAGGAACAGATAGATCCAATGATACTAGAAATTTCATTTGCTTTGTTTTTACAATTTCCGCAAAGAGAGGTGTCCTAAATGACCAAAACAGATGAAAATTTTGCCATCATCCGCACTCCAAGTGAAAACCAGGATAAACAGAACGTTATCAATCCTATTACTTTTCTTAATAACCATCAGGGAACAGAGGGGCTTATCAAACCTATTACTTTTCTTAATAACCACCAGGGAACAGAGGGGCTTATCAAACCTATTAGCTTTGTTGGCAAAAACCAGGAAAATCGGAGCTCTAACAATCTTGCTAATCCTCTCCAGGAAGGTATAGCCGATAAGCAAAGAAAGATTCGTCCAATCACTATTGAAATGAATGTTCCAAATCTGTCAACAGTACCAAAAGAAGAAAAACCTACTTCCGAAATCACGCCTGCTTCAAAGGAAAGGACAGCATCTAGCCATCATGTCACCGGTATTGTTAAATCCTTCGATAACAATGAGACCTTTTCGTTTAAGTATCAGCCTCTCATCGAAGAAAACTACAAGCTGTTCATACATCAAAATAAGTTAGCCATCGAGTTTAATCATGAAGTCCAGCATCTTTCAAACTTTGCCATCGAAATACTGGAAGAGCTAGTTAAAAACAATGGTGTTTCTGAAGAGCGAGAGCTTCTTGTCCGAGTGACAATCGGAAATGAAGTTATTCTAAAACAAGTGGCTTTAGGAGATTTGAGTTCACCTCTTTTCTTGAAAAAGGTATCGGATCAACGAGCCTGCCTGTATAAAGGCCCAGGGTTCAGCAAGTACGTCGAACTGTTTATCTCTCATCAGATTAGGTGTGCTCCTAAACGCCGTGAATATGCTTTTGTGGGATGGACAAAAATAGACAACCAAAACTGCTACCTCCATGGTGGTGGTGCAATCGGCCTTAATCGAGCAGATATTTTTGGAGATCAAAGCAAGAGAATTGAACAAGATATTTCTTCAATCAACCCACATGAAGCCTTAGCCAAAACGATGGAGCTCCTCAATGTCTATAATGATTTGTCCATTACCAGCACACTATTTTTATATCGCCATTTAGGGGTACTGAAATCACTCTTTCTAGAAGCCGGCTTTGCACCATCATTCGTGCTTTGGCTCAACGGTACAACCGGTTCTGCAAAAACAACTCTTAGCAAGTTATTCTTCAATATTTTCAACAGCAGCAAGGAGTATATTCCTTCTACCTTTAAAGACACTAAGGCAGCCATTGAGAAGAAATGTTTTGATCACAAAGACTCCGTTCTCCTAATTGATGATTTACACCCAACGACATCCCGTGCTGATCAGAAAAAAATGGAAGAGCTGGCCAACCATATTGCAAGACTGTATGGAGATTCCATCACGAAGTCAAGAATGACCAGTCAAATGGAGCAGCAAAAAGAATTTCCACCAAGAGGATTAGCTGTTTTAACCGGTGAATACACAGTAGCTGGCGATTCAACAATGGCCAGATACATCGGAACGGAAATCCATAAAGCCAATGTTAACTTTGATCTTCTGACCGATTTGCAAAGAAATACGCTTTATTTGTCAACACACACCTGCTATTTTCTTCATTATGTTGCAAGTAACTATGACACCATCGTTACTAACCTTCGGAGGGTTTTTCCTTCTATCAGAACGGAACTGAGAAATTTGCATGTGCATAACCGGCATATTGATGCAGCAGCGTGCCTGGTCATTACTTCCCAAATTTTAGAATCATACGTTCACTCCATCGGAAAGGCTAATCATTTTTTTAGCCCTGCACAATGGAAAGAACTTATACTGAAAACCATCGAACTTCACAGCAAAAAAATGTATGACGAAAACCCGGGAGTTATGTATTTAAAAGCCATTAACATGTCCTTGCATACAGGAAAATATAAGCTTTTGGATTTGAAGAATAAACATTTGGCCTCCCAGGATAAGCCCAGTCTTTATTGTGATGACCAGTACTATTATGTACACCCCGAAATAGGCCATCATATTGCAGTACACTTTTGGAAAGATCAAGGAATCAGTTATCCTGTCACGAAAAATGGATCCTTCGCTCATTTGGATGCTCTTGGAGTCCTTAAGAAAGACGCTGATGGAAAAAGAGCGGTGAAATGCAGCATTCCCATGGGAACGGTGGACCGCCCACGTTATTTAATGATTGAGCGGAAAGCCATGGAAAAAGTCTTGATGTCCAATGATTGATGCCTTGTGTGGGCATAGGGGCACCCGTGACTCAACAACTCCTATAGGTTTAGATCTCATGTATTCTCCCATAGGGACCGTTCCCACACCTGCGCCGGCGCCTCCAAAAGCGGCAGAACTGGAAGATCAATTCATCACTGATTTGAGTCCAGAAGAAGGCAATGATTTTTCTTTGCTCTTGGATTCACTGTCACATAAGACTGTTGGTGCACATGTGTTTTAGTAACTTGACCCACAGATATTTTCCTGGCACAGTTCCAGTCCCTTCCGCTGGAGAAGGGACTGGACCATTCTTTTGCCGGTTGTTCCACAAGGCGCTCTTACCATAATTAATCACATCATAAACGGGGCTGCTCCGTCTCTTCCTCAAAAGACTCCGTTGATATCAACTGGACACATTGTTCGCCACTTGAACCCGGGGCACGTCCTGTCAAACGGATTATCCTGGCAACAACTACGATTCAGTGCTACGTCCGGCCCAGGAGTAAGCCCTCATTAACAGTGACTATGGTCGTGCTCACAAGCAGCAGCACCATTAATATTCAGTCAATCTTTATGGACATCGGCAGAATCTTATTCTCTGTAGGCGGATGATTACGCTTGGATGTGCTTTAAAAACCTGTTTAAACCAACGCCTTTTTCGCCTGTTACATGGTCAATAAACTTCTCAGTCGTTGCCCAATAACTAACGCCATCGATCCGATAATGTCCATTTGCTTTTCTTTCAAAATATAACCCCTTTTGAACAAGTATTTCTTCGATCTGTTCAACTTTCTTTCTTTTGTCAGCTTTCATATCGTACATTTTAACCGCTCCTTTTTAATAGTTTTAATGGTAAAAACCAATCATTTCGTTTGTAAAAGAATAAGAGGGAGGTATGGCTCCACAATTTGTGGGCAGGTGGCCTCCCCCTTGCTTGTCCACCTAAAAACAATACGCAAAGCATTTAAAACGTTGGAATAAGACGATTTTACCAAAAGTGCCCCCCTGCCCACCTGTTTGAAAAATAAGCTGATAGGGGAAGTAAGTGGGCAAAGGGGCGTTCTAAGAGGGGGCATTTACAGGGGGAACTAACGAACCACAACTCCGAGCAAGGATGCCAAAATACATTGCTGAATGAAATACAACCACCAGCAGCAAGAGAATACACCTCCGGCGGACCCTTCTTTATCGACCTTTTCAATGCATCGTTCTTTAGTGATCCTGCGGAGTTCAGTTTTTCTTGGTAACACTTGCAGCTCCCGTGATTGTACATTTTTTCATTTTTTTTTGGGAGCACGTCTGTTTCCCAAAGAGTTGTGGGTCGCTTTGGAAAGGATGTATTCTTCCAGGGACACTTTTGGGATCTTGTGAACCCGGCCAATCCGGAATCCATTGAGTTCGCCTTTCTTTAAAAGTTCATACACCCCATTTTTTCCAATCATCAGTATTTCCATCACTTCTTCGACTGTCAGGATTTCTCCGTACTCTTCAAACATGATGTTTGCCTCCTTCCAATGATTTTAACTTGATTCACATTACTAATATGTTTGTTCAAATATTATTTACTACTTCATAAAAAACAATTGGGTAACCTGAAATGCACCTTGTTCATCCCCGCTGTTTTTGAACGTTCCACGTAAGTTTCAAATGGTTTCACAAGGGCTATTGCGATCTTAACGGCGCTGTTTGATCACCTAATGCTGCGTGATATCGCCCTTTAAAAGCCATGATGGTTGGAAGGGAAAAACCGTATGTAATTAATTATTAATCCTCTAACATAAATATAATGATCGTTGTCCAAAAGTTAACATAGTGACAAAAATAGTAAAGAGCGATAATCCTATTTCTTCCATTCTCTTAAAGGAGTTGACTGCTATGTCCGCCGTTACCGTTACCTGTTGTATCCACGAGACTTCTTATACCAAAAAACCTGGTAAGTACGATTTTCCTACACTGTCATGCCAGCTCCCCTCACAAGAACACACTGTGTCGCCTTCCAGCCTTGCGGCTTGCTGCGGCAGTCGTGGGCATACCTTCTCCCCCGCCACTTTTGGTCAAAACCAACGTACCGCTGCCTGTTTTCAGCAGCAACAGGTCTTTGCCCTGGATTTTGACGATACTTTGTCTCTTCATGAAGTAATGGACCGATGTCGCCAGGTTCAGCTTCCTTTGTCTTTTGTGTACGAAACTTTTTCCAGTACCAAAGAAAACCGGTTCCGGGCCGTTTTCATTCATAATTGTTCCATTGATTCCGCCATCGTATCAAAAATCATCCTGACCATGCTCATTGGCTTATTTCCAGAAGCTGATAAAAGTTGCATTGACGTGGCCCGTATGTTTTTTGGCGGAAAAAAAGTGCTGTACCAACACCCTCAGATCAACGACTTTGAAGCGACATTTACGGTTTTTGAGCTGAACACCGCTTTAATTGCCTACCTTTCTGCTGTGGATTCCAAAAATGTGGCACGAAAAATCAGAACCATTTTGTCAAAAACCGGTATCGGTTTTGGTAGTACTTTTCCATTTATCAATGAGTTTTCCAGTGAAGCTGAGTTTTTTGGCATGTGTCAGCACACGGATTTTTATCAAATCAAGGACCTGTCCAAAAAAATTGAGGAAATTCGGATCAGTTCTACACTATTAGTGGAGAACCGATCAACATTTCCTCAATTTATCAAAATTAATGATTTTTATTCATTTTATTTTTTAGTTAATTTTAAACAAAAAAATTCATTTCATGTCTTGCTGATTCAAACTCATTCTACTCCACTAAAAAATAACAATGTATCTACTGTCACTGCGGCGACGTCAATTCGTAAAAAAAGCCAAAAAAAGCTTCTCCAGGATTTTCCTTTCAAGGAACTACCGAAATACTGCCAATTGTACCGTTCATTTCAAAATGGCGAAACCTGCCTGGATCACCACCATCTATTTGGGCTAGCCACTCAATTTTCCAACATCAAAGAAGGTAAAACACATTTTTTCAATCTCTTATCATCTTCTGCCAATGATGATTACGGGTACAACGCCCATCGCCGATGGGATTATTACTACAACTACCTGGTGTCCCAGCGCTACCTTCCCAGAAACTGCATTGGTTTTTGTCCATACCACGACCAGTGCCGTCCTTCTTCCAACATGATTTCAAAAGCACTCATCGTCCGAAAAGAAATCCGTCAAACCTCTCAGCCCCATTATTCCCCTTTGCCTGATGCCGAACAAGAACTGGAGCAACATCTGCTGGAAGCCCTGGACGCCAAGGGTAAAGATATTCATCTTATTGAAGCGCAGACAGGCCTGGGGAAATCCACCGCTTACTTACGCCACCTGGATCGAAACAACACCCGGAAAATCATTGCTGTTCCCACCAACAAGCTTAAAGATGCCATCGTTAAAAGTGCAACGGATAAAGGCTATTGTGTCATGGGTACTCCTTCCCTGCCAAGAGATCAGATGAGTCCGTCATTACTGAAAAAAGTAGAATCTTTGTTTCAAAAGGGGGCTTATCGCCTCGCTCGGCTCGTGATGGAAAAAGCCGTGAAACGCCATCCCTCCCCTGCTCTTTCAGCCTACTTAGAAGATGACAAAAAGATATTCTCGTTTTCCGGTCATCTTGTCACCACTCATTCCAAATTGTTTACACTGGATGCTTCTTTTTTGCAAAAATATGACGTCATTATTGATGAAGATGTCTTCCGCACAGCACTGCGCATGGAAACCGTCACCCTGCAGGACCTTCGCAAGTTAAAATCGAAGTTGCCTCTGCCGGTCACCCAAGCCATCAACCTGATCTTGCGCCGTCTTAACAGACATCCCTTGACCCGCTATGATGCTTTGCCCCCTCTGGACAAGGCATGCCACGATGACCTGGAATGCTTTGCAGATAAGCGTCTCTTAACCAATGCACTGGATTTCTTGCGTTCTGAAGCTGCTTTTTTGGACAAGGAACGCCTTCAATACGCTTTTGTGCAAAAGCTTCCTGACACAAAAATCGTCCTCCTCAGTGCCACCGCCAACAAAGAACTGTACCAAAAGCTTTTTTGCCGTGACATCCATGTGTATGAAACAAAAGAAGCCGCCTACCAAGGCCGCCTTCTTCAATACCATGACGCCTCCTACAGTCGGTCATACCTGGCAGAACACCTTGACCAGGTCATCGAAAATGTGCGTGTCCTTTGCCCCGGAAACCCGGTGATCACTTTTAAAATATACGAGCAAGCGTTTTGCCCTGAACAGGAACTGCATTTCGGGAATCTGGAAGGCCACAATGATTTTACTGGTGAGTCCCTGTCCATCGTGGGTACGCCGCATGTTAAACGTTGTGTGTATGACCTGATCGGCCTTGTGTTGGGCGTGCCGGAAAAAACTGTCAGGTCCGCCAACCTTTCTTCCCAACCACTGGAACGAAACGGTTACCGGTTTTGGTTTCACACCTTTACCCACCCCCTCCTGCGGGAAATCCAGTTGTGGCTCATCGAACAAGAACTGGAACAGGCTGTGGGCCGTGCAAGACTCTTGCGTCACGATTGCCAGGTTACTGTATTTTCGAATTTTCCTTTACGCCAAGCCATCTTAGAGCGAGATCTGCCGGCCTTGCCAGACCATCAATCATTGGGGTAATCACCTGTTTCCCCTTTTGTCTCCACCTACGATGAATCGACACAGTCCCTTGTCTCTTTCAGGGTTTTGATGGGAGGAAATACTTTTTAATAAGCCAAGTAACATTCAGATAATCAACCAAGTCCATACATCATCGACCTTTCCATGCTAATCACGACCGTCTATCTTTTTCACGTAAGGGTGATTGCTAGAAAACGCTTCGGATCGGCGAAATCCATCCTAATTGGATTCGCTTTCCCACCACTTTCATGATGTGTGTCCCCACTGTCATCTTCCCGTAGTTTTTTTACTTTGCCGATGCACATTCCTTATTTTGAATAGCCTGCCAGTCCATGGTCATCCAGGAACAACACCCGTGCCGTTATTCAACCCAGATCCAGCGACAGCTTTCAGTCATCCCTTGTGCTCTGATAAAATGATGACCCATTACAGGAGAATTACCATCCAGCAAAAACCTCCCGGCGATTTCGTTCATTTGCATGTCATATCTGTGTCCAAAGCGGGTGTGGGCTTTGCCCTTTCCAAAGGAAAACCTCCTTTGGACGCTCCTGGACGCCTGTTGGCGCTCATGACGAAATGGCCGGTCATTCGTCAGGACCACATGCGGGGTCGCCCGCCAGGTAGAATAGGAGGTTGTGCAAGCACCCTATTGAGGGAGAACCCGCCTTGCATGTAAAATTCTTCGCGGTTGTCTGTCGCGAAATGCTAAAGTATCCATTTTCAAGCATATATTATCACCATGAATCGATTCATCCAACAGCTTCCAGGTCCACACTGGAAGCTGTTTTTCTTTGTCTTTTACATTGAATTATTCAAAAGATAATTCAATCTGTTTTTCTTATCATGGAAACTAGGCATGGGCCATTCCGTTCCATCCCAAAAACGGTTTTTGGGTTCGTAACAGACAGGTTTTAACATAGATAGAAAGGCGTGCTGTCCATGAAGCCTCCCTCAAAATACTCTTACCTGAACGACATCTACCGAGAAATCGCTGAGGTGTTTGATGAAGACACCGCCACACGGTTTTACCAACATTTCAAAGGGCTGCAGATCACTTACCCGGTCCGCCTTTATGACCGGGAGCATACCTTTGCTCAAATCAAAAAGGAGTATAATGGGTCCAATGTGAAAGCATTGGCTCAGAAATACCATTACTCCGAACGCTGGATCCGCAAAATGTTGGAAGAAAAATAATGGAAAGGAGGGGTCCACTATGTTTTACATCGTTTTAGCCTTTATCATGGCATCCGTCATGTTCGGTGCCGTGAATAAGATGTTCCGGATCTATTATTTTGGCTTCGGTAAAATTGCCCTGTTGTTTTCGTTCTTCTTTGTCATGTCTTTTGTGATCCTTATGCAAATTTTTGGCTCCTAGTGCCCCCCGCCCACCAAACTCCCTATTCCCATCTGCTTTTAAATAGGGGGCAGGTGGGCACCTTGTAAGAAAACCCCCTTATGCCAGGCTTTTAGGTGCTTTACTGGCTTTTTTTGGTGGGCAAACCAAGGGACGACCACCTGCCCACTCTTTCTAACACCACACCCCCTTCTTCTTCTTTTCCAAACGCAAAAGTCGTTTATTATAACCATATATCATTATCACAGTACCGAGTCGATCGGTAGCTACCCCCCCCCCGCTGTCCAGCACAGCGGGGGTTTTTTGACGTTGCTGGGGGAGCAAATATCTGTGTTCCCCCTGTCCATCCCGCTGTGAAAGGAGTTTGCCATGAGACCTTACCCATGTCTTGACACGTTATCCGATGAAGCCCTCCTTCGAATGTTGATCCGAGAAAAAGAAGGTGATGGCACTGTCCAGGAACTCTTGAGCCGCCATCAGAGCCTAACAGATCTTTTTGTCCATGCCGAGCTAGAAGAACTGTGCCGCATCAAAGGAGTGGGGCAGCAAAAAGCCCGGTTGATCAAGGTGGTGTGGGAGCTTTCCAGGCGGCTTCACCAAGCCGACCTGGCAACTGCCCCCCGGATTAAAAACCCGGACGATGTGGTGGCCTTTGTCCGTGCTGACCTGAAGTACGCCCAGAAAGAAATGTTTCTCATCCTCTTGATGAACACCAAACACATGGTGATCCATAAAGAAATCGTCAGTGTGGGCAGCCTAAACGCCAGCATTGTCCATCCCCGGGAAGTGTTCAAAACCGCCATCAAAAAGAGTGCTTCCGCCCTGATCTGTGTGCACAACCACCCTTCCGGTGACCCTTCTCCTTCCAAGGAAGACCTGGCCATCACCAAGCGTCTGGTTGATGCCGGTCAACTCATGGGCATTTCTGTCTTGGATCACATCATCCTTGCCGGCAGCCATTTTGCCAGCTTGCGGGAGGAAGGGGCAGTGGAATTTTAAGGCCTGCGAAGGCCTTTTTTCACTGTCCCATGGACGCTTTCCCGAAAACATACTTTTGGTCCACCTTGTACCCAACACCGTGGAAAGGAGAAATGATCATGGCTAAAAAATCGAAGGAAGAAATCTTTAAGGAAGCATCGAATAAGCTGCTGGAGATGTTTCAGACAGGGGCCATACCACAGGCTGTGGGCTTTACCCTCATCCGCCGCCAGGCAGGTCATTTGAAACCATCTGACAACTGGAGTATCGGCAACCAGGTCTTGATGCTTGCCGGCGGCAGCTTTGACGCCCGTGGGTTTAAACAGTGGCAGGAGGCGGGGCGGCACGTCAAAAAAGGGGCTGCCGCCATCCATATCCTGGCACCCCTGACAAAGAAAATCCAGGATAAGACCACTCAGGAAGAAAAGACACTGATTTTTGGTTTTCGGGCTATCCCCGTGTTTCGCTTTGAGGATACGGACGGAAAGCCCCTGCCCGGTCAGCCGGATTACACGCCGGACCAGCTGCCGCCTCTTTACGAAGTGGCGGCTAAGTTGGGTATTACGGTGAAATTCGCACCCTTGATCGGTAACCGTTTAGGTTCCTACAGTTCCCGGAACAAATCCATCACGCTGTCTGCTGAAGATGCCGCTGTTTATTTCCACGAGCTGTCCCACGCCATGCATGACCGGATGGCCCCTTTAAAGGGCGGCCAGGACCCCCTCCAGGAGATTGTGGCGGAACTAAGTGCTTCCGTGCTGTGCGAAATCCAGGGGATCAGTGGTTTCCAGCAGCAGTCATACGCATACATCAAGCATTACACTGCTAAGATGGGTCACCAAGATGTTCTTAAAGCCATTATGAAGGTCCTTAGTGAAGTGGAACAAGTGGTGACAGGGATCCTGGAATTAGCAGCTGCTTAAAGAGCTTTTTTCTGACCTGGCTCTTTTTCAATTTTGATGAAATGAGGTGAACACCATGCTTAGGATTAAGATCAGCTATCGTGAGCAACCCCACGCCAAGGAAGCGCACCAGTTTTCTGCCAAGGTGAACAGTCCCTTAGAGGCAATCCAGTTATTCTACGACAAGCACCCTGATGCTGTTTGGATCGGTGTCAGATCAATCCGTCTTTTAGATGATACTCTCTAGACCAGCATCTTGTTAGGAGGTTATAACCTTGCTTATTTTTCATTTTACTCTAACCGAAACTAGCCGTACCCCTGTTTCTTTAACTCTTTCCCTTGAAGCTGCCAACCTCACAGAGGCATTGGAGATGTTGCATTGTAAGGCTCCTTGTTTTAACCTACTGTCTTGGAATATCACTGACGGAAAGAAGGCGATAATGAAATGAATGCAACAATACTCGTTCACACAAACGGATTGACGCATGAAGAATGGCTGTGCCATAGAAGATCTGGAATTGGAGGGTCTGATGCTGCAGCCATCGCTGGAGTCAGTCGATGGAAAGACCCTTTCAGTGTCTATATGGACAAAACTGATAAGGGGCAACCCTTTGAAACCAATGAGGCGCTTTATTGGGGCAGTACCCTTGAAAATGTCGTTATATCAGAATTTATGAAGCGCAGCGGCTTGCGAGTAGAACCATTGCCAGTCATTCTTCAGCATCCTGAAGTGCCTTATCTCTTGGCTAATCTAGATGGCATTGTGATTGATGATGAAGGTCATGTGGGAGTCTTTGAGGCTAAAACTGCCAACGCTTTCTCAAAATGTGAATGGGAGGGTGACAAGGTACCGGATGCTTATATGCTTCAAGTCCAGCACTATTTGAATGTGACCGGATATGACTACGCCTACATTGCTGTCCTTATAGGTGGTAATGAATTCCAGTACAAACGCATCCAACGGGACAACGAGATGATCCAACACCTAATGGCTCTGGAGATGCATTTTTGGACAAATCACGTACTGGCAAAGTCACCCCCTGTCCCTACGGCACAGTCAACTGAACTGCTGGCACTGCTGTACCCTGGGGGCAAAAAAGAAACCCTGATCCTTCCTGCTGATAGCCTGGACCTGATTAAGGCCTTTGAAACCCATCAGGCATCCGAAAAAGAAGCTAAGAACCTGAAGGATGAAGCGGCAGCAAAGATCAAGGCTCTCATGGGGGATCATGAGACTGCTGCCATTGACGGTCACTGTACCATCAAATGGACACCGGTCAGTTCAGAGCGATTTGACACAACGGCATTTAAGAAAAAACACCCTATCCTGGCACAAGAATATACGAAGGCTAGTATTTCAAGACGGTTCACCGTCAAATCAAAATAAGCACTGAAAGGAGGTGGCTCCGCCTGCTCTCTTCTGAGCAAGCGGTATTTTTATGTCTAAAAAGCTGATCGATAAGCTACAGGAACAGGTGGCGACCAAAGGCATCGTATTGGAAAATGAAAGGCAGGATCTATTAAGGTTAGACGATGAGCAAAAAGATCAGCAAGGAGCTTGCATGGAATTACAGCCTCTTGTATCATCTCAAATACTTCCAACACTTGCTATCACTTTAGAGGAGGCCCGAGAACGAATCAGAATGCTTCAAACTTTTGTTGCTGAAATGATGGTGGAAGGTCAGGACTACGGAAAAATCCCAGGCTGCCAGAAACCCACACTTTTGAAGCCTGGAGCAGAAAAACTTTGCGACATATTCGGCTTCTCTAAAGAAGTGGAAGTAATCAATCGTCTGGAAGATTGGGAGAAAGGTATTTTCCATTTCGAAGTAAAAGTCAGGCTCACCAGCAAACGGACAGGGTTTGTGGAGGCGGAAGGCATTGGCAGCTGCAATACCTGGGAAAAGAAATATGCCAGCCAGGACCCCTACACCCTGGTGAACACCATCATGAAGATGGCCAAGAAACGGGCATTGGTAGATGCTGTCTTGTCTGCTACTCGTTCCAGTAACCTATTTACCCAAGACTTAGAAGACCTTAGAGTACTGTCATCCATTCGTTCCAAGGAAACAAAAGATGAACCTATCACCAAGCCTCAGATTCTAAAAATACAGCGCTTGGGCAAAGCGCTAAACTTCAGTAAAGATGATGCTCAATTGCTGCTAAAAAAAGACTTTGGGGTTGAGCATACATTTGCGTTGTCAAAGAGTCAGGCCACACAGCTGATTCGCCATCTGCTGTCCATGCAGGAAGCTTCATGAGCATCCACTCTATTTGTTCGCGATCATGGAAAGAGCAGCCTTCAACAGGACTGCTCTTTTTTTCATTTTTTGAACCCTTAAAGGAGGAAATATTAATGTTAACCAGCTTAGTCATCAATGAAAGAGAATACCTTTTCAAGGAAGAGTTCGATGTGAATTTAACCCTGGATTATGAGAATGACAGCTGGGTAGAATGGCACATCCTGCGGGAGTTTATCTCTAATGCCCTGGACAGTGTGGGCGGTGACAAGGACCGGATCAGTATCCAATCGACAGTTGACGCCATCACCATCAGTGATGACGGGGAGGGCTACGGGATTGTCCTAGCCAAGCGCATCGGTGCATCATCTAAGAAAACAGACAGTGAATCCATCGGTCAGTTCGGAGAAGGCACGAAGATGGCGCTCCTCACCTGCCTGCGGTTGGGGTTAGATGTCACATTAGGCAGCCAGAACTGGCTTATCCAGCCCTTTGAAAAGGAACTGGAATGTCAAAGGGTGTTGTTTTACAGGGTCTATGAAACAGCAGTGCCGGCACAAGGCTCTTTTGTTCAGCTCCAGACAACAGATAAGCTGCGAAGTATCATCGAGCAGCTGGGCCACTACTTTCTTCCCTACAGTACAGTGACTCCACTATGGCAAAGTGATACTGGCAGTGTCTATCCCCGTTGCAAACAGGAACACCTGGGCCGGGTCTACAATAAAGGGGTCTTTATCAAAGAGGTGGAGGCTTTGTTTGATTACGGGGTTTCCATGGAGAAGCTGAACCGGGATCGAGATTTAATGGACACCAGTGAACTGGCAGACCAGGTGGGCAGTCTCCTTCGGCACACAGACCAGGAGGAGATCATCAAAGCCATTATTGGTGTGGCCGCCATGGAGGAGGAGGTGTGGCGGCCCCTCATCGAATTTAAGCCTTATCTGTATACGACGCAGAGTGAAAAATGGGCGGCGGCCTTCCACTCCCTATTCGGTCAAAAAGCGGTGTTATCCACCAATGAACTGGCCTCCCTGGAAGCACAGGTGCTGGGTTATCAACCGCTCAAGCTGCAGTCTCAAATTCACCGTATCTTGAAAGACGCCGGGGTCCCTGAAGACGTGGAAAAACTCAGAGAAGACTATAAAATCCAGTGGGTGAGTCCCGGTGAACTGACACATCAAGAAAAAGAGCTTTTAAAACAGGCAAAAGAATGCGCTGCGGCCATCCATTGGGAATGTGACGGGGAGATCCGGGTCTTTTCCCACTACCATGATTCAGATGACATCACCGGCCTGTACCTGCCGGAAACCCGCACCATCGGGATTAAAAGAAGCCAGCTGGAAAAAGGCCTCTCTGCCACCCTGGGCACCCTTCTCCACGAACTGGCCCACCTTCATTCCGGGGCGGATGATTACTCCCGCGACTTCGCTACGGCCATTAATGAAAAGCTAGCTTCTACTCTCTTGCAGTTGATGCGAAACAACGGGGTGCCAGCAAAGGCTAATATAGAGGAAATGAATTTGGTGCTGCCATCAAGTCTTTCTATTACAGCTCAGGACCTGCAGTGCCACCTCATCGTCACCGGTGCTGACCTAATCGTTAAAACATCCCAGCATCGCCTGCGGTTCCCCCTACTTCAGGAGATGGAACCTGTGATCCTGAAGAGAAGGATCAGGTTGTCATCAGAAGGATTTTGTGTGAGTCTAACAGATGAGTTGGCAGCTGCTTTTGGCGGTCAGCAGGAACACAATCAGTCCATCCTGTGCCATCAGTTGGAGTGAGGGTGGGTGTTTTATCAAAAATAAAAGGGCCGGCGAAGAACCGGCTCTTTTCACATTCCGACTGTGCTGGCAGAAAAATCAATTTCTTAAAATCGACGCAATCGCTTTTTCGCCGTTAATTAAGCGTCCTATCCATTGATGAAACTTCATCGCAGATATTCATTTTTTGAATAACAGGGTTTGGTTGCTTTCTAAATAACATCTAAGCACTTATCAATTCTATATAATTCAAAAAAGGTGGGAAGCATGCTTCCCACCTTTTACCTGTTTTTAATTCGGTTATAACTTTTTTTAAATTAGTGTTGAATCTATAAGTTGTTAGTGTTATGCTTTTGTTGAATAGTTTTCTGACTTTTATGTTTTTAAAAAGGGGGGTACCAATGAAAAGTCGGGTATTAAATGAAGTGCTGCGCAAAAGAAGGCTTGACGTTGATTTTACTCAGCAAGATCTTTCTTCAATGTCTGGAGTAAACATTTCGATCATTAAAGCCCTCGAAACAGGGCGGAGTGATACCACCTATGAAAACATTAGCAAACTATGTGAGGCCTTAAAAATACCTATTTCCGAGGTGTATTTAGAAGATTTTCGGGAAACAAAGGTTATCACCGTCGCCAATAACAAAGGAGGCAGCGGAAAAACCAGTGTGGTAGCAAGCCTGGGTTATTGCCTTTCTGAGATAAATGAAAATAGGGTTCTTTTAATTGATGGGGATATGCAAATGAACCTGAGCTACAGCTATAACGTGGAGCGGAATGACAGGTTGAACCTATATGAGGCAATCATTCAAGAATCCCCTCTCACTGAATATATTGTCAACACAGAATTTCAAAATATTGACATCATTATTTCTGATTTCAACATGGCAACTATTGAGATGATCTTGTTTACAAAAACCCTTAGAGAAACCATCTTTAAAAGAATTTTGCAGCCAGTCATTGATATGGGAACTTACGACTATATTATCATTGATACTAATCCCACTTTAGGAATCCTCAACTTCAATATTTTAAATGCCAGTGACTATATTATCGTACCTGTTGAAATGTCAGCTTTTGGTATTTTGGGTCTTGAAATTCTAACAAAATTTATTCGTCAAGCACAAGATATAAACCAAAACCTTGCAATTGCTGGTGTTTTACGTACAAAGGTTGATAAACGAGAGCTTATTACTACCGAGGCTGAAAATGTGCTAATCGATGTTTTTGGAAATAAAATATTTGACACCTACATTCCCATTGATACTAATGTCAAAAAATCTCAGTGGGAACAAATTCCTTTAAATGTATTTAGCGAAAACAGCCGAGCGAATAAGCAATATCAAAATTTAGCTAAGGAGGTGTCTCGCATTGTCAAGTAAGTTAAAGAATACAGATAGAATGAAAAACCTAATGAAGTCTTCTGCAGAGGATAGTAATAAAAGTCTTTTCACTCGTGATATTAACATGTCCCACATACAAGGAGATACTGATATCCGGTTCATAGATGTTACTTCTCTCATCCCTGCACCGAGTGAATGGAACTTTTTCACACCATTGACTGACAGTAAAATGTTCGAGCTGATAGAAAGTATTCTAAGCAAAGGCCTTCTCCACCCTATTGTGGTTTGGGAGAGGGAAGACTCAACATACATGATCCTATCTGGACATAATCGGGTTAAAGCTTATGAATATATTTTAAAGTCCACTCAAGATGAAACTTTTAAAAAAATCCCCGCTTTCATTAAAGGTGAAAATGCCATCACTGAAGATGAAGCAAAAGAAATCATTATTGATACCAACTGGGTGCAGCGAGTACTTTCTCCTTTAGAAAAATCTCGGTCCATCGCCACTAAGTATGCTGTTCTTCGTAGTAAAAGCCACTATAAAAGTGCTTACAATAAATACGGAGATGGCAAGATCCGGGATAAGATCGCCGAAGAATATAAGATTTCTGGGCGCCAAATAACAGAGCTGGAGCGATTAAACAAACTCATTGAGCCATTTAAAGATAAGTTGTACCAAAACTCGATAAGCTATAGCGCTGGAGCGAAGATTGCTCTTTTTGATGAATCCATTCAACAATGGCTCTTCGATCATTATGTAGATAAAATGACTTCAAAATACACGCGACGTTTCAAAGGATCTTTAACTCAAAAACAGTTGGAAGATATCCTTTCTCAAGAATCAACTCAAGAGTATAAAAAAATATCTATAGAAATCTCCAGTGACGTTGCAGAACTTTTTGAAAATCTTTCTATGCTTGAAAAAAACAAATTGTCTTTAAAAATTGAGAAATTGATTGAATCAGCTAAAGAAACTTTGTCAAACTGAAACCAATTGAAAAAGTAACCAAAATCCCTTATTTTTGTCGTCTTATGGAAATGCAGCTTGGAAGTTAACATAATTAAGAACAGTTTCTCTCTATTTAACTTCATTTAACAGATTTAACTACATTTAAACCATTTAAAGAGTCTGAGACCCTTTAAAACAAAAGGATACAGAAGTTAAATAACGACAAAAACAGGGTAAAGAGACGACAAAAACAAGGAAATAAGACGACGAAAACAGGGTAAAGAGACGACAAAAACAGGGTAAAGAGACGACAAAAACAAGGAAATAAGACGACGAAAACAGGGTCTTTTTTATGTGAGGATGGGTGAAAATGACCAAGTCAAAAAACAACCAACTTGATGGAAGCAATATGGTAGCCAAAGGTCATGCTTTAGTGAGGGCAAAAGGTAAAATGGGTGCTCTTGAGCAAAAGATTGCACTAAGTGTTATTTCCCTTATCGACAAAGATGACACTGAATTTAAGGACAGCTATCAGATTGATGTAAAAGATATACAAAAGTTGACTGGGACCACAGATAAAAACTTCTACAAGGTTGTTAAGGAGACAACAAGTGACCTGATGGATAGAAAAATTGTAATAGAAGAAGAAATTGAAGGTGGCAAAAAGAGATTTTTTGAAGCCAGGTATTTATCATCTGCAGAACACGTTGAAGGATCAGGAACGATCACTGTGACCATGGAAAAAAAATTAAAGCCTTACCTTATACAATTAAAAGCATTTACTCAATTTCAGCTTCAAAACGTGTTGAAGATGAAAAGTGGATATGCCATTAAGCTCTACGAATTGTTAAAACAGTGGCCTAAAAAAAACAATTTAGCAATGGAAGTGAATCAGCTGCGGGAAATTTTAGGCATTGAAGATGATGAATATGACAGATTTTATGATTTTGAGAAGAGAGTCATTAAGACGGCCATAAATGAAATAAACAAGCATACCGATGTGAGGGTTCATTATGAAAAAGTAAAGAGAGGCAGAAATATCGAAAAAATCGTTTTTTTATATGAAACAGTCGAGTCTGATCCAGAGAAAGCCTTCCTGGAAGAAATGGTAAAAAAAGGGAGCTACGATATTGGAGACATCAAAGAAAAGTGCGGCATTGGGGAATATAAGTTTAATGCAAAGCAAGTGACTGCGTTGTATACGCTGGCCATCAATAAGTTTAACAAAGACCCTTTTGGTTACACCAAATACTATGTGGAAAAAATGAAAGAAAAGAGTGTGAAGAATAAATTCGCATATCTTAAAAAAGCCCTCTCGGAAGACTGGGATTACTACTCTTACCAAAACAGATGATATTCAGAAAAGTAGATTATGATAAATAAGAAAACCAGATCCGGTCCATCATCTTTAGTACTGGAGGTGAAAAAGGTGATGGGATGTTGGCGCTGGATCACCTCAACTCCCCACAACTCTCCAATATCTCCAAACTTTCCATTCATACCATTGAAAAAAGAAGAAGAGTGCGAATACCATGGATTAACCCGAGAACAAACCATACCCGTAACCACCCAGGAGCATCCAGCGGCCAAACTGGGTGCTTTTTTATGCGCTTTATCCTTAAAAGCCTTGCTAGGTGTCTTCTGTCGTAATATAATAAAATAAACAATGTAAACATATTGCAAATCAATGTATACAAATAATTATAGCATTGACACTTCAGACTATCCCCCCCGCCCCGCCAAACCGTCGCCATAGGAGGTGGCCGCCATGAAACAGATGGATATTTTCCAGCTCATGGAAGAAACCCGTCTACAACCATCAATTAAGGGCAAAAACATCTGCATTACCGGCACCCTGATGGCTATGACCCGGGAAAAAGCCTATGAACACATCCGGAGCAAAGGGGGCATCCCTCAGTCATCGGTGACCAAAGAAACAGACTACCTGGTGGTGGGGATTGGTCAGAGGGCTGGTAATTGTAATGGCAAAAAAAGCGCCAAAGAAAAGAAAGCCCTGTCCTATCGAGAAAAAGGGCTTTTCATTCAGGTGATCAACGAAAAACAATTAATGACCATGCTGGGAACGCGGGGGGGAGAAAAACTCATCAGCAAACGCCTATAACACATAAAGACAAGGAGGGATCCCTTCTATGAAAAAAGAGACCCTGATTGGCATCATGGCAGGCATTGCCCTGGGGATAATGGTCACCCTGACAGGCGGCCTGTTTCTCTACTTCCAGATTTCACAAGACAGCTCCCCTTTTATAACAGAAACACCAGCAGAACAGCCAGAAGAATCCATTTACAAAGAAGAACCCTTTCTGCAGCCCACCCAGGAAGAGCCGGTGGAAGAAGAGCCTCAAGCAACAGAGCAAATGGTGCCACAACCCATCACCCTGGGAATGTCCCTTGAAGAAGTGGAAAGATTCATGGGCCTACCCACAGAAATGGTGAAAAGTGAATATGGATTCCATTGGTATCTTTATACCGGGGATTATCACCACTACCTGCAGCTGGGTGTTCTCAACCACCAAGTCATCGCCTTTTATACCAATTCTGCAGAGTACCTGTGGGAAGAAGCCTTAATGGGCATGACGAAAACCCAGGCAAGACAGCGGTACGGCACCCCAGAGACTTATATTCAAAAAGGGAACACCAGGTACTTCTTCCCCTCTCCAGAAGAAGCAGACCGGTTTTTACAGGCCGGTGAATACCTGATCTTATTTTATGACCAGCACGACAGCCACCAAATCCATGGAGTGATGAAAATCACAGAGGCAGTGGAAAAAAGCCTCCCAGGTTTCCATGGAACCCTGTCAGATCCTGTGAGAGACGGCCACGAAAAACAGATCTTTCACCTGAACAACGCATTTCGTGCCAACCATGGACTGCCTCCCTACACCTGGCATGAAGGGGCAGCCTCCGCTGCCAGAAAACACAGCCAGGACATGGCAGCCAACCGCTATTTTTCCCATACCAGTCGACAAGGCACAGACCCGGGGGACCGGTTGACCCGGGAAGGAGTTACTTGGCAAATGTACGGTGAAAATATCGCTCAGGGGCCCAACGCTATTTTTGCCAACAACGGCTGGATCAATTCACTGGGCCACCGGCAAAACATGCTGGGGGATACCACTCACCTGGGGGTGGGCAGTGCCTTCGTGATAAACAGTGGCGAAGGCATGTACCATACCCAAAAGTTTGTCACCCCAAGGTAAAGCATAAAACGACAAAAACAGGGTAAAAAACATAAAGAAAAGTAAACTACGTATACATGTTGTAAATACCTATAAACTATGTTTACAAAAGAGAGGAGCCCTCCCCATGCCAGATACTACCTACAGCGTTCGTGTCCCCGAAGAATTAAAAGAAAAAATGACCCAGGTGATGCAGGAAAGCGGTTTAACCGGCAAAGAATTTGTCAGCGATCTCCTGAGCCTTTACCAGCTCCATCTAGCCAAGGAAAACGTACCTGTGGCCCTCCAGTCAGACATCGATGAACTGAGACGGTACACCAACCGGATTAACCATATTTATGCCAACATCGTGGAAAGGACCTACGAAACCACCCAGCTTCAAAAAGCCACCCATGAAGAAGCCATGGAAAAAGTAAAGGCAGAGCTTTTAGAACTCCAGGAAGACTTCCAGGGTCAAAAAGAAAGCCTTGCCCTGATGAAAGAAGAAAAGGCTGCCCTCCTGGTCCAGAAGCAAAACCTGGAAAAAGAACGAGATAACAAAGAAAAGGAATACCAGCGCTCCCTTAGTATCATGGCAGATAACCTGAAGGGAAAAGAAACCCTCCTGATGGAGTTAAAAGAAAAAGCAGAGAACCTGGCCGGCATTGTCAGTGATCAAAAAACCGACATTGAGCAGGCCAAAGCCTTTGAAAAAGAAGCGCAAGAAGCACAGAAAGCGTTGGAAAAAGAGACCAGAGAAAAAGAAGAACTGGCAGCACAGCTGGCGGCCACCAAAAAAGAACTGAAAGCTAAAGAGACCGCCCACGGGGAGGCCCTTGCCACCCTGGAAGAGAAACTGACCCTGGCCTGTGACCAAAAGCTGCTGAAAATGCAGCAGGATCATCAAGGGCAGCTCCAGGAGATCCAGGAAGGGTATAACGCAAAGGTGAAAGAACTGCTCCTGGAACTGGAGAAGGGAAGGGAGAAATAAAGGGAGAAGGGGCCGCGCCTATGCCTCAATTTGAAAAAAAGAACACCTTGTCATTGAATGACGGCGAGAAATGTACCCTCATGGCAAAAGAGATTGCAACAATGAGGATGGGACTGGAGGGGTAGAGCAGCATATGAAAGAAAGAGTGGTACTGTTGGTGGTATTGATAAGTATTGTAGGATCGGCGATGGTTAGTAGCATGAATGAACTGAATCATATGGTCAATATATTATTTTATGGTATTTCAATGGTAGCCATTATCATCACTTGTCTGGTAAGTGTCTACAAACATGTGAAGAAGAAAAGTGATCAGACCTGAAATCTTTATTGGACACAGTTTGTCAAAAAGACGACACCAACATTACCATCAGGGATATCTGTGAAGCAAGAGGAATCACGCTTCTTTCTACTACCGTTTCAGTTCCAGGAAAGCCCGGCACCACACACTGGCGGAAGACGTCGCTACCAGCCTGAAAGAAACCCCAGAAGATGCAACAAACCACAGAAAACATTCATGAGGATGACAAAAGAAGTGATAGGAAGCTAAGTCAAGCTCAAAAAAATAAATTGAAGAACGCTTTTTCCTAAAAATAAGAAATATGCTGGGAAAAATCGTCTTTCAATTTTGATAGAGTCATCGTTGATAAGCAGCCGGGTTTCAACCGTTGGGTATGACACGTGCTGCTTCAGAACATCCAGAAAAATTCAAGTAAAGGAGTGGACAGCACTGCGTAGTGCTACAGATAACTGGACATCATGGGATATGCCTCCTCCTGGTCCTGGAGAACCCCGCCCATCATGGGCCGAATGGGGGAATGGGCAAAACATCCCCTGAAAACAGCATCCGTGCCAAATCGATCCCGCAAGTGATCAATGGTCCGGTCAATGCGGCAGAGCCGATCAACGTCCCTGTCAAAAATAGTGAGCTGACAGAAATCATTACTGCACAGTTCCGACACATGCACCCCCAGGTG
Source organism: Anoxynatronum sibiricum (assembly GCF_039414295.1). Classification (NCBI taxonomy): domain Bacteria; kingdom Bacillati; phylum Bacillota; class Clostridia; order Eubacteriales; family Clostridiaceae; genus Anoxynatronum; species Anoxynatronum sibiricum. The sequence continues at coordinate 43,214 of NZ_JBCITM010000020.1, read as the reverse complement.
ACGTATAGGATCTCCTTTCCAGACTTCATCAAACAGCCGGCAGGCATGCTGCCAGAGATGGGTGGTGATATCTGTCGGGGTATCCAGCGCCCTCTGGCGACGGTATGAAAGGAGCTCCTGATTGCGGTTAGTCACAGAAACCACTGGGAGGTATTGCCGTTATTTGACGAGTTCATGGATAATAAAAAACCCCCTGCGATATTGGGTATCATCTTTAAAACGATTCAAAATAACCAACTGCTGATGGGCTTTCCTATCCCAAAGTTCATATTGAATAGGATGGGTGATCAAGAAGCCATGGCCACCTGTCAGGACAACACCATGAAAGGGAAGCTGAAGCACCTTTATATGGCCATTATGGCCCTGCAGAAGGCACAGCCGGACCAGATGGTGCTGCTCTTAAAAGACCGGTATTTCTCGGAAGTGGAAGACAGCGAAGAAGCACTGTCCATCACCAGCTGGCTTTCCCCCATGGAGGAAGAAGTAAGCGTGTTCCTGGAAAAAAGTACTAAGGTTCACCGATTTCATGCTCCACTGGACCAGGTACTGGACGCCTTTGACCGGCTCATCACCGGATTGGTGCTAAATATGACCCAGGAGAAAGAGATGAAAGACCCGGAGCGGATTTGGGAGCTGCTTGTGAAGGGGTTATAGGAAACAAAAACATTGATTGGCCCATCGTGCTGGCAATAAAAACGATGGGCGTTTATGTTGACACCAAAAATATTTTCTTCAACCCCAAAAGACCCTGCGATCAGGCAGATCGTGAAATATAACTGCAGATACATTATTACCGGTGTAAAGCCTTGAAAAATCTGTGAAAACCAAGGGATCCCCTATTGCAGGATAATGATCATTTAGGTACAATGGATGATAGTTAACAGCCACCTTGTTCACACCACAGGGAGCCGATCGTATGAGCAGGATCGACCAAATGACCAGTCCGCGTAACATCCACATAGAGGGGACACCCCCTTCATTTGACATGCTAATGAACCGGTATCAACCCATGATCACCGGTTTTTTGTGTTCCCGGACAGTTTCTACCCAGCTGGCCGAACTGGGAACAGGTTGGCCCATTTAAATGCCTGAGTACTGGTTTCAAGGGCTCATCTTTCAATTACACCATGACGTCAGACGGTTACAATTCACTTTCTGGGTGGGTGGGAGTGAATTACTGAACTTGACTTGGGTTTTTACTATTGGACATGCTCCTTATCTTTTTTGTTCAAAAAAGGGTTGCCATTCCAATCATCATTTTGCTCGGGTAAAATAATTGAAATCTACATAAAACGGGGGAGATCGATATGAAACAACCGTCATATAAAATTGTGGTACTGTTGATCGTAGCTATTTTGATTTCAGGCTGTTCAAATCAAAAAAAATATAATGATAGCAAGGCATTTGACAATGCCACTGAAAACCATATGCCACGAGTGACTTTAAATGGCATGCTCATTCAACTGGATGACGAGTTCGATCATCATACATTATCAGGTGAAGCAACGATAAGGTACTTTACAGGGCAAGAGTATCGTGGAATGCTGAAAAACGGCATGAGAAATGGAACTGGATCTTATTATGATGTGGATGGAGTTAAGATCTATGAAGGAGAATGGGAGTCAGACAAAATGCATGGCCAAGGGACATTCTATCTTGATGGAGAGTCTTCATTTTATCAAGGCATATGGGAAAAGGGAGACCCGATTCAGGGACATTATTCCATTAAAAAAAATGATGGTTCCTCAGAAATAGAGGAAGGTTACTTATACAAGGGGGTCTACGCAATACCACCACAGTTTGGTTGGTCCGTTGGTTTTTCTGAAGGACTCTCTTTTACCTACGATAAAGCCAGCGACGGATGGGGCTTTATTAATCGAAAAGGCGACTTTGTTATTTCGCCGATCTTTGAGCCTGCTTCACAGTTTATATTGGAATTTCAAGACGGTGTAACTCTTGTTGAAAAAGACGGGGCAAAGTGGCTGATTGATACGATGGGGAATAAAGTGGCCGCGCTGGCAGATTACCCGCTGTTGGATGGCATGGAAATATGGGAAGTAGCAGAAATTTTTGAAGGCATAGGAGTGGCTAACGATGAACTGGATACCTACATTGACATTGACACGGGTGAACAGGTGGAACCAAGCAATGAATACTTAAAGCGAAGAAGTGAGTTCTTTGAAAACAAGTGGGTTTATGATCCTGTAACAGCTGAAGCGATTAACGAAAACAAGCGATTTCTTTATTCTTTTAAAAACGCAAACGGTGACCTTCTTGCGATACGCCCGATTATATTACCATCTGAGGAAGGAATGATGAACGGTTTTCGCGAAGGGTTGCGAGTTGCAGCACCTGTATGGGATACAAGATCTTTTAATCGATATATTCTCGATAGATATGAGCCTGAATCTCAGTATGGAAGGTACCCTTATAGCTTTGGATTCATGGACATGTATTCACTCTATTTAGAAAGAGAAGTTAAAAATTATAAGCGGCAGAATTATCTTCAAGATGAACTATGGTTTAATGGGTACCATAAACCCGTGAATATCTATCATATCAATGGAATTACGGTTTTTGTAATCGAGCATCAAGGGAGATATGATGCGAAGTTTTCTATCTATGCTATCGATAGCCAAGAGAAAATGATTTTGGAGATTGATGAAGCTGAACACTTTGTTTTTATGGATCTAAATGGCAATGGGGATACGGAATTAATAGTTCTTCCATCAGCTAACCCAGTTGATGGGTATAGCGAGGTATATGATGATATTGGACTTATGGTCTACGGGTTTCTAAAGGATAGACTGTTGCTTTATCCCGTTGAATCTTCAAATCTATATAGTCAAATGGAGAGCGAGTTTAGAGACTTGATGATGCCTGACCGGTTATACCTGACTGAACACAATGGAAATTTGATGATCTATTATTATGTTCACTTTCAGGGAGGCAATAGCCGCACGTTTGGAACAAGAGTTGCAACTTACGAATTTAAGGGAGATAGATTCTTTAAGGATGTGTATCAGTCTACCACAAGCACATCATATGATGAGCACACAAACATGTCATCGATTGAATGGAGAGAAGGGAATCTAGCTTATGAGTATCTTTTGAGTCAGTCGTGGGGTCTTACCAATAGGAACTTAAATCTGCCTACAAGGCCTAGCGAAGTTTCAATAAATCACCATCTATCTAATTTTGGCCTGTACATGGAAGATGGCATTATAAAAGACTTGCAACAGCAGGGAAGAAAAATAGATTTCGAAGTAGTGATGGAAGCACTGGAAAATGTCTATCTGAACTTAACAACAGAACAAAAAAAAGATGCCACCTTGATGCAATGGCTGATTCAGGATATGGAGCGCCTATATCAGAGTTGCTTTTATGGGCGTATTCCGTTCGTGCAGAATGTAGCGCTTGTGAATCAAGTGTCGGTGAACATCGAAGTACTTAGCAAAGCCGACAACAATGCGATGGAAATATTCAGAAGCCTTGTGAAGGAAGTATTGTCAGATCCCAACGTACAATTGATCAGAACGCCTCAATTTTGGAGCAAGCATCGTGTGGCTTGGGTGAATCACCAATATGATTTTGAAATTCAACTGGATCAATCGATTGCCGACTTGGTGAATGAACATTACGGGATCCAATTATTGGTGGGCAGATACACTTTCTTCATAGACGATGATTTTGTTCAGGAAAATCTGTCAGATAAACAGTCATTAAGAATTACTGTAAAACCTGAGGATGTTGAAAGTGGAAAGATTCGTGTGGAATTTATGGATCAAAGCAGAAGTCGGATTCAATCTTTGGTGAAAAGTCTTAGGATAAATATACCCGTGGATATTCACAAGGAAAACGTAAGCCTCTTTTTCAAAATAGAGAATGACTATAGGAATATAGGCGGGCTATACAATTTGGAAGAGCAAAGCATACAGACAGAAATTAGAGACTCGGGAGAATACAAAATTCAAGAAAATAGGATGAATTTCAAGGATCTTGAAGATTTGGATGACGAGGATCGAGAAGCGATTGAAAGGATGGCTACCACTGGAATTATCCAAGGAAGAACGGACATGCTCTTTGAACCAGACAAACCACTGACCAGGGCAGAATTTGCAGTCGCAATGATTAATGTATTCTTTGTGCTTGATCGCAACGCAGAGGCATCCTTTACGGACGTACCCAAGAACTTGTTCGAGTATGCCCATATTGCATCAGCCGAGGAGGCGGATATTGTTAGCGGATATGATGATGGAACATTTAGAGGAGACGAACCAATCATTCGAGAACAGCTGATAAGTATTGGGGCTAGAGCATTGCACGAGAAAAGAAAATATTTATACCCTGAAAACAGCCAATATTACCTACCGTTTGATGATATAAAAGATTTTTCTGAGTATGCCATCAGACAGATACCCTTAGTATTTCAACAGGGGATTATCGAAATTGATGGAAAAACCAGTTTTAAGCCAAGAGAAGTGGTCACACGTGCTGAAGCTGCAGTATTTGTCGATAAACTCTATCAAAAAATATATGGTGGAATGGCGAACTTTGATGCCATCAACAATCAGGCTGGACCCGAAATTCAGTCGCAATATATCTTGCCCAACAGTCATCAGAAGCTGCTTGGTACAGCTGATATAGAGTCATTAACAATGGAAGAATTAAGATTGGCTCGAAATGAAATTTTTGCAAGACACGGGTACGCTTTTAAATCCGAGGATTTGCAACAATACTTCAAACAAAAAGAATGGTATTCCATAAATGATAGTTACAGAGAAGATCTCTTATCGGACATTGAGAAAAAGAACGCTGAGTTCATCCTAGAATACGAAAAAAGTAGGTCGGAGTAAATGAAAAATAGGTTATTATCTTTAATCGTTATTCTGGTAGCGATTGCGTTGGGAGTGTCAGTTGTTGATATTCGAAAAGAACAGGTAACTTCACAGGTAACTTCACAGCAAAGTTCGCAGACAACTGCAGACAATACATGCTCGACTGAAAATGCCACCGATATCAAGATCATTAACAATACAATGCTTACCGGGACTGCTCCTCGCGCACCGGAGGATGAACCTGACAACACGATCACAAACGATACAAATTCAGAAGCATCATACATCGTTTGCATTGATCCGGGACATCAAGCTATTGCAAATTATGAGCATGAAAGGATTGGACCAAACACATCAGAAATGAAGATTAAAGTGAGTCAAGGAACAAAAGGTGTACACACCCAGACAATGGAATATGAACTCAACCTACAGGCAAGTATCCTACTGAAAGAGTTGTTAGAAGAAAAAGGTATCAAAGTATTGATGACGCGAACAACGAATGAAGTAAATATCAGCAATAAAGAGAGAGCTGAAATTGCAAACAATTTCGGGGCAGATCTTTTTGTGCGAATTCACGCGGATGGAGCGTCTAACCAGTCTATTAGGGGAGCGCATGTGCTGATACCCGATGAGAGTCATCCAACGCCTGGTGTGTACAGTGCAAGTAAAAAAGCAGCAATGATACTGCTTGAGCATTTAGACGGAGAAGGAATACATTTACTTAGCAGTCCACTCAGCAAGCGTAGTGATATATCTGGATTTAATTGGTCAGAAGTGCCGGTGTTTTTGCTTGAAATGGGTTTCATGACAAATCCCGAAGAAGATAAAATGATGTCAGATTTTTTATACCAGAGGAAGTTAATGAATATTACCGCAGACGCAATAGAAGAATTTTTAATGAAAGACGAAGTCGTTGAAGAGACAAGTCCTTAAGCTTAACGCCGAATTGCTCATGAGGCCGCGAGTACGGATTCTTGGAAAATGCTATTGGAAAGGCTGGACATCGTGCATGAAAGAATCCCTCCCAAAACCCCGAATATGAATGCTTACATCGAGGCATATCACAGCATCCTTGAAGATGATTTTCTTGAACAGATGACCTTCGAAACATTTCAGGAAGCGGTGGAGCAGCTTGACCGGTATGTGAAGTACTATAACAAAGTCCGTATCCATGGCAGCTTGGGTTATCTAAGCCCTGAGCAATACTATAACCAATATAACCAAGGGTGTCTGCCATCGGTAGAAATCAAACTGTAAGGCAGATTCTAACATGTGTTTGGTGTCTCATTTTAGGGGGCCTATCTGCTTGTGTCTCACCCTATGGGTTCATTTTAGGGGGATTGGATAAGAGTTGAAAATAGGCCCCTTTCTAGCGGCTGTTATGCATTGACTGGCCGCGATGCACTGATGATACAGGCCCAAATAGTTGAAAAGGAGGAATAGGTTTGACAAAAAAAATTGTAGCAGTACTACTGGTGCTAGCGTTACTACTAGCACCGCTGACCTCGTTTGCGGCCAGTGATCTGAAAGGACACTGGGCAGAAAACGTAGTCAGAGAGATGATGGCTAGGGGTGCAATTAATGGGTATCCGGACGGAACTTTCCGACCAGATAATCCAATCACCCGTGCCGAGTTCACCACAATCTTGGTCTCTGTGATGGGGTACCAGCAGGACGCATCTAAAGTGTTCGCAGATACTCAATCGCACTGGGCTAGGGCAGCGATATCTACTGCCCACCTGCAAGGTGTCGTAAAAGGGTACTCAGACAGCATGTTCGGTCCAGACGATCCGATTTCAAGAGAGCAAGTAGCTGTAATGGTGACCAAGGCAGCCAGTCTACCAAGGGGCGGACAACCAGCATTTACGGATTATATGGAAATCAGGGAATGGGCTAGAGAAGGAGTAATCGCTGCAGTATCTGCAGGTATCTTCTCCGGATACCCAGACAATTCATTTAAGCCCAGAACACCAATGACCCGTGCTGAGGCATCCGTAGTACTGCAAAAAGTTCTGATGTACAACGCAACATCTGCTTCAGAGGATTACACACCTGCTCCAAGACTAGAAAGAGAGCAGGAAGAACCGGAAACAACACGTCCCTCAACCAGCACTTCTACCAGCAACGACAGAGATTATTACGACAGAGACTATGACTACTCCGAGAGAGCACAAACATATTATCTAAGAACCTCAGGAGTGCATGGTACCGCCGGGTCTACCACGACCATCAGAGGAAACCTGGTAGTGCAGGCCAGCAACACAACCTTAAGGAATTACCACATTACTGGAGACTTAATTATTGCCTCAACTGTTGGCAATGGCGAAGTATGGTTGACAGATGTAGAAGTTAGGGGGCACACCCACGTTCGAGGTGGGGGAACCAACAGTGTATACATCGAGGGAGGGCTGTTCCAGAGGGGACTGACAGTTGAAAGAACCCCCAGTGGAGCCATCAGAGTAGTATACACAGGAAGCACGCCGTTGAATATAACCCTAAACGCTAACGACAGAGCACAAACAATAATCCTAGAGGGCAACTTTGGAACAGTAACAGCAGAGTCCGATAACCTACTGATCCAAGTAGCAGACGACTCAGTGGTAGATACCCTAAATGTAAGACCAGGATCTAGAGGGACTATTCTAGACTTGGGCTCCGCATCACGAGTCAACCTTCTGTGCAATGACAGCCCAGACCTCAGTGTTAGAGGAGAAGGTACCATTAACGAAGTAGTCGGGTCCAGAGATCCAGATATTTCAGACGATGTGGCGATCCCAGGCAGAACCATCGCTGTTAGTACAGTGTCAGTGACTTCCGAAACAGCAACAATTCAGGTAGGAAGCACCCTTCAGATGAACTCAAGTGTATTACCGGCTAATGCTACAAATAGAGCAGTAACTTGGTCAGTGACCGGCCCAGGAACCATCACCACAAGAGGACTTCTAACTGCTACAGGTGAAGGTCAAATCACAGTAACCGCAACAGCAGGTGGGGTAACCGGCACTAGAACCATCACCGCACATGCAGAACCCGTAACTACTTACACCGTCACATTTAGCCAAACAGGAAGCGGGACGGTAACTGCTACTGTGGATGGCATGTTCATTGCAACACCGATGCAATTGCCAGCTGGCGAAACTGTAGTATTCACCGCCATCCCAGGCCCAGGTGCAGAGCTCATAGAGTGGTCTGTTAACAACACAATTGTAACAAATCAATTAACAGTAACTATTCCATCGCTAGATAAAAACTACAATGTGGTCGCTAACTTCTCAACTCCGCAATCAGCAGGGCCACATACCTTGACGTACATGCTGGATATGTACCCAGAGAACTCCGGCGCAATTCGAGCTGTTGCGGCTAACGTCCCAGGGTATACTGCAGGGGACGTAATTGCTTCAGGGACAGAACTTCCTGGCAACTCCATTGTTAAGATTGAGTCGTTGCCAAGCGCTGGATATGAAGTGTACGCGTGGACTATCAACGGCTTAGTGCAGTCGGGCGAAACAGACGATCACATCTTTGTCAACATGAACGCAAACATGTTTGTGATGCTCACGCACCAATTAATAAACCCTGAACCAGCGGAAATCACCATTAGATCTGTGACAGGCGGAACAGTAACAGTGACGCAAAATAATAATCCACAGACAGACAACCCGTTCATCGCACAACGAGATGACTGGTTGCGATTCACCCCTGTACCAGACACAGGATACGAGTTTGCGTATTGGGAGTTCGAGGAAGGCAACTCTACAGAAGTACCACTTGTGCTACACTATATCCAAGAGAATGTAGAGGTTGTCCCTGTGTTTACGCCAATCGCCCCCACCACACACCAAGTAATTTTTACAGCATTAAATGGTACCATCAGCGCAACAAAAGATGGCTCCCCGATAGCAAATTACAGCTCTCACGAAGAGGGATCAGTGCTTGTATTCGAATTCACACCGAATGCGGGTAGAGTCTTCTCCAGTTGGCATGGGGCACCAGTAGGGCAGCATATAAATAACCCATTAGTAATCACACTGACAGGACCGCTAACACTCACGCCTAACACACTAGCAGCACCTCCTCCGCCTCCAGGAATGGCTACAGTAACTTTCTCTGGGTTAAATGCTACAGTAACAGCTTCAGTGAACGGTAATCCAATAAACAGTGGAGATTCCGTGGAGGTGGGTAGCTCAGTAGTGCTGGAAGCGGTGCCTGGTAGTGGATATACCTTCGTTAGTTGGAATCACCTGGGCGCTCCAGTATCGTTTAATAACCCGGCTACAGTGGTAATACTGGAGGATATTGAGTTCTTTGCCATCGCCACACCCCCAGTAGGATACAACGGCTTCACGGTATCAAGAGTAGGTGAGATGATCCGGTTTGCGATTTACCTCTTAGATGCGGATTCAAACCCTATTGGGTACGGAGATCTAGAGGCAAAAGGCGTCAATCTGGGCGACTCAGCAATATCTATTGGAATGGACAGAATTCCGTTGCCAAACTTCACCTTCTCCGGACAAAACCCAACGGTTATACAGATGACTTACGATGATTTCCTGGTGACATTCCCGAATGTGTCTGCTGTAAATATTGATTCAGCTTACTTCATTTTAGAGTACAACACTCTAGGGGTGGGTCCTCATCCGATAATAACCCCAATCGACGAAGAAGTCATAAGTCTACTAGCTGTGAATAAAGCGGTAGCAGCAATAGACGCCCTTGATATACCTGTCGGGTGGGCAGTGGAGTACACACTCAGAGTCGCTCTCGGTTTCGATGCACACAACCTCATGGCAATACAAGTCATTGACAGCGACGATACAAATAAAGTAGCTCTAGGTGACGGGATAGTCGGGGGAAGTGCTGGTGATACTGTATATGTAACCATTGAGTACACAATGGGAACAGATTCTGCAATTAAACAAGCATTTCGAGTAAACATCATAGCTCCATAAAGTCGAAACAGCCCCAGAAACTTGGGGCTGTCTATACGTAGTCGCTTACGCATACTGATGAGACAGGCTGAAAGGGTCGGCAAATAAAAACCATCGATCAATAATGGCAGAAAACACCTATTAAAAATTTGGTGTTTTCTAGTGTTTATTGAAAAGCGGTATAGAATATACGTCTCCTTATGGCCAGTCTGCTTCAGCCTTTTTACCAAGCAAACGATGGCACCTTCCCAAAGTCAAAAAGTACCGGCTTTGGGTTTGCTGCAATTATTGAAGGTTGAGCGAGGGATCTAGCGATGCAAAGTGTGGTTATAGGAAGAAGCAATATGAACCAAAGAAGTGGCGTGAACGCCCCTTGGATGCAGGATCAGAAAATACATTTCTCGCTGTTAATGCTGACTGTGTTTTTGTACATGAGCCTTATTTGGAGGAACGGCTTTTGCTGGATATTTCGGTTGAATAAGGCCATGTTATCGGTCAAAACAGGCCATCCTCACGGTGCGATTAGGCCATTAATATCGGCTTAATTCGGCCAGTGTCACGGAAGAGAAAGCTAGACAGCAGCACAATACTTGATCTTTGGCACTTTCATACACAAACCCATGAGACAAGAGCACTTTCAATTAGCCAAATGCGAGAGGGTGCCGGCAAAGTGCACTTTGCTTTGCCTTTACAAGGCACCCGGCTCGCATAGAGGCCCCGCCTTTTGGGGCCGTTGCCTGTTTTACCGCCAACCCGCGTTAAGTATGGAACTTACTCCGCGGTCGCTAAGATTCAGCAGTCACTACCCTTGGTTTGCGCTCGTGAAAGCCCTTGCCAATTTTGAATAGACGCAAACCTGTTAATCAGCCTCTGCCAGTTCTTTAGTCCTCACCGCATATTGCACTGGCAGCCATTTGCCGCTGGCTGTAACCCAGGCTCTTTAGCCTCAGTATTTCCCTGTAATTCACCATACACATCTACTTCTCTTAATGGTTTGCACAAACATTGTGCTACTTTCATTATAGGCAAATAAGATGGCTTGGTGTTCCGGTAATGCTGGCCTGATTTCACCGTTAGACTGGCCTAATATCGCCGACGCAGTGGCCTTTTTAGACTGAAATACTCATTTGCCACAATGGATCGCACATACATCATCGGGATTTTATCCTTTGGCACTATCGAAGAGAAACTGGAGAAATAGGATGCGCTGGAGGGTTACCTCACTGAAGAAATCAGTTTTTATTAAAGTCGACCATTTACGGATATCCTGTTGTTGCTTTACGGATATTCCATTGTGTTGAGCAGATGATGAGTTAAGGCGGAGACAAATTAACGGCCTTCTGTTCGTTTGTGAATCGGGCGGAGGTCCAGATCACTTTTGAAAAAGCTAGTCCCAAAAAAGAAAGATAACCGCAAAACAATGGTGCAACTCAATGTCTATTGAGTTACATAAGCTTTTATGTATTTCCAAGGCTTACACAGATTCCAAAAAGTTGCGGGCCTTTTTACGCAACATATTATCTTATATTATGATATAATGTTGCATAACTGGAGGTGAGAAGAAATGAACCGAACCGAGCCCATTCGAGATAAAAAAATGATCGAAATGATGAAGATGTACCTGAGAAATCAGTCCACCCGGAATTACCTGTTATTTGTTTTTGGCATCAACAGTAATCTTAGGATCGGTGACATCCTGTCCCTCCGGGTAAAAGATGTGTGGAGTAACCGGACGGTCTTAAAGCACATCCTCATCAAAGAACAGAAAACCGGGAAGCTCAAAAAAGTGAGACTCAATGAGAGTATTGTGGCGGCCATCAAAGAACACATTAAAACGAATCATCTGCAACCGGAGGACTACCTTTTTCAATCAAAAACCAGCCGGTACGGGAACAAGCCCATTGACCGGGTCACGGCTTTTCGGATACTATCCGAGGCAGGGGAGAGAGTAGGACTGCCTGAACCTGTGTCGCCCCACTCCTTACGAAAAACCTGGGGGTACTGGGCCTGGAAACAGGGGATTGCCCTGCCGCTGATCATGGAAGCCCTGAACCATTCCAACCAATCCATTACCCGTCGTTACCTGGGGATCAACCAGGATGAGCTGGATGATGCCTATATGGAGCTGAATTTATAGGTTGAAGGGTATAAAAAACAAGATCTGAAAAAACCGGGGCCATAGAATGGCCATAATGGCGGTGATTCGAATCTCTTCCATACAAAGCGTCTTTGAAGGGGTGAAACGACAAATTAATGCCCTCCGGGCGGTTTTCGTGAAAATGACCTGATTTTGGCGCCAAATAAAAGGATTTTGAGGATGGATGGCGAAAATAATGAATGGTATTTAGATATTTTTGATAAAGTGGACACGAGATGACCATGGTGCGTTGTATAATTGAAGTCTCGACATTTTAAATAGTAACGCAAAAAATTCGTTTCAGGAGGGTCAATATGAACAAACAAAAACTGGCCAATCGCATCTGGGAGTCAGCCAATAAAATGCGCTCCAAGATCGAAGCAAACGAGTACAAAGATTACATATTGGGCTTTATCTTTTACAAATACCTCTCAGACAGAGAGCTAAAATTTTTGAAGGAAAACGGATTTACCCAGGAAGACATCGAAGCCCTGACAGAAGAAGACGTTGAGGTTATGAAATATGTTCGTGGACGAATCGGGTATTTCATTTCCTACAGGAACCTGTTCTCCACTTGGATCAAGATGGGAAAGGACTTTGACGTTTCCAATGTCACAGACGCCTTGTCAGCCTTTAACCGCCTCATCAACCCCTCTCACAAAAAGGTGTTTGAAAGCATCTTTAATACCCTGGAGACCGGCTTAAGCAAACTGGGCGACAGCGCTGCTTCACGAACCAAATCCATCAGCGACCTTATTTACCTCATCAAAGACATCCCCATGGATGGAAAACAGGATTATGATGTCCTGGGGTTTATTTATGAATACCTGATCAGCATGTTTGCTGCCAACGCTGGTAAAAAAGCAGGAGAGTTCTATACCCCCCATGAAGTGTCACTTTTGATGTCTGAGATCGTGGCACACCATCTGAAAGATAAAACGGAGATCAGTATTTATGACCCTACCAGTGGTTCAGGCTCACTCTTGATTAACATCGGCCGTGCCGTTTCCAAGCACATCGAAGGTGAAAACAACATCAAATACTATGCCCAGGAACTGAAACAGAACACCTACAACCTCACCCGGATGAATTTGGTCATGCGGGGCATCCTGGTGGACAATATCTTTACCCGTAACGCTGACACCCTGGAAGATGATTGGCCTTACTTTGATGAAGCCAACCCAGTGGAAACCTATGACCCTCTTTATGTGGAAGCTGTGGTGTCAAATCCTCCCTACTCCCAGCACTGGGATCCTAAGAATAAAGAAGCTGACACCCGCTACGCACGTTTTGGTCTGGCACCAAAATCAAAAGCAGATTATGCTTTCCTACTCCACGACCTGTACCATCTGAAGCGGGACGGCATCATGACCATCGTATTGCCCCACGGCGTTCTGTTCCGTGGCGGGGAAGAAGGTGTAATCCGTAAGAATCTGATTGAATGCAACCACATTGACACCATCATCGGACTCCCGGCCAACATCTTTTTTGGAACAGGCATTCCCACCATTATCATGGTGCTAAAACAGAAACGGGACAATACAGATGTGTTGATCATTGACGCCTCCAAAGGCTTTGCCAAGGTGGGCAAAAACAATATGCTGCGAGCCTCAGACATTAAAAAGGTTGCCGATACCGTGGCTGCAAGAGCCGATATCGACAAATTCTCAAAGAAAGTCAGCCGGAAAAAGATCCGCGAAAACGCCTATAACCTGAACATTCCCCGGTACGTTGATTCCTCAGAATGTGCAGAAAAATGGGATATCTATGCCTCAATGTTTGGTGGCATCCCCAAGAGTGAAATCGATGAACTGAACAGATTTTGGAAAGCATTCCCTGGGCTGCGAGAAGCCTTGTTTATAGAAGGTGAAGGCCCTTGTGTCGAGCTGTTCACAGATAGCCTTGAACAGACCCTGATAGACCATCATTCTGTAAAGAATTACATTTCCAATTTTGAGGGTGTCTTTAGAGACTTTGATGAGTACTTAAAGACAGAGCTCATGACAAACATGGCAGAAGTTAAAACTTCGAAAGAAGAAGGTGTATTAACGGATTACATTTTTTCCCGCGTCACGCCCATGCCCCTGGTGGACCAATACAAAGCCTACCAGGTGCTTCATGACGAGTGGACAAAAATCGCCATCGACCTGGAAATCATCCAGACGGAAGGTTTCAGCGCAGTCAATAGGGTTGACCCCAATATGGTGAGCAAAACAAAAGATGGAAAAGAAGTGGAAGTGCAGGAGGGCTGGGTTGGCCGTGTGATCCCCTTTGACCTTGTGCAGCAGACACTACTTTTAGACGAGTACCGGGCCCTGGAACAAAAAGTAAGCCGCCTGGTGGAAATAACGGCTGAGTACGATGAAATCCTTGAGTCCATAGACGAAGAAGACAAGGAGTCAAGTGCCATCAATGATTCCGGTGATGGTTTTGTGGCCAAAGAAGTGGGGGAAGTACTGAAAGAAATCTATACTGAAGTGGAAACCCCTGAAATTGAAGCCCTTAAGGCCTACGCGGAATTGACCAAGAAAGCGGATAAACTCACTTTTATCAGCGAAAACAATGTGGTGAACTGGTCCAACATGGAAGCCAACCAAGACGACACATATGCTAAAAAAGCGGTAAACGCTTATGTACTGGAGCTTCAGTCTGTGTTTGAGTTCCCGGAAGACTCTTTCGAAGCAAAAATCATTCAGGCAAGTCGGTTGATGACGGAAGAAAAAGAAGTGAAAGCCCAAGTGAAAGCCGAGACGGCAGCACTTCAACAAAAAACAAAAGAAACCATTGAATCCCTTTCAGAAGTGCAGGCCTTGGAACTCCTTGAGAAAAAGTGGATTGTTCCTGTGGTGGAGCAGATTGGACAGCTTCCCCATGAAGTGGTGGATGAGCTGACGGGCAAGATTAAAGGCCTGGCTGAAAAGTATGCCGTTACCTACGCTACCATTGAAACTGAGATCAAAGAGACTGCAGCAGCACTATCAGACCAGATTGATGAGTTGGTAGGCAATGAGTACGACATGAAAGGTCTCAGCGAGTTACAGAAGCTGTTAAAGGGTGAGTGATATGGGAGAAGAAAGGAAAAGGCCAGATATTCGATTTGCTGGATTTAATGATGATTGGGAGCAGCGGGAATTTAAAGATCTGTTTATTACACTACAAAACAATGCATTATCCAGAGCAGATTTGATTTCTGATACGGGAATTGCGATGAATATTCACTATGGAGATATACTGACAAAATTCGGAGAACGCTTAGATATCAGAAACGAAAAACTTCCATTTATTGCAGATGATTCTTGTGTAAGAAAGTATAAGTCTTCGTTCTTGCATAATGGTGATGTAATTATTGCAGACGCTGCTGAAGATGAAATAGTTGGAAAATGCAGCGAGATAGTTGGTTTGACCACTCAAACTATCGTTTCTGGATTGCACACAATTCCGTGTCGACCTACTCGACCTTTTTCAAGTGGTTATCTTGGATACTACATGAATTCGAATTCGTATCATGACCAATTACTGCCATTGATTCAAGGCACAAAAGTGTCAGCCATTTCAAAGTCAGCGATTAGCAACACAATACTAAAGTACCCAAAATCTAAATACGAACAAACCTCTATAGCAGACTACCTTAGTAACCTCGAAAACCTCATCACCCTCCAGCAACAAAAATATGACAAGCTAAAAACTATCAAAAAAGCCATGCTGGAAAAAATGTTCCCGAAGGAGGGGACCGATGTTCCAGAAATTCGCTTTGCTGGATTTAAGGAAGCTTGGGAACAGCATAAGTTCTGCGAGTTATTTATAGAACGACGCGATAAGACGGAATCAGAATATGAAGACACATTATTATCATGTGCTATAGATGGAATGTTTCTTAACTCAGAATTATTTGGTCATTTCCGTGGCAGCACTACCATTGGCTATCTGAAGGTTAAGAAAAACAATCTTATTCTATCTGCGCAAAATTTGCATCTGGGAAATGCAAATGTTAATCTACGCTTTGAAAGTGGCATTATTTCACCTGCGTACAAAGTTTATGATTTAGATAATTGTTATCCATATTTTATTCAAGTATGGGTAAAAAAGGATGCAACAAAGAATTTCTTTTTGGCTGCTACGACAGAAGGCGCCAGCCAATGTAGAAAAAATATTGAATGGAACACTCTTGAAAATCAAACTATTAGAGTTCCATCTTTTGAAGAACAGCAAATAATTGGTGAATACTTTTCCAACCTCGATCACATTATTAACCTTCAACACCAAAAACTAGAAAAACTAAAAAACCTCAAGAGCGCCCTGCTGGAAAAAATGTTCGTATAGGAGGTGTTCGCACTATGATTTTCAACAAAGAACCTGATTTTGAAAAAGTCCTGATCGAAACACTCTTTCACAAAGGGTGGGAATCAACGGTCTTGAGAAATCCAACGGAAGAAGTCTTGCTGAATAACTGGGCAAAGATTCTTTTCGACAACAACCGGGGCATCGACCGCTTAAACGATTATCCTTTGACCAGTGGTGAGATGCAGCAGATCATGGAAGAGATTATAAATTTAAAAACACCCTTGAAGTTAAACGGGTTTATCAATGGGCGAACAGTATCCATCATCCGGGATAATCCGGAAGACACCCTGCACTTTGGTAAAGAGGTGAGCCTGAAAATTTATGACCGCCGTGAAATCGCAGCGGGGCAAAGCCGTTACCAAATTGCACAGCAACCCGTATTCAAGAGCAAATCCAACATCTTAAATGACCGGCGTGGAGACTTGATGCTTCTCATCAACGGTATGCCGGTGATCCACATAGAACTGAAGCGTAGCGGGGTATCCGTCAGCCAGGCTTATCACCAGATCGAAAAATACTCAGCCGAAGGGGCCTTCACCGGGATCTATTCCCTGATCCAGATTTTTGTTGCCATGGAGCCGAAAGAAACCGTCTATTTTGCCAACCCAGGCATGGACGGCAAGTTCAACAAAGACTTTTATTTTCATTGGGCCGATTTCAACAACGAACCCATCAATGAATGGGATAAAATCGCGTCGTCGTTGCTTTCCATCCCCATGGCCCATCAGCTCATCGGGTTTTACACCGTGGCCGATGGTTCTGATGGGGTGCTCAAAGTTATGCGTAGCTACCAATATTACGCTGCCAACGCTATTTCGGACCGTGTTTCCAAAGTCAGCTGGAATGGTCACGACCGGTTGGGGGGCTATGTGTGGCACACCACCGGCTCCGGCAAGACCATGACTAGCTTCAAGTCAGCCCAGTTGATTGCCAACTCAAAGGACGCCGATAAGGTGATCTTCCTCATGGACAGAATCGAGCTGGGCACACAATCCTTAAAAGAGTACCGCGGCTTTGCTGAAGAAAATGAGGATGTGCAGGCCACGGAAAACACAGCGGTGCTCATTTCCAAACTGCGTAGCAACGACCCTGCAGACACTTTGATCGTTACCTCCATCCAGAAAATGAGCAACATCAAAGACGAGGAGGAGGGCATCAACGCCGACGACATTGAAAAAATGAACGCCAAAAGGATCGTTATCATCGTTGATGAGGCCCATCGTTCCACCTTTGGTGATATGTTGATCACCATCAAACAAACCTTTACTTCAGCGGTTTTCTTTGGGTTTACAGGTACGCCCATCCATGAAGAAAACCAGCGGAATATGAATACCACCTCCACCATTTTCGGTGATGAGCTTCACAGGTACAGTATCGCAGACGGTATTCGTGATAAGAATGTGCTGGGGTTCGACCCCTATAAAGTGCTGACCTATAAAGATAAAGACCTACGCCATGCAGTGGCGTTGGAGCGGGCCAAAGCCGCCACCCTGGAAGAAGTCCTGAAAGACCCGGCCAAAAAAGATATTTATTACAAGTATATGAGTTCTGCTCAGGTGAAAATGGCGGGCTATATAGGAGAAGATGGAAGGTATGTAAAAGGCATTGAAGATTATTTGCCAGCCTCCCAATACCAGACAGAAGCCCACATGGACAAGGTTGTGGAAGACATCACTGCCAACTGGACCACCTTAAGCCATGGCAGTAAGTTCCATGCCATTTTTGCCACCAGCAGTATCAATGATGCCATTGATTATTACCGGAAAATAAAAGACGCCATACCAACACTAAAAGTGACCTGCTTGTTTGACCCAACCATTGATAACAACAGTGGTTTTGCTTTTAAAGAAGATGGCCTGGTGGAGATCATTGAAGACTACAACGACCGGTATGAACAGGAGTTTAGCCTGAAAAACTATCCTAAACTAAAAAAAGACATTGCGGCTAGACTGGCCCATAAAAAGCCATACCAATATTTGGAAAGAACACCAGAGAAGCAGCTGGATTTGTTAATTGTTGTGGACCAGATGCTGACAGGGTTTGATTCCAAGTGGGTGAACACACTTTATATGGATAAAAAGATCCGGTATGAAAACATCATCCAGGCATTCTCCCGCACTAATCGATTATTTGGTCCGGAAAAGCCTTTTGGAACCATCAGGTACTACCGTGCGCCCCATACCATGGAAGAAAACATAAAACAAGCTGTGAAGCTATATTCCGGAGACAAGCCCATCGGCCTGTTTGTGGAGAAACTGGAACAGAACCTGAACAAACTCAATGCCATTTTTGACGAAATTTCTTTATTATTTGCCCATGCCGGCATTCCTGACTTCGATAAGTTGCCAGATGATCTGGCGGAGCGAGGCAAGTTTTCTTCCCTATTCAAAGAATTCAACGACTACCTGGAGGCATCAAAAATTCAAGGGTTCTATTGGAACAAACTGATCTATGAATTCAGCCACGGCAGCGGCAAGCCTAAAACCACTGTGAAAATGGCACTAGATGAAAATGACTATTTAATTCTGGCACTGCGTTATAAAGAGTTGTTCAGCGGTGGTGGTCCTGGAGAAGACGATGTGCCTTTCGAGATTGACGGCTACCTGACGGAAATTGACACCGACAAAATTGACGCGGATTACATGAACACCCGCTTTGAAAAATTCCTGCGGATTCTAGAGCAAGACAAGATCGACCCAGATGAAATGCGAAAGACCTTGGATGACCTGCATAAATCTTTCGCAATGTTGTCCCAGGAGGAACAGAAGTATGCCAACATCTTCCTCCATGACGTGGAAAGGGGTATCGCTGTTCTGGAACCCGGCAAGACATTTAGGGATTATGTCACCAAATATCAATTCAAGGCAAAGAATGACCAGATCAAACGTATCACAAACTACTTGGGTGTGGATGAAAACAAGCTGCGCAGTTTATTGGCGGGCAATGTAACAGAGGCTAACTTCAACGAGTATGGTCGCTTCGACAGCCTCACCGACACCGTGGATAAAGAGAAAGCAGATGCGTATTTCGGAAAGTTGGAAAGAAGAAATTTAAAGACGTTCGAAGTTATTATTAAGGCACACGATTTGCTTCGGCGGTTTGTATTGGGTAGAGGGATTGATATAGAAGAGCCGGTGGAGGAAGAGAAATAGGGAGGCCATACTTTGAAACGGGACATAGAGTTAGTTAGGAAAATACTACTACGGGTAGAAGAGAAGTTTGAGCCCGGCACTGGTTGGATTAACAATCTGAAGATTGATCATTATGAAATGGAAACTGTTGCAGAGCATTGTGATCTACTATATCAAAATAAACTGATTAGGGAATACAAACCATTTTATGCAGATGATCAAATTTATTCCTTTGGAGTCGGTCCGTTGACCCAAGAGGGCTATCATTTTCTTGATCAAATTCGGGATGAAACAACATGGAAAAAAACGGTGAAGGAGATTAATGAAAAAAACTTACCAGGCACCATTGAAACGTATGGATGTGTGGCAGCCTCAATAGCAGGTGCGTTTCTCAGAGAGTACAATAGATAATAATAGAAATCGGTGTTATTGTGAGGGTTATGCTGACTAAGGGAGACCAAGCCATAAATAGAAGCATTTTCACTTAAAACTCCTTTAACAGTCATAGTTTTACACATTGAAAATGACATTTCATGAATCATTTATAGAAGGGAAACCTTATGAAGATCATTTATAAAATCACATATCCCAATGGAAAAATTTATATCGGTAAAGATCTTACGGATAGTATCAATTACTTTGGCAGCGCTGACAGTCAACTCATTGAAAAGGATTTCAGCAGAGAAGAACGCAGAGACTTCATCATACGAAAAGAAATTATCTGGGAATCAGACACCGCCACTGATCAAGAAGTAAACCGCAGGGAAGTCGAACTGATTCGTGAGTTCCGATCAAACGATCCGGCAGTTGGGTACAACCAGTGGCCTAAATTCAAAATGAATCGTGTGTAACGCCTATGACAAATGTTGGATGGAACACATGTTGTTGGCTCTTCGATGACGAGTTAAGGAGGATTGATAATGCCCACAAGAGGAAAAAGCATCAATCTATACCTAATGGACGGTACCGCCAATGGCCGCATCAAATGCACACTGGCCAATTGGACAGGGGTGGCTTACAAAATACCCCGCACTGAAATAGACAATTGTAAAGAACGGCATGACCTTAAGCAGAGCGGTGTCTATTTTCTCTTTGGCATCTCTGACCAGACGGGTGATCATGTGGCATACATTGGCCAGGCAGGGGCCAGAAAAAACGGGGAAGGCATCCTATACCGTTTGCAGGAGCATAAGCGCAACCCAGAGAAAGATTACTGGACAGAGGCGGTAGTGTTCACCACCTCCAACAATTCCTTTGGGCCAACGGAGATCAGTTACCTGGAGAATCGTTTCTGCAAATTGGCCACGGAGGCCAAGCGATACCTGGTCAAAAACGGAAACGACCCTACCCTTGGCAATATCACAGAAGAAAAAGAAAGTGAAATGGAGGAGTTTGTTGACTACGCCAACATCATCATGGGCACTTTTGGTCACAAAGTCTTTGAGCCCTTGGTGGGCAGCACACCAACCCCAGCCATAGCCCCTCCAACGATTGACAAAGAACCTAAGCTCTACCTGTCAACCACCAAAGCCAATGCCGTTGGCCGCCGAACCAATGAAGGTTTTGTGGTGTTTAAAGGATCCACGGTATCAACCACTCCAACAAAGAGCTGCCCGGAGACCATTGGCCGGTTAAGAAAACAGCATGCAGCACGAGTCAGCAGTGAGGGCATGCTGCTGGAAGACACCCTTTTTGGAAGCCCTTCTGCAGCGGCAGGTTTTGTGACCTACAGCAGTGCCAATGGCCTAACCATGTGGGCCACTGAAAGTGGCAAGACATTGAAAGAGCTTGAGGGTGAGGATTGATAGAAGAAGATTGCTTCTTGTTAAAATTTGAGAACTTCTTTTGTAATTAAAGCCAGAACATATCTAAGAGGGATCATGACATCATCGTGCAAGGATCACTTTCTAAAAGGAGTGAGTTTCGTTGACTTACTTTGCAGGAATAACAGGGCTCCTGGGTTTCATTGTATCTTTAATGCTACTGGTTAAACGGATGAAAAACTCTGAAATTCTGAATGGCACAACGGAAGAAAAGCCAGGGATAAGAAGCGAAGTGAAAACAATTCTTCTAGCGGTAGCGCTTGGAATCTCCCTTGCATTATTGCTGGGTTCTATTGTTGTGCACGTTGTTCTTATGAACCAGCAAAAAGAAGGTGACCAAGCAAGTCTTGAAAATGAACAAGTCAATAAACAATCATCTGTGGATGATTTCTACTTTTCACTGACACAGAGAACCATGGATATTTGGCATGAAACAGTAAACTTAAGGGGTATATTAGTAAATCCAAACTATAACAATATGGACCAATGGTTAACTGAGGTTACGGCACAAGCTAATTGGATCTCAGAGCTCATGATTCTAGCAGAAGAAATGGAATTTCATGAAGCTTTTACACCTATTGAAGAAAAGTACTTTGATGCTTTACAGTTGATTGAAGCGGGTACGCAACAGTTCATTTACGGCTTTAATCAAGATGACGTAGAGGTGGAAGTGCTCAATGATGCAATGGACAACATCTGGGATGGTTTCTACAACTTATCTAAGCTGAATGTCGAAATTGAAGACATCTATGAACATCACAAATTATCCCTTGAAGGGAATATCGATGGCCAGGTACGGAATGATCTAAAAACAAATCAACTAACGCTACAACATTTTATACCAGAGCAGGGTATTGAAGTGGCTTATATTGACGCTGATGGCAACAGGGTTGTTTCCAGTTGGGAAAAGTCGGGTCTTGGTGAGTACACAAACCGCCTTAACTATTGGGATGGTGCGGTGCGAAATAACCATTATCTGATTGACAATGAGGGCGTGCTGGAAAAGTATCGCAGAGAAGAATCTGCCAGTGGAGAAGTTAACTCGGAAGCAACCCCAAAGGGAAAAAAGGTGTTTCAACACTCTGGAGAAGAGGATAAATGGTTGTCAGTTTCTGAATACTACAACGACACCCATGGTCATTCTGGGTTGGATTATATGATATTTACCTACCTTGGCGAAAAAATACTTGAGGTTGATGGGGAAGAAATAGAAGTGGCGCATATTTCTTTAGAACATTCACGCATCAATTTCATTGAAATGGAAGCCCCCATTGGCAATCCAAATTATGTAAAATCGGTGGAACGATATTATGCAAAAAACGTTGGATTGATCCAAGAGGATAGTAAGACATATATTTTAGATGGAGAGGGGGGGTTCTCAACACATAGCAGTTCTTTGAAAGCTGTAAGCATTAACAGAGCTGCAAATTGAAACGGAGATAATAAGACGATTGTTTGTAACACTATTGTGAAGGTACCGCATAATGTTTGTTAATCAGAAATGATTGTTTAAAATGATGGTGAATGATCGAGTATAAATGAATGCCGGAACTCAAACAATAACTATTCTATAAAAAGGAGGAGTGACCTTGGTCTAGATAGCAGTGAGACTGAGGTTTCAGATTTAAAATGAAAAGATCAATAATGACTCTATTGGCAATTATGACATGGTTGTTTTTAGTTTCGACTCAGGCACATTCTTACATAGGACAGATGCCCGCACCACTTGAAAATGAACGTATTTCTCTTCAATTCTATTATACAACGCAAGCGAGAGAAAAGGCGCTTGAAACAAACGGGGTGTTTCTTTCTTCTGAAAAACAAAGTGTATCTGTTCCCTTCAATAAAGGAACTTTTCAGGAAAAAGGTATTCTCCATTTAGTTGTGCTTAATACCTCCGAAGGGCGAAATGAGTATATGTTAACATCCCAAATAAACTCTTCGTTAATAAACCTATTTCAAACAATACACAGTTGATTGATGAGCTTAGCAAACAATATGGTTCCAAGCAAAGCACTTTAACATTTCTGTCATTTATGATGATCGCACTGGTTGCATTCACTGTTGTTATTGCCATAACCGTCATAGCTTTACAGGCGAGCAAAACAACTAAATAGAAGTTGGGAGCAGTAAGGAAACCATCAATCTTTGGATATGTGAGTACAAGGAGCATTATTAAAAAGACGCCACATTGGCCAAAGCTAGAGCGTTGCATAAATGAAAGATGAAAGAACGTGCGCAAGAAAACGTTGACTAACCCTGATCGGCGAAAGAAGATAATTTGAAGCAAAAGTGTTAATCGTGAGCGATAACCCCTGAAGGAAAATAAACCTGTGCAATGATAAAATCAAAAACTTGAAAAGGAGAGCCGTATGGAACACACTCTTGTTATGTCAAAAGATGAAGTTGGACAATTGATGCATTGTTACGAAGCAATACTATCGCGACATTATTTTAACAAGAACCTGGAAAATGACACGACTACATTTGAGGGTTTATCCGTTTTTGAACGTTACATGAAATCTATGTGGCTAATGATGCAATCTTTCAGCCTTAAAATCACGACACAAGAAGTATTGGATAGTTGTACGATAACGGAGGCCGTCAAGGAAACGTATGATGAACTAATTGGCGCCAAAGCTGACTTTTTTTCTGCCTATACCTTTTGGCTGAAGCAGTGCTATGTGAGAGGATTTTTCAAACAATATGAGGACGACCTAATGTATGAGTTATTGGCTGGCGACGCTGATAAACATGAAGTACCAGCTCAGGTAATCATGACAAGTATTCAGATACTGAAACAGTACATTCATTTGTACGGACAGATTAGTATGGATAAATCATTTTCTAAACCCTTGACCAAAGGTGAGTCCAATCAGGATAACCCTTTGGTAGATATTATTTATTCTAAAGTTTACGAAGCGCAACAGAATCATGGTGATATCAGTCTAGAAGGAATAACGATCACATTGGAAAAATCACAGGAGAGATCTGCGAACACTGATTTCCCTTCATTCCCTCAAGTTGCCCTGGAACTCTACCATAAACTTAACTGCCTGTTGGGAGAAGCTGATGAAACCCAGGCATCAGTCAATGTTGGAGATATAGTAACCTTAAAAAAATTCGCCGACTCAGAAAACAGAAACTTGTTCGAAATAGAAAGGTTCGTTTTAGTTGAAGAA
Organism: Anoxynatronum sibiricum; assembly: GCF_039414295.1. Classification (NCBI taxonomy): domain Bacteria; kingdom Bacillati; phylum Bacillota; class Clostridia; order Eubacteriales; family Clostridiaceae; genus Anoxynatronum; species Anoxynatronum sibiricum. The sequence goes on along the minus strand of NZ_JBCITM010000020.1, from coordinate 18,834 downwards.
TGGGATGGCATTCTTCATGAGATGGAGGACAATTTGCTCAAAGTGACAATGTCATCGCCTTTGGGAAAGAAACTTTTTCGATCTTCTGTGGGAGATGTGATTGAATATAGCGCAGTCAATGGCATAGATTATTCATACAAAATACTGGATATTCACCGTGATGAAAAAGCCAGGATAACCCTTGAAATTACCTTGGACGAATGGCTGAATACCTGGGTGGATGACCATAATTACCAGAGCGGTTTTTCTTACTCAGGGCAGCGCGCAAGGCAGGAAGAAACCAGGTTGTATAAAACAGGTTATAAGATCTGGGAAAAGGGAACTCGGTTATCGGATGAAGAGCGCTGGTATCGTCTGATGAACCATGCTATACCCAAATTAGGAATAAAAGAGGTTAGCGAGACGATTAATAGTCATATTCATTATCTTGCTGCCGGGAACGATCAAGCTGTAGAAAGATGGAAGGATGATTTAGAGAAACTGAAGCAGAAATACTACAGGAAGGATAAAGTTGGGTACTTCGATTGAGAACGTCCTAGCATTATAAAAGCCGATAAGACAAAGAAAAGACAGAGAATATGACAAGCATAGAATGATCTCAGTCTTAATGACGAGTGATGTGCGTATGCTAACCCCTAAGCAGCATAATAGTAACGGAGATCTGTAGAGTTGTTCTTGGTTGTATACCAAACAATTTCTCGCAAAAGTAAATCTGAAAGTTGCTAGAAAGTGTGAGGATAACTAACGAAGTGGCGAAGTATGGTAAAGGGTGTGTGCTCATGATTATGTTAAATGACATTCTTCATCTTTCAGAAGCGGATCTAAAAAATACAAAAATTCGCTTCAATCAAAGCAACTCAGGTGATTTTGATCCTGTCAGCCTTTTCAAAGAAAAGAATCAACGGCTTTACGAAGGCCAGTTTTGGAATTACTCAAAAAACAAATCGTTTAAAGAAGGACAGATTGCCATCGGCTTCATTACAGAACATTGGGGACGGAGGTAATGCAACCTCTATTCTCACCTGATCCTATTGGTGAGCACCAGTGGCCTAAATTCAGACAAATACTTGAGTAGTTATTCTCCAAGCAAGACCAATCATTTTATTAGAGTGAATCCTAGTGAAGGTATTTCTACTGAAGACTTCAGTAATGAACAAAATGATTATAATTTCAATACATAAGGAGTGATCAAAGTGCCCGAAATCAAATATGAAATCGTAAAAGAGTTAGGCGTTTTAGCAGAATCGCCCAAGGGCTGGAAGAAAGAACTGAAGCTGGTGAGTTGGAATGACAATGAACCTAAATATGACCTGAGAGACTGGGCGCCGGGTCATGTGAAGATGGGGAAAGGGATTACTTTGTCTGTGGCAGAACTGAAGAAGTTGAAAGAGATATTGGAGGGGATGGAGTTATAAGAGATTATTGGCGGCCGCCACAATTATGATATCTTTCAATTCTTTGACTGAAGGATCCTTACAAAATAAGCTTTTCTCCTGTAATCTCTTGGTTTGAGCAGGTTAAATATCGAAAAACACTATTCAATGCAACCCAACGGTTGGAGTTGATGTTCCAGTAAAGCATAGTTTACCAAATCAATGTCGTAAATTGCTTTTCTCACGAAAAAAAGAATGATCAAATCAAAATTATGACTCATAGAAAAGCTGAACCCGGCAGATTCTAAGAGGTTTTCAGCCTCATTTTCCGTCAATCTCATCGCAATGATTAATGAAAAAATAGTGCGTTTGCTCGTCTGATAGGTTTCATCGCTCCTTATTTTGGAAAATAGACGGCGGTCGATACCAGCTCTCCTATAGATATCAGCATCTTTCATGCCTTTCTTATCGATCATGTCAAACAGCGTTTCACGGAAGCTGGGTCTTTTATAGGACTGCATGTAAAGTTCGTATTCTTTCAAAAGGCTTTTGTCGGGGGTCACACCTAAATCTTCGAGCTGTTGCTTACGTTCAGATTCTGACAAGGGAGCATACTCCCTCACTGGTTCCATTAAACACATTTTAGGGAAATGTTTTTTGGAAATAAAGACCTTCAACTCATTTAATAGCGCTTCATTGTCCATCAGAATTACCTCCCATATTAAGAATGTCCCTTAATAAGCGACCAGATGAAGACTGTGCACTGATATTATTATATCAGAACGGTCAGGAGCGTGGTTAGTATGGGAATAATGAGTGCCGAGTTGCTGATCATTGTTGATCATGTGAAGGCATCAAGAAATACTGAAATTGACATGATGGTTGGCTTAAAAAAATTTATCCAAAAACAACAGTGTTTGGCCAAAACCAATGTGACTACAGTGATGTTTAGGGGATTAATTGACCGTTTCAAAGAAGAACTCTTAATGGAAGAATCGGTTTTCCGAAGAGATGCTGACTTAAATAAGCAAAAATTTCAACTTTTGGATAGTATTGTGTTTGAGATATACCAAACGCATTCGTGGATTCAAAAATGTCCAGGTGTTTTTAGTCCAGAAACGGTGATTGTAGTGATCGTAACAGACAGATCTTTAGAAGCAGGCATACAATATGATCAACGTGATGTTCAATCTTTGATCCTTAAAATGAGAGATCAAGGATGGGAATTCATTTTGATAGGTGTTGGCTTAGATGTTAGCAAAGCAGGTGTGAACCTAGGAATTTTATCTCAAGATATATACGAATACATAATTGACCAAAGTTCTCTGACAGACGTGTTTTCTTTGATGCACTTTTTGGTCGCAGCTAAACGAGTGAAGAGTCAACGCATTCAAATCAAAAGGAGGGCTAAAAATGTCTGCTAATGTGGAGTCGATGTTTTTTGTTGGAGAAGTTCCTTGGCACAAAGAAGGTATTAAGTTGATCGACTTGCCATCTATAAAAAAAGCCGTCATAAAAGCGGGTTTGGACTAGAGTACTCGCAAAGAAAACCTAATGTTAGAAACTGGCGGCCAGGTCAATTGCCACTTCGGTATTGTCAGGAGAGATAATCAAAAAGTGTTAGGCGTTGTAAATAAGCGATGCCAGCCACAAAGATTCGTCTGCCCATTTGCGCCTAAAACGTGAAAATGAACCAGGAAGGCAGCCCACAATAGCCAACGGGGATCTTGCCCCTCAAACTTGCTTCAAAATGAGTATCGATGCTTCATTTTTAAATGATGCAAGGGATCACGGGGTCAAATATCAACTTTTGGCAGTAGAATCATCCAATGCGTTAAGGTATGCGGCTTCCATATGTGGAATGAGATATGTCGAGGGTCCGGATCGTGTTAAAAGAAATAAAATTTAGGAAGCTGTGAGTGTTGCTAAAATGGCGATTGGCTCATAGGACTATACCGATAATTGCCATGAAGTTGCGGGTAGAGTGTTGAATGAAGAGAACAAAAAATTTAATACGCTCATTTTCGAGATAGAGAAGGGATTGAAATCTATGTCGAACAAAGTCTACAATCACGCTTTTATAGATGTTCGAAGAAGGGAAAAGATAAGTAGATTTTTAGAAATCATATCAGAAATAATTAGCGTTCCAATTGTTGCAATGAATATTGCCAGCGGTATCATTGGTGGGATATGGTTGCTCTTCTTTAAGGAATGGCATTTAATAGTTTTTGGCATCTTATGGGCGGGACTCGCTCATCAATTATTGGCGATATTGATGTGTATAAGAATTCCTATTGAAAGTGCTGTATTATATTCTATAGAGAAAAAAATCAAGCCGCTCCAATACCTATTTGGTTTTTTATCAATACTATTTACGAATGTGCTTATTCTTGTCTCATGCGCTTTTGCTTTTTTCTATTGCTTGAGTCATGTTGATACCTACTCGTTCATGTTTCTAACACCTTATTTGTTGTGGTCTTGGGGAATGGCAATAAATCCTTGGAGAAAAAGTCTTTCTCCTACTTGCGACAATGAAATTGAGATGCTAACAATCTTTCTTACAGCGTTGTTTTATTTTCTAATTTTAGCTAGCTTTGTCGTTAATCCCACAATTAGCATGATAATAGTTTTTATATTCATAGTTACCTTTGTGTTAATTTTGCCAGCAGGAACAGTCTATTACTCGGCCATTTCAGATGATAGAGATCCCTAAATGTTTCCATGTGTTATCAGTATCTGTTCAACAAAACAGTCTCTACTCAAGAAATAAAGGTATTCATCTCTCCGGTGGAAGGATTTCCTTCTCCAGAAACTCATGGAGTCTGGATAGTGAAGTAGCATAGATTTTCGTAATTGGTAAAAATATTGAATCACTGCATTAAACCAAGGTGATAGCATGATCTGTTTTCTACAAAACAACCATTCTGATCGGGAGGCATGATCCATGGACGAGATCCGGCACATCTGTCTTAACTGTATGGGGAATAAGGGGGAGAATCAGGAGTGTCCTGAATGCGGCCACTCGAAAGATCTCACCGTGACAGAACCGGTGCATCTGAAACCGGGTACTGTCCTGAATGGCAAGTTTCTCATCGGCAAAGTCCTGGGCCATGGCGGCTTCGGTATCACCTATCTGGGCTGGGATCTGATCTTGGAGATCAAGCTGGCCATTAAAGAGTACTTTCCCCAAGACCTGGTTAGTAGAACCCCTGATTATAATCATGTCTCTGTGTATACCGGTGATGCACGGAATCATTTTGAGCATGGCCTAAAGAAGTTCATGGAAGAAGCCAAGGTGCTGGCTAAGTTTGATGATCACCCCGGGATTGTCTCTGTTCGGGAGTATTTCAAAGAGAACCAGACCGCTTACATGGTGATGAACTATGTGGAAGGGATGACACTTCAGCAATATGTTGCCCAGAAGGGGAATGTGCTGCCATGGAAAACAGCTTTAGGATTAATGATGCCGGTGCTGGATGCCTTACATGAGATCCATGAGGCGGGTATCCTGCACAGGGATATAAGTCCGGACAATATTTACATCACCAAAGAGGGCAGGGCAAAATTATTGGATTTTGGTGCCGCCAGAACCGCTTCCTTGGATCAGCAGAAGAGTCTTTCAGTGTTGCTTCGCCCTGGTTATGCTCCGGAGGAACAGTATCGTACTAAAGGGATTCAGGGGCCTTGGACTGATATCTATGCAGCTGCAGGAACGCTATATCGGCTTGTTACCGGCGAAGTGCCTCTCGAAGCCATGGAAAGGCTACTCGATGATTCCCTTAAGAAGCCTTCAGATATGGGTATTAGTCTGCCAGAAACGTTCGAATTAGCTTTGATGAAAGCTTTGGCGATTCGAAGTACTGACAGGTATCAAAATGTGAAGGAATTTCAGAGCGACTTCAAAGTGGATCTATCTGCTGTACTTTTTACTGAAGTAGACCTTGATATTGGCAAGGAAAACATATTAAGTTCCAGTTCAGAAACAAACGGTAAATGTAATGATCAGGTTGAATCTTTCTCCTCGGGATATAATGTTGATGATAACGATAATGACAAAATAATGACAGAAGAAAAGAGCAATAATGAGATAAATGAACCTGTGGATGGAAAAGTGACTCCGGCGAATCAAAACAATATAGATTCTGCACGTTCATCTGACTACGAGAAAAAAAGATCAGATAAGCAAATCAAGGCAATCCTTGCCGTTATTGTCATTCTGGTGATTATTTTCGGTGCTTTGCTTGGCAATTGGCATGATATGTTCAATAATAAATCTGCTAACAGTGATGACATAGATGCGAACACCACCACTTCTTCAGGCGTAGTTGTGAATGAAAAAGTGGTTGGGGAGAGCCCGCGTCTAGCTGTTGATTATTTTTCAAGCGACTGGGCCTACATGACAGAGAATATTGATCAGCAAGATGTGATGTCGGGATATCGATTGATCAGGCGGGGTGTTGTTAACGGACCCCTTCGAAGTGAAAGCGTGGTCAATGACGTTTTGGATCATAGCACAATTATTGTAACAGATACCTATATTTTTTATGTAAATGGAGATGATGGAAGTGCGCTATACAAAGTAAAAAAAGATGGATCCAATAGAAGAAAAATAGCTAATGGTCATGTCTCCAGCTTGAATTATTACGACAATGCGATATTTTTCCAACAGAGCTTCAATCAATTTTCACCAGGAATTATACATGCGTATAGTCTCCATAATGACCAACTGTTCCGAATCAGTGATGATTTGAGCAATTTAAATCATGTTGAAAATGGTTGGATATACTATTCTGATGAAAACTTTCACTTGTACCGCATGACAACTGCTGGAATACTTAAATCAATAGTTATAAACGAAGAGGGTCTTGTTAATTTTTTTTATGACGGATGGATTTACTACATTTCGTTTGAAGATAACTGGAGGCTGTACAGAATTATGACTGATGGATCTGGACGAACAAAACTAACAGATATCTCTGTCTGGTATGCGTTCAATCCGGAATATGATGGATGGATTTCATATACAGAGAGAGATCATCTTGGCCCAACAGATAGAAGATTTAAGATGCTTCCAGATGGATCTCGGAACCAATTTGTTGAGTAAATGGATTGGAATTTTAATATGATGAATCAAAATTTGACTGAAAATTTCTTGTAGCTCGTATAAAGAGAGAGAGGTGAATGCTACCGATGACCATCCATTTCTTGTCAAAAAAAGTTTTTATCGAACATATTGCCCAGGACTGTTTGAGTCAGTTAAATGATGATGACAAAAAACACATGAAGGAAAACCCTGATCCTTTTCAATACCATTTTGGCTTGGGGATGTTTATCCGTAACAACTACATTTACGGGAACAATAGTATAAAATTTGAGTTTGAATCACCTGATGACTTATCCAGTGAGATCATTGATAGGATGCTGGAGATACTCTCAGAAGAAGACTGATTTAAGGAGCTCCCGATGAAAATATGCGCCGAAATGATGAATCACAAAAGAAGCTTTTACTTGCTCCATGCTACAACAGGACTGATATGGGGTACTGTCATTCTCATGTCCCATATCTCTATCCTTACTGGTTTCTGGACCATCAACACTTATGTTGCATTGGCCTGGACGATAGCGGCACAGTCAGTGATAAGCTGGCTGTGCTGGAAGGGTGGCTATGGGTTGAAGTGGAGCAGGTTGACTTATTTCAGCAATAGTCACAACTGTAGGGCCTGGGATTGGCTTTTTAATGAACCTCACCGATGACTATCATCTACGCAGGAGAATGGAAAGCAATGTAGAATTATACTTATAATGACAAAATAGACTCTTTACGTGACACTATACGCTCATCATCGCATCTTCTGTTTCGCATTATTAGATTGTGGGGGCAGATCATGAAATCATATGACAAAATGACACCATATGAACTGGGAGAAACAGGTCAATCAGAAGCACTTCGATATTTAAAAGATTATTTAACCCAGGGAACGACAAATGAGCGGCGGTTGGCCGCATCGGCTGTTTCAAAAATAGCTGCCAAATACAACCCTGCCGCGAAAGAGCTGATTCCCTATCTAATGAGTAATCTTACATATGATGCTTCTCAAGTCAGGCAGTATTCATTGAAAGCATTGGAAGCATTTGAGTTGTCAGGCGATGAACTGGAAGTGATAAAATCAGTGGCAGCTTCTGATAGTCAATCGTATAACCGTATTGGTGCCCAAAGAATCTTGCAAAAACATGAAATACCGTTAGCTGGAGCAGTCCTTCCTTCTCAGACGGGTGGCTTAAGGGGTGTTGATGAGGTCGCCGATTCATTTGAAAATAGACCATTGAAAAAAGCAGCAGCAACTGTAAAAGAAACAATGGTGCCAGGAAAACGACCCTTTGAACCCCTTGGTTATATTTCGAAAGTGCCTTTACCAATATCGTCTTTCAAACAGGTGTTGAGTAGGGTGAAACAGGAGTATCACTTGGAAAACGACGTTCAGACTATCAATGAGTGGATGGTTCACCAGGGGTTGCTCGCAGAAGAAAACAGTGGTGACAGAATTATCCAAAGTGTGACAAAAAAAGGCAAAGCCCTTGGGATCACCAGCAAATTAACAAGTTCAAACCACCATGTGCACTATTTTAATGAAAATGCTCAAAGATACATTTTTGAACATTTTTTTCTCATGCCCTCGGCGAAATCAAAAGATTCGCAGAATCATCGGATGGAAGAGCAACGTCATGAGTCTGACGCTAAAGTTGATAAAAAGAGCAAACAACAGAAGACCATTCCCCGCCATGTGTATCTCAGCGAAGAAACCAAGAATATGCCCATACGTTTCTTCCACAGTCATGAGACCTATACAGCCAATTATGTACCTGCCAATCATAACTTTGTCATTCAAAACATTCCAGGGCAAGTTATGAAAGATGCTGCTCATTATCCGATGATTTGTGTGCTGAAAAACATTCTGATGCGTGGAAGGCCTACAAGGCCCTCCCAGTATCTCCATAGTCAATTTAGCCAGCTTTCTGATGACGAAGAGCTCTGTTCGCCATGCTTTTTCATTTCTAATGTTCAGCCTGTCTGGTTGGATACGATCAAGGGGCATGATGAGAGCAATGACCAGACGGCTGTCATTTTTTTTGAAGAAATTATTGAGGAATATCTAGGGGAATATGGCTTCATCAAACAATTACTTCTGCCCGAAGTCTCCATTGGAGAGATTACACTGGCAGATAATCAGCACTTTATCGATGAAAAAGTTGATTTTTATCTTCCTCAGGCGCATTTAGTCATTGAAATAGACGGCTTTCAGCACCAACAGAACTTATCCATTAACATGAATGATAAAGAGCGGTCTCGATACCTGGAAAAATATAAAGTTAAGACCATCCGGATTAATGCAAAAGATATCAAACAGCGTACACATAGCCTTCAAGAAAAAATGCGGGCCATTAAAAACCGGTTGATGGAGTTTGAAGAAATACTGGGAGAATATCAGACAGCCTATTGTCACCAGGAAGAGTATTACTCCCAGCATGAAAATCACAATAAAATGCAATTAACCGCCGTCATGCGGTTTCAGATACTGCTACTCTCTTTGCTTGAAAAAGGGCATATCAAACTTTCGGATAAAAAGTGGCAGTTTGCCATCGTCAACAGAGATGTGGAGGGCTACGCTAATATGGCGGTCCAAGACTTGTTATTGTGGGTCAAAGAGCTTTCTAAACTGATGAAGCTTCCCTTTGTAAAACCGCAGGTCATTATAAAAGAGTACCCAGCGGGCGCTTCCAAGCACCATGAAAACTGGATTAATATCGACTTTAGTCTTCTCCAGCGATGGACCGATGAAAACGAAGCAGATGGTGAAGAAGACCGGATCTATGTGAGAACAGATTATTTTGATAGTCGCAACTATTTTTTTGTCAGTGTGGCTAATCCCATTAACTACGATATTGTTATGGAAGGAAAGAATAATGATATTGGGGCCATGCACTTCATTCTGAAGAACATCTTTGGCTATGATCAGTTTGCTCCGGGTCAACGTGCAGCCATCATAAACTCATTGTCGGGACGTCAAACCATTGGCCTACTGCCAACCGGGGGTGGAAAATCCTTAATCTATCAATACGTGGGTCTTTTGCAACCCTGCATAAGCTTTGTTGTAACACCCATCAAGTCTCTCATGCAGGATCAAAAGGAAAGTTTGGATCGATTTGGGATTCACCACACAAATTACATCAATAGCAATCAATCAGCAGATGAAAAATCCGAAGTTCAAAAGTATTACGGTAGTGGTAAATATCAGTTTGTCTGGATATCCCCCGAACGCTTTCAAACAATAGGGTTTCGAGAGCAGCTTGAAGTGATCAATCACGAGCGAGTGATTGGACTGGCAATCATTGATGAGGTCCATTGCTTGAGCGAATGGGGGCATGATTTCCGTACTGCCTATCTTAACTTGGCGAAGACCATTAACAAGTTCTGCCCTTCTGCAAGAATCTTAGCACTAACAGCGACTGCCTCTGTTAATGTACTGAAAGACATCATGATTGAGTTTGACATTTCCAGAGACGACGTGAAAACGCTGCCTTCATTTACAAGGCCTGAGTTGAATTTCCATATTGTTAAAGATAATGGTGCCTCCAAGCATGTCAAGTGGAAGCACCTGACGAGCGTAATCAAAACCCTTTCAGACGAAAAGGATATCCTCACGCTGAAGGAGGAAAATACCAGTTCAGGCCTCATATTTACACCTTTTGCAAGTGGTGATGCAGGCTGTTACAAAGTATCGATGAACTTAAAGAAAAAATTTGGCGCTGATGTTCGCTTCTATTCAGCAACAATCCCAAAAGGAACGGGATTTAATAATGACCAGGACTATGATCGTTACAAAGCAGTAGTTCAGGAAGAATTTAAAAACAATCGATTTCCTCTAATGGTGGCCACGAAAGCTTTTGGAATGGGAATTGACAAGCCGAACATCAGATATACCATTCACTACGGTATTCCTGGTTCTTTGGAAGCACTTTATCAGGAAGCTGGAAGAGCAGGGCGAGATAAAAGTCCTGCTGACTGCTTTGTTCTTTTCAGTGAAGAATCCACTGGACAACAGTATTTTGAGCAGATCTTTGGATTGCAGAGTCGTTATGATCAGATTCAATCAGTTTTACAGGAAGTTGGATTTGATCAGCGAGATTGTTTTAAACAGTTGTATTTCTGGACCATTGGAGTTAAAAACATTGATGAAGAAATGACTGAAATAAAAGCTGTCTTCAAACAATATGGAAAACCAGGTGGAGAAGTCTTAATTCATGGCAAGCCTTTGGGCCTCACAAAATCTCACCTGGAAAAAGCCATTTATAAACTAAGCCTGATGGGTATTGTAGACGACTGGACCATTCATAAATGGAACGACAGCATGCCAGTGCTCCACGTGACCTTCAAAGATTACACCCTTGAAAGCGTCAGAGAGAATGTTGTCAATTATATCAGGAAATACGAACCCGAATTTAGCCTCTATGAATCATATCAGAGAGATCCACAAAAAACTGATTTCTCAAGCATCTATAGAAAAGAAGAAATACATGAGTTTTATCGACTGCTACAAATCCTCCTTACTTGGCAATACGAAAATGTAGCCTATCACAGAAGACAGTCCATCTTAACGGTTTATCAGCAGTGCCAAGAAAAAGCTGAAGATCCCGAAGCTTTCAAGAAGTACATGGAAGCCTACTTTAAGTTTAGTGACAGTGCCTTTGCATTTGACTATATTGCCGAGAATCCCAGAGATTTTAAAAACTGGTTTGACATCTTTTTTAAGGAAGACCAACAATTTGTGGGGAAAGAAGCCATCGCTCAAGTCATGCCGTCGCTGCGACGATTTTTGGAAAGTTACCGCAGCAACAGTGGGTTGAATTTTGTAAGTGGTGTGATTCACTTGCTTACAGGACAATATCAAAAAGATGATGGCAAACAGCGATTGGAAGATGCTTTTCAATCCATTCGAGAGTTTGGAGAATCAGAACGAAAAGAAATCCTGAGGGCTTCGCTTCTTATTGCTCCTCATATGGATGAAGTCAACCGCTCTCATTTTAGCAAGTTACTGCTTGATGAATTTCCCGAAGAAATGCTGCAAATTTATGATAAATCAAGAGATCCCTACAGCAAGAAATACGTGCTTGATCATTCCGTTGGCCGAATTAAAAAGCTTGTGGAAGGAGTTATATAATGGACGCTTATCGGTTGGATAATACCATTCAAGAGCTTGAATCAGAAGTTACCAAATTGAAATCAATTAATGTTTTGCTGGAACAAATGGCAACACTGGAAGAATCTCTAAATGATTTGCAGGTATCTGAAAAGAAAAATATGGAAGCCATTGAGAAAGCGCATCAACAAAACTTAACTACTTTGAAAGACATCAAAGCCTTTACCGCTTCCGTTCATGAATCTGTAAGTGTCCATCAAAAATCATTTGAAGAAAGCACTAAAAAATTAATGGACGAAAACAGCAAGCATAGTGCAGTGCTGGGAGAAAATCTGAAAAGTTATTTCAATGAGATCGATAAAAAATACGATGAGCTGGCTCGCGACTATCGAAAGCAGTACCGTGAATACGAAGTCTTAGTTGATTCAAAAATTGAAAGGCTTCGATCAGACTTGGAAGTACAGCTGAGAGACATTAGCAAGAGCCTTGATGAGAAATTGGAGATGACATCAAAGAAACATGAAGATCAATTGGAAAATGGAATGTTCATGATTCAAAAATCCATTGAGGATTTTTCAAAGAAACTTATCATTCTAGGAGTTGCTTGTACTGCTGTAATTGGAGTGGTCATATTCGTGTTGCGCTAATCAGTACTAATTAATGACAAGGGGTTCCATATGAAAGTCATGACTGAATTACTGAATCAGAAGAAAAACTACTACATGCTCCATGCTGCCTCGGGGATGGTATGGGGTACTGCCATCGTTATGGCTCACATATCCATAATTGCGAGATTTTGGACCAGCAACACCTATGTCACCATTGCATGGGCGCTCATGGTCCAGGGAGCGCTGAGTCTATACTATCACTGCAAAGGTCCTTTTTCAGTGGTAAAAGGCGTAGGGATCACAGCCGCAGTGGCAGCGTTTACCATTGCAGCTGCTTTCATACTGTCGCTGTATGGCCTGTAGGGCCTTTCTGTTAAGAAATCCTGCCAGAATACCTCGTGGGCTGGCCCCGGGAAGCATCAGGCAACATCTAAATCATTACCATCCTTGGTAAACCTAAAGGAGCTGAACGACTTGTATAACATCTCAAAAAAGTCCCAGAAGTGGCGCTGCTTATATGTACTGCTGATCTTCTTCATTCTTCTCACAGGATGTTCATCAGAACCAGCCTCGGATAACAAGCACATTAGTTATGCAGAGTCAATCACAGAAGAGCCGGCTATCTCAGAAGCCAATGAATCATTGGAACAGGAAAACTCCAGTGTACTCGCCACAGAAATTGTCTCCGCCCCCTCAGTAGAAGGAGAGCTAACCGTTCATTTCATTGATGTGGATCAGGGTGACGCCACCCTGATTATCACCCCTGCAGGGAGAACCCTTTTGGTTGACGCGGGGGAACCCTCTCAAGGGAATCATCTGGTCCAATATTTGACAGCCCTGGGAATCAGTCATATCGATGTCATTGTGGCCACCCATCCCCATGCAGATCATATCGGTGGCCTTCCACAAATCATTCGCTCGTTTGAAGTGGGCAAAGTCCTGATGCCCAAAGTCACCCATACCACCCGGGCCTTCGAAAACCTTCTGTTGGCCATCCAGGAGAAGGGCCTGAAGATTACATATGCCAAAGCTGGACTCCCCCTGGAAATCGATCCTGAGGTGGGAATCATGCTCATCGGTCCCCACGGTGATTCTTATAATAACCTCAATGATTACTCTGCCAGCCTTAGACTCACCCATGGTGAAAATGCTTTAGTGATCACAGGGGATGCAGAAGAAACAGCGGAAATGGAAATGGTGAGAAGCGGGATGGATCTGGCGGCCAACCTATTAAGAGTTGGCCACCATGGCAGCAGCAGCTCTTCCGTCCCGGCTTTCCTTGATGCGGTATCTCCCAGCTACGGGATTATCTCCTGTGGCCGTGACAACTCATACGGCCATCCACACCAGGAGGTGCTTCAGCGACTCCAAGGCAGGGGCATCCAGGTATTCCGTACAGATGAACAGGGCACCATCATTGCTGTCAGTGATGGAGAAGCTTGGCAGTTTGATACTATGCCGGTGACCAGCTTTGTAGAAGAACGGACAGCAGAAGCAGAGGCAGCCAAAGAAGAATCTTCAGCTGCCGCCGGATCAAGTGATGGACGGGGCTATATTGGCAACAAGAACTCGGGTATTTTTCATACGGCGGACTGCAGCTCCCTGCCGGCAGAACACAACCGAATTTACTTTGACACCCGAGATGAAGCCATGGAGGCAGGACAGCGGCCGTGTCAGCGGTGCAAACCGTAACTAAGCAAAGGACGTGATACTGATGAAGGTGATCATTGATCGATTTGAAGACAATTATGCGGTGGTGGAGCTGGAAGAAGGGGTGTTGATCAACATGCCCAAAGTTCTTCTGCCGAACCTGGCAGAAGAAGGGGATGTCATTACCATTGAGATTGATGAGGAAGAAACAAAAAGAAGGCGGAATCGCATTGAGGAAATGATGAATAGCTTGCAGGAAGACTGAGTTGTCCCCTGAACAGCATGGGGTAGAACATCACTTATTTTTGTCGGCAAGACCTCTTTATGGCACCGCAAAATTATTAGTGGAGGGATTTTATATGTTTAATTCAAAATTGAAAAAAGAAGCATTGGAGGATCTTAGGATTTCGGAAGAAAAGTACATGGAGAAGTATAAGGAAACAATTAACCGATCGCTTAAGTTGCACGAAGAACGTACTAAAGCTGTGACAGGGATAAAATCTGTTGAAGATCTTGTGAATCGGCTGGCTAATACGCCGAAAGAGTTTGATAAAATTGTAGCGGATGTAGCTGTACTGCGCAAAGAATTTGAAGTAAGTGTCGTTGAGCTTGAAAAAAAAGCTGAACAAGATTCGAAAATTGCAGGAGGTGTTGCTGGTGCAGGTATTGTTGGCGGAGCCGGAGTGGCCGCCCTTGGTCCATCAGCAGCCATGGCGTTTGCAACTACTTTTGGTACAGCCTCCACCGGTACAGCTATTTCTGCTCTTTCGGGCGGTGCTGCGTCGAAGGCTGCCCTTGCATGGCTCGGAGGTGGAGCGCTTAAAGCTGGGGGTGGCGGCATTGTTGCCGGAAAAGCGCTTTTAGCTTTGTCTGGCCCTGTTGGCTGGTCTATTGGGGGTGCCGCACTTATCGGCGGAGGTCTCCTTATGAATTCAAAAAATAAAAAGATTGCAGCAGAAGCAGAAGCGGCGACTGTTGAACTAAAGAAAGAGTTAACTGCTGTGTCCCGTATCTGTGCAAAGGTAACTGTGTTAGTGAAAGAGGTGCGGGAGTTGCAGGCTAAGATCCAACCAATCCCTTCTTGTTTAAACGATGCTACTAACTTCCTCGATTTATCCCAGGAACAAAAAGACGATATGAAGGTGTTGTTAAACGCTACTATGTCGCTATCTGCCAAACTGGTTGAAAAAGTGGATTAAGAGTTAATTGTGAACCCGCATAACTCCAGTTATATTCCTCTGTATATTGACAATATTGATTTTTTATAAGAAAAGAGTGTTGTTGTGGCCGCTAATCCGGAATGGGTAAACGCAAAATGTGACCGATATGATTATTTTATTGCAGGGTTCAGCGGGGTGGCTGCTGGACTGATAGATATCTTTTTTGTCGGTATGCCAGGCGCCAGTTCGCTTGGCTCGATTACTGATGCTCAGGCTGACGGATTGGTTAAGCAATTTGCAAAGTTGAAGGGTTGGAGCCCTCGGGAAGGTAATGAGGACAGTGTTGCCAGTGCGATCGGTTTTTTGGAAAAAGAGTTTCCCGTTAACTACGATCATCGACACACTGTTGACGTGGGTGGCGCTTTTAAAATGGGCACTAAAAATCATCATTATAAGTCCTTGGCCCATTCGCCGGATATTATCGGACTATTTTTTTCCATTCTTGACCAATTTCAAGGGAAGGCCAGTTTTTTGAGTGACGGGCAATTGATTCGGATTGACAGTGAAGGGCCTAACCTTCGATTGCATGGTGGAAGCTTTCCGGCAAAAATTTTTTGTGGGTTCTGTAACTGGATCGGGCATATTATGTCGGACTTGGCAGGCAGTTCTGGTGGCCGTGGCTCAGTGTTGACTGGTCGAGGGTCTGGTGTGCCGGTTCCTTTCATGCCTCTTTTTCAGCTATGTGATTTTGGTGAGTTTCAAGTTGGCCAACACCGCCAGACGTTGGCGAAGGTAATGACCCAAGTGTTTCAAAACGGTTATGATGCTCGATTTGGGGCAGCAATGGCAATCCCTGTTCTCGTTAATGAGTTGATTATTCGTACTTTATGGGTTATTAAGCAGCGATTTTACCATAAACGTCCATGGAGTGAGTGTTTTCCCTCTGAAAAACATGCTGATTTGAGAATGATGCTTTTAGTCGGACATGGAGCTTTGTGTTTAATGGATGGAGCAGACGCTGCCATTCGCTCTGGTGGAAATGCTGTTGTGTTTTTCCTTCGATTAAACCTGGTTGCCTGGGCAAGGTTCATGATCCTTGTTTTTAAAGAATTGCGTATCCGTTATGGTGAACAGGTCTTAGCAGCCCTTAAGGCTTTTCTTGGAACACTTGATGATGTGTTGACTCCTGGGGAACGCAAGTTACTTCTGGAATACAGGCAGCGCATGAATGAACTTGATTTGGAGCTATCAAAACTTCTTGAAATGTACATGAAACAAGTCTATGAAGATTACCTTCTTTTTCATGCAGCGCTGGAAAGCTCTTTTGATCAAAAACTTTCTTCTGATATGAGAGGTGAAAACAGCATTGCACTTGCAGAACGCTGCAAGGTGGATGATAAGAAAATTATAAAATCGGACCAAGACCTTGATGATTTTTTCACTTCATAAGAGGCCATATATTTTTGCAAAGTATAATCCGCCTTCTTTATTTAGGGGTGGAGGCAGGATTCGGATAAAATCGCACGTTAATTGACCGTTTTCGTTACTGAATCATTGAGTCTTTTCTGCCAGACATAATTGCCAGAGAGATTAATGTGTTCCCAGTCCAGCGGCGAAAGAAACTGTATCTTATTGTGGTCCAGATGGTTATTCTTTCCGTGTAAAGCCAGAGTAGCCCTTTTTAGATAAACAGTGTTCCAGAATACGATAGCAGCAATAATCAAATTGAGACCACTCTCGTCCTTATCATGCAATTTTATCCAAATTCTGCGCCCCCCCTATTGGGAAGCCTTTTTCAAAAAGTGCTACAATGTGTTGCAATTAATAAAAAGGAGGGGTTTGCTTGAGCACAGTTACCGTAAGATTAAATAAAGAAGAACACCAAGCTTTTGGCGAATATGCAAAACTACAGGGGGTTTCCTTGCCAACGCTTCTTAAAAAAACGCTGGAAGAAAAAATGGAAGACGAGCTGGATATGGAGTTGATCCGGCAACACGAAGAAGATGTTAAAAATAATAACTCCGAAGCCTTTGTTCACGATGAAGTCAAAAAAATGTTAGGGTTGTAGCGCAATGCAGCCTACAAGGAGGTTTTGCTGATGCTAACAGTGACCAAAGAAGAGTTAGAAAAAAACCTGGAGAAGTATCTCTCCCTTGCTCGCAAAGAAAACATCACCATTACCATCAACGGGGTGCCGGTAGCCATGCTAACCGCACCTGATAGCAATGCAAAAAGTCTAGTCTCCCAACTGACGGGGATCATCCCAAACAATGGTGCGACTAAGGATGAGATACGAGAAGAACGACTGGTCATCCAAGAAGACTACAACGGCTTAATGGAAACTCTTTGCCTGTGTGCTATTCCCAATATGCGTCAACGAATCATGGAAGGTCTTAATGCGCCCATAGAAGATTGCGTCAGTGAAGACGAGAATATAAAAAGCAGTCAACTACCCATCACTGAACTCACGGGTAATTGACTGCCAAAAAACGTTCCAATACTTGGAATAACTTGATTTTATTCAAAATAATGGTTGCCATTAGGAAGTTTTTAATGTGTCCATAATGGCCTGTTCCACAAACTGATTTAGCGATATGCCTTTTTTTGCCGCCTCTAAAGCTACTCTTTGATGTATTTCTGGTTTAATGCGCACATTGAAGCTGCCTTTGTATGTTCGCTGAGGATTTTTACCGATTTCTTTGCAAAAATCCAGGTAATCGTCAACCGCTTCCTGGAAAGCTGCTTTTAACTCCTCCACAGACCTTCCTTCGTAAGTAATGCTGTCGTTTATTCCTAATATCACGCCATAAAGAACCTCATCTTCAGCACTGTATTCGACTGTTCCGATATAATCACTGTATTTGATGGTCTTATCTAAACTGACATTTCGGCTACTCATTTATATCACCTTGCTTTCTTAAAAAACGGATAACTTCCAGAACTTGATATTTTTTTAATTCATTCCCGGGGTGGGGTTTATGCATGCTAAAGACTGCTTTCGTTTCATTATGCCAAAACCGGATGCGAGACCCTGCATGTTTTTCATTGAGATGATAGCCAAAATATGACATTAGCCTCACGAGATCTTGATAGGTAAAAGTAACTGGCGTAGGGTTTGAAAGAAGTTTTTGAATCAACTTTTCTTCTTTGCTCATTGTGCAGCTCCTTTGATTTGCAACTACTATTTAGTTACATTATAAGCTTTGTAAAAGCATCTGTCAATTTATTTTTGGATGCACTCCCTCAAGAGATGGTTTTGTTTGTTCACAACCGTATCAATAGACTACACTCTATTGATACGGTTGCCGTAGTCTGATATAATCAGGGTTGAGAGTGTATCACAAGACTTGTCTCAAAATGCGAGGTGATATTTTGCGAAAAATTGGTTATATCAGAGTTAGTTCCACCAGCCAAAATCCTTCAAGACAATATCAGCAATTAAACGAAGTCGGAATGGATATTATTTTTGAAGAGAAAGTTTCTGGTGCGACAAAGGATCGAGAGCAACTTCAAAAAGTGTTAGGGGCTTTAGAAGAAGGTGACCTTGTCTATGTAACAGACTTAACTAGGATCACTCGAAGTACGAAGGATTTATTTGAACTGATTGATGTCATACGAAGTAAAAAGGCCGGCTTAAAATCACTCAAGGATACTTGGCTAGATTTATCAGAAGATAATCCCTATAGCCAGTTCTTAATTACGGTGATGGCTGGTGTTAATCAATTAGAACGGGATCTTATTCGCATGCGTCAAAGTGAAGGGATTGAGCTGGCCAAAAAGGAAGGGAAGTATAAAGGCCGAGTCAAAAAATATCATCAAAACCACGCAGGTATGAATTATGCAGTAA
>NZ_JBCITM010000019.1:0-74265 GCF_039414295.1 Anoxynatronum sibiricum | reverse complement strand
GAACATGGTCTCTCTTTGTCATCATTCGAATCACCCCTTATATCTATATTCGACATCAAGGGGCGAATCTCCTTTTTGATTGCAAGAAAAAAAGCCTATTTTCATAGACTTTTTCAACAACCTCAAGCCGTCTGGCGACGGCTTTTCTTTAAAATGGCTTTTACAGCAGCACCACCAGCAAATACACCCCTACACTGGCGACAATATGGAGCATCAGTGTGTTGCTGACAATCTCCGTGTGCCGTTTATTGCCGAAAAGATCTATAAACATGGGTACCACCAGAGGTGGCGGCAGCACTAAAAAGGTGAAGTAGGCGTGATCAAACACCGGATCTGCCGCAATGAATCTGTCGATGATCAACCATTTCACCGCATAGCCAATGGAAAAGATGATGCTCATACGCACCAGCACCAACTTCAGACTGTCTTTCATAAGGTAACCATGAAAGGTGATGCTGTATCCCACCATGAGGAGAATAAGAGGAGTGGTAAGTCCCGCCAGATGTTCAATGGTCAGCAGGATGCCTGACAACAGGCTGCTGCCGGCAGCCCATGCAGCCATATTCAACTGGTTCATCAGCATGCCGAAAACGATGCTGAGAATGGTGGGCGATTTGGCCACCTGTAGAATTTCCTTAAAGGTAATGCCCTTGGCACCTGCCTGCATCCGCATCCAGGGAAAGAGAAAGAACCAGATATACAGCTCATGCCCCACACCCAGAATGGCATATTTTCCAAGTTCCTCAATCCCATAAACAGCTAAAAAAAAGGGAATGCCAATAAATCCAAAGGCAGCGCCACTGGATAGAAAGGGAATGAGGGGATGAGACACTCCTGGAAGGCGCGCGGCACCGTGTCCTGCAGCAAAAAACAAAAACTGTATGCCGGTCATCAGGAGAATCAGCAACAGATACTCCCGGCGAAACTCTAACATTAAAAAGGAAAGAAACAGCACTGCAGGCAGCGTCACATTCATGACAAAGCCTTTCAGATCTTCAATGGCCTTTGCGGAAAAAAGGTTTCTTGTTCCCATCCATTTTCCAATGGCCATGAGCAGAATAACGGGAATCATTTGGGTAATCACTTGGTTCATGTGCAGGACGCCCTTCTTTTTGAGTCATGAGCTTATTTTAACAGACTCCAGCGTCTCTGACAATCGTTCAAACAGCTATTGTTCGAGGAAAAGGATTGCATTTTCAACGGTTGTACGGTTACCTCCAGCAGCCGGTTGACTGCAGAATCCCAGGTAATTCGTCGACCGCTTCTTTGCAGCAGCACCAGGAAGCAGCATCTGCCATTGTTTTCATTGGCGTCTGTCCGCTATTTTTACCGCCTGTCCACTGGTTATACATTCACTACTGGAGGATCAACAGCTTCCAACTTCAATGTTTTCACATAGAGCTGCCCTTCGGGCACATCAACACCTGCTTCATTCAGCAAGCTGGGCTGATATGCGGCTGCCTTTGCCGCCAGCCACAGGTGACACAGCACAATCCCCATGTCCACCTGATTCAGGCGATCATATAACCAGGCTTTCATCACTCCCGGTTTCATGCGGAAAACGCGAATGGCGTCCGGCGTGGTCTGAAACTGCCAGGGTTGGCTGTTGGTCGCAGAAGGAGCCAGCCGAGCCGATTCCACCAGCGCTTCGTGATCACTGCCCGTCACCATGTCTGGGAGCGGTTTTCTCTGAAAATCTGTTTGATGCTGGCGGTGCACCGGTTCGGTCGCCGTTCCCACACTCAGGGCAATGACAAAGGGAAGGGGCGAGACAGTGGCAAAGGCTTTATTGGGCTTCGCCATCCCCAGCCAGCAGGTCCCCAGTTCCAGGGACGACAGGTATAGATCCATCTGCTGCAGCATGAATCCAGCATTGAGGAGTGATTCCGGTGATTCCTCCGAGAAAAAAAGAAGGTAGTGGGGGGCTTTGATGGTCAAGAGACCTTTCACTGCCCCTTCTGAAAGAAAATGAATGTCTGTTTTGATGTCCGGGTTAAGAGGGCACAGTTCTCCTGCAGCATCCCGAATCTGCTGTTGAAGGTTCTCCGGCAGGGGATTCATGTTGTATTTTCGAACAGACTTCCGCTTGGCGATGGTTTCAAAGAGTGTTGTTTCGTTCATCATCAGTCTCCTCACAAAGTTTGTTGGTTATTTTCGTCGCTTTCGCCGGTTTCGCCGGTTTCCACAAAGGGGACAAAGGCAAATCCCCCCTGGGTTTCCCGGGTCAGGGTGCCATCTTTATTTCGGATAAGCTTCAGCATATTGCCCCTCCAATCGCTGAGGGGCATCACCAGTATCCCTTCCGGCATCAACTGCCGGATCAGTGCCTCCGGTACCTGGGGAGCAGCCGCACTCACCAGAATACGGTGGTAGGGAGCTTCTGCCTCCCAGCCATGCCATCCATTGGCATGATGCACCACCGCATGGGGCCAGTGACTCTTTGCCAGGTTTCTTCGCCCAAAATCCGCCAGGGCTCCAATCCGTTCCAGGGCGATGACCCGGCCTTCTTCACCAGTAAGGCAGGCCAGCAGCGCCGTTGTCCAGCAGGAGCCGGAGCCCACATCCAAAATCCGGTTTCCAGGCTCCACCTGGAGCATTTCCAGCATGAACGCCACAGTGGATGGTTGGGAAATGGTCTGCCCGACGCCGATGGCCAGGGGGTGGTCGGCGTAGCACTGGGCCCTCAGATGCTCCGGTACATACGAACACCGGTCCACCTGTCGGAAAGCTTCTTCCAGTGCCGGGGTCTGAAGGATTCCCCTGTCTTTCATCCGCTGAATCAATGTTTCGAGGGTTGCCATCTTTCGCGCCTCCTCTATTTGGCTGCTCTGGCCGCCACCTGCACCACATCCCAGACTGTGGCGTAGGGAGGTGCATAGGACAGATCCGTCAATGCCAGTTCTTCCACCGTCATCTCCTGCTGCAGGGCTACCGCCAGCACATCCAGCCGTTTGGCACCTTCCACCGGCCCCCACAGCTGAGCTCCCAAAAGTGTTCGGTAGTGCCGATGATAGATCAGTTTAATGGTGATTTTCCCGGCTCCCGGATAAGAGCCGGCATGGCTGGCGCCAGTGACTGTCACCGTTTCAAAGGGAATGTGTAATGCCTGGGCTTCTTTTTCCGAGATACCGGTTTTCCCAAATGTTCGATCCACCACTTTCACAATGGCCGTCCCCAATATTCCTCCGTAGGCCTGGGGATTGCCGGCAATACAGGCACCGGCGATCATCCCCTGTTTGTTGGCGGTGGTGCCCAGGGGCAGGTACACCTGCTCTTTTCGAATCCGGTGATACACACCGGCACAGTCACCGGCGGTGTAGTGGTGATCCCGGTTGGTACGACTGAAAGCATCTGTCACCAGGGCTCCGTTGGACAACTGATGAAATTCCTTTTCCGGCAGCCAGCGAGTGTTGGGACTCACTCCCAGGGCGATGATCACCAAATCAGCCGGGTAGGTGCCCTGATCAG
This sequence comes from Anoxynatronum sibiricum, assembly GCF_039414295.1. Classification (NCBI taxonomy): domain Bacteria; kingdom Bacillati; phylum Bacillota; class Clostridia; order Eubacteriales; family Clostridiaceae; genus Anoxynatronum; species Anoxynatronum sibiricum. The sequence continues at coordinate 70,797 of NZ_JBCITM010000019.1, read as the reverse complement.
TCACCACCTGGGTCACCCGGGAAGTGCCTTCCAGCGCCTTCACCGTTTCCTTCAAGTGCAGCTGAACCCCGTGTCGTTCCAGTACGTCTCCCGCTGCCTTGCCAAACTCTTCATCCAAATGGTTCAACACTTGCCCCGGACGCTGTATCAGACGCACTTTTTTCCCTCTTGCCAGGGCGGCCTCCGCCATCTCCACATTGATGTATCCGCCTCCCACCAGTACCACCTGTTTCACCTGAGGATCTGACAGGAATTGCTGAATCGCCTCGGCATCAGGGATGGTTTTCAGTGGCATCACTCCCGGCAGATGAATGCCCGGCATTTTGGGCATCACCGGGTCTGCTCCGGTGGCAATCACCAGATGGTCATAGGCCACCTTCTCTTCTTTGCCGCTGATTCGGTTAGCCACCAACAGCCGCTGGTTCTCTGTATCCAGTTCGATACCCTCATGAAAAAGATGAACCGCCACTCCCTGTTCCCGAAAAACTGCCGGCTGCCTCACCACCAGTGCTTCTGCCTTTTCCAGATGCCCCGCCAGGTAATAAGGCAAGCCGCACTGACCATAAGCTACATGGGGGCCTCTTTCATACACCTTGACTGTCAGATCCGGGTTTTCCCGTTTCGCTTTTGCGGCCGCACTCATTCCGGCAGCAACGCCACCGACAACAACCAATGTTTCATTTCCCATCTAAACCAACCTCCTTCAGGTTTCAATCCAGCGACAGTATATGATGAAGATTTGAGATCCCATGGTACTTCAATGAGATCATTCACTCGGAGATTTTCCGGCAGGCAAAATAATCCATTTTTTTTCATCATCTGCGAAACTTTTTTGACACATCCTTGTATAGGATGGTAAAGGGACCTTTCGCACCCGGGTGCCGTCAGGGAAAGCGGGGCTGCTGCGCGTGAGTATGACTGAACACATGATAATACAAAAATGCCAGGCCAATGATCCGGAAGGATTTCGGGCACTGATGCACTCTTACGGCCCGCTGGTTTATCGCACCTGCTTTTATTATACCCAATCCCGTGAAGATACACTGGATTTGATGCAGGAAACCTGGCTGAAAGTTTTTCGGGGCATCCACACTTTTGATGCCCAACGTCCCCTGGCTCCCTGGCTGCGCCGCATCGCCGCCAATACCTGCGTCACGCACCTGCGGCAAAAGCCTGCACCGTCCCTTTCACTGCAGTGGGTCACCGATGAAACCGAAAGCACGCTGGAAGACCTGCTGCCTGATCCCCAGCAGGTGGAAGATCAGGTGCTGCTGAAAGAAACCCGCCAGCTGCTGCGCCACACCCTCCTTCAATTGCCGGAAAAAATGCGCACTGCCATTCAGCTGCGCCACGGGGAAGGGTTCAGCTATGAAGCCATTGCCCAGGAGATGCAGGAACCTCTGGGCACGGTGAAAACCTACCTTCACCGGGGAAGACAGGCGCTGCGGGCCGCTCTGCAGCAGCAGGAAAATGACAAAGGACCTCAATACAATACAAAGGAGGGAGCAGGATGAAACCATCACCCCACGCATGCTGCCGTTTGCAGGAACGTTGGGCACAAAGTTATCTGGATGAAGCCCTCTCTCCCGCGGAGCAACTTCTTTATGAAGGTCATCTGGAACAGTGCCCTCACTGCCGCGCCGCTGTCACTGTCTTTCGTCATCTTTTCACTGCCCTGAGCAACGATGAACCTCCGGCGATTCCTCCGGCCCTGATGTTACTCCAGGAACAGTGGCTGACGGATTATCTAAAGAGCGGGAAGAGCACCCTGACTCCCGGCACCCTGCTAAAACTTCAAAAACACATTGCCCGTAACACCACCCGGTATATACAGTGGCTCCCCGGCCTGACACTGGGCGCAAAGGTTACTGAAAAGACCACCCGTTTTATGGTGAAGCAGATCAAACAAAAAACCGGCCGGTTTCTCCGCCAGAAAGGGAAGGCCCTTCTGGCCAGGTGATGCTGATGATTCTATTGAAAATACTGTTATGGCTGTTATTGATTCTGTTGGCATTGATCCTGCTGGTGCTGGTGGCTCCCATTGGTTACCAGGCGTCAGGCCGATATGCTGAAGACACGAAAGAAGGCAAGGGACAGGTTTCCCTTTTCTGGGGACTGCTTCGCCTGAAGGTTTTCACCAATAATTTCAGACACATTGAGACAACTGTGACAGTTGCCGGTATTTCTAAAAAAATAACCATGACGACTGCCAAAAAAGAAATAGCACCGAAAGATGGCACCAGCAACCAGACGACCGCTGGGGCAGCAGGCACCACATCCGCCTCCTCAGAATCGCCCCGGCCCCAAAATGATACCAGTGGGAAAACCACAGGCAGCCGTCAATCTGGTGACAAGCCTCCCCGAAAGAAGCCTGCCCTCAGTTTTTCAGAGGCACTGGATCACCTGCGAGAGGCCCTCACCCGGGAACTGTTTGCCGTCATCAGGCGCTTTCTTCACAAGATCTGGAAAGCCCTGCGACCCCAGATCTTTCGCATCAAAGTGGTGTATGGACTTCCCGACCCTTACCAGACCGCCGTGATCAACAACTTTCTCATGGCCCTCTTTGCCGTCTGGCCCCACCAGACCCTTCAACTGCAACCTGTCTTTCATGACAGCCTGGTGGATGTATCCGGCAACATTAAGGGTTCTCTGGTTCCCATCGCCTTTCTCGCCGCCGCCCTGCAGCTGATTCTGGCGAAACCAGTGCGCCGTATTTGGTGGCCGCTGCTGAGAAAGCACCGCAACAAGTCCGGTTCCAGGACATCAGAAGCTTCCACCGCATCATCTGGAGCTTCATCATCATAGGGCAAGACCGTTACCATCACCCGTTAACACCAACCACTACCCAACTAACCAACAACCAACAACCAAAATGAACCACCAAGAAAAAGGAGGAACACCCATGTCCATTAATTTAAGTGAAAATGCATCTGTTCTTTTTGAAAAACTGGAAAAATTCTTCACCTCCAAGACCGTTGTGGGCGAGCCCATGCAAGTGGGCAGTGTCACCCTGATTCCCCTGCTGAACATCTCCTTCGGCCTGGGACTGGGCGGCGGCGACGGCACCGATGAAAAAGGCAACAAGGGAACCGGCGGCGGAAGCGGTGTTGGTGCCCGGGCCATTCCCACGGCTGTACTGGTGATTCGTGACGGCCAGGTGGAAGTACTCCCCATCAACAGCCGGGGCGGCCTGGAAAAACTGGTGGACCTGGTGCCGGATATTCTGGAAAAAGTGGATTTTTCCGGCTGCTGCGGCACCCACAAGGAAGCTGCCGATGAAGCGAAGGAAGCATCCGTCGAATAGCCAATATCAAAAGTGCCTCTCCAGATGTAGATGGAGAGGCACTTTTCTTGTCCCATTCCTGTTTCTTATTGAGAAGCTTTTTGCTGTACGGCGTCCAGGGCCCGGGCGGCGTTGTAGGAGCTGCGAATAAAGGGGCCGCTTTCCACGAAAGCCAGGCCCAGAGCCAGTCCTTCTTCTTTGTAGGCTTCAAACTGTTCTGGTGTCACATAGGCTTCCACCGGTAAATGTTCCTTGGAGGGCTGCAGGTACTGACCGATGGTGAAAATATCACAGCCCACGGCCACCAAGCGTTCCATGACGGTGGTCATTTCCTCCGGCGTTTCTCCCAGTCCCACCATGATGCCGGTTTTAGACAGAATGTCGGGGTTGTAGGCTTTCACCCGGCGCAGCAGTTCCACCGACCGGTCAAAGCTGGCTTCTGGCCGCACTTTGGCATAGAGAGACGGGACAGTTTCAATGTTATGGTTGAGAATTTCCGGTTTGGCATCCAGCACCACCTGCAGGGCTTTTTCATCTCCCTGAAGATCAGGAATGAGGACTTCAATGGTGGTGTGGGGATTCAGGCGGCGCACCTCTTCAATGGCTGCAGCAAAGTGAGCTGCGCCACCGTCGGGCAAGTCATCCCGGGTAACAGAGGTGATCACTGCATGTTTCAACCCCAGCTCTTTCACTGCTTCCGCCAGATGACGGGGTTCCTCCGGGTCGGGGGGCAGTACAGCCCCTTTGCCAACGGCACAAAAGCGGCACCCCCGGGTGCAGGTTTCTCCCAGAATCATAAAGGTGGCGGTTTTATTGCCAAAGCATTCTCCCACATTGGGACAGTTGGCCTCTTCGCAGACGGTGTGAAGGCGCAGATGACGCACCATTTCCTGCATGCTGTCCAGGCTTTTTTTATTGGGCATTTTTTTCTTCAGCCATTCAGGCTTCCGTAATGTTGACACGGGCTTTCACCTCTTCAAGGGTTGTGTTTTCCAGGGTGCACTGAAAAAGAACTTCAAAGGTCTGCAGCATCTCCTGCACCAACTGTTCCCGGTCAATGACAATTCCCTGTTTTTCAAGGGAGGTCACGCCGTACTCGGTGATGCCGCAGGGATTAATGAGGGCAAAGTGATCCAGATTGGTCTGGTGGTTCAGGGCGAAGCCGTGCATGGTGCGCCACCGTTTGATGGCCACTCCCAGGGCACAGATTTTTTCATCACCCACCCAGACGCCCCGGTAAGCCGGCTTCCGGTCCCCTTCGACTCCCAGACGGGCCAGGGTCTGAATCATCCATTCTTCAAGAGTCCGGACATACCACTGAACGTCTTTTTTAAACTGTTCCAGATTGATGAGCAGGTAGCCCACCAGCTGGCCGGGCCCGTGGTAAGTGACATTGCCCCCCCGGTTACTTTCCACCACTTCGAAGCCCTGCTGTTTCACCATTTCAATGGGAAAAAGAAAGTCTTCGGTCTGGCCGTTGCGTCCCAGGGTAAAGACGGGCGGATGCTCCACCATGAAGAGGAACCCGGTTTCTTCGGGATGGGCCTGCAGGTAGCGGTTGACGGCTCCCTGGAGCTCAAAGGCCGGCTGGTAAGACATGGTTCCCAGATTCACATAGGCAATTGATTTCATGGGAAATCACCCACCTTCCTTCAGCACCGGCATTTCTGCCGGTTTTTTCTTCAAGTCCACTTCAGTAATCAAAATGGCGATCATAATGACAGCACAGCCCGCCAGCATCACTGGTGTGAAGATTTCCTGCCAGAAAATGAAAGCAAAAAGGGCACCAAAAACGGCCTCCATGCTGAGAATAATGCCGGCATGGGTGGGATACGTGTATTTCTGGGCTGTCACCTGAATCATAAAGGCACCAATGCTGGAGAAGAGTACCAGGTAGGCCAACGAATACAGGGCCGGGAACCCGAAACTGGTGGGAAAGGGCTCCAGCACCAATGCCAGTACCAGACAGCTGATTCCTGCCAGGAGAAACTGATACACATTCATCACAACGGTATCCACCCGGTTGGCAAAGACACCAATGACCACGATATGGCCGGCGAAACCCACCGCTGAAACCAGTGTCAACACATCTCCCAGGTTCACCTGCATGTCCCGGGTGAGGGAGAGCATGGCCAGGCCCACCATGCAGAGAAAAGCGCCTGCCAGTTCTTTTCGAAGGGGTTTGCGCCGGCTTACCAGGTAGCTGAGAAAAGGCACCATGACCACATAGGCACTGGTGATAAACGCCTGCTTACCCGGGGTGGTAAAGAGCAGTCCCACTGTCTGGGCCATAAAAGCAACCGTGAGGAAAACCCCTACAAAAAGGCTGTTTTTCACATCCTGCCGGGTGGCCTGCTTCACTTTTGGAAAAAAGAGCATCGCCAGTACCAGTGCTGCCAGCGTGAAGCGGGCCGACAGAAAGTACAGTGGCGTGAGATACTGAAGAATATTCTTGGTAAAGGAAAAACCGCCGCCCCACATGGCCGCCACCAGCAGCAGGGACACATCGGATAGAATCACTTTTTTTCGGTCGGTCATATAATGTCCTCCAGTTAAAAAATTAATAGCGCACACCCGCATGATTCCGGGAGCGTATCACTGCTGCCACCACCGAAATTCAATTCGTTGGCGTTGTTGACGGATGACTGCCTATGGGACTTACCGCCACAGCACTCTCTTTTTCCAGAGCGTCTTCAATCAGACGGTGTATCAGCTGGGAATAGGGGATACCGGAAGCTTCGCACATTTTGGGGTAAAGGCTGATGTGGGTGAATCCGGGCATGGTGTTGATTTCATTCACCAGCAGCCTGTCAGTGTTCCGCTCCAAAAAAAGGTCTACCCTGGCCAGGCCTTCGCATTCCAGCAGCTGATAAACCTGCAGGGCCATCTGCTGCACCCGCTCGGTCATCTCCGGCGTCAGGTTTGCCGGTACTTGGGTCTGGCTGGTGCCAGAAAAATATTTATCTTCGTAGTCATAAAAATCATGAGAAGGCAATACTTCTGCCGGTACAGAGACCACCGGGTTCCGACTGCCCAGCACGGCGCACTCGATTTCCCGGGCGTCCACCGCCTGTTCTACCAACACCTTGGGGTCATAGGCAGCTGCCAGTCGCAGGGCATTCTCCAGTTCATCCCGGGAGACTGCCTTGCTGATGCCCACACTGGAACCCAGGTTAGCCGGCTTCACAAAAACCGGATAATCCAGTCGTCCCTCCACCAGGTTCACTGCCTCATGAATCGCCGGCTGCCGGGGGTCAAGGCGCATTTCAACATGGAGTGTCTGGGGGATCCCCGCCTGATGAAAGAGGCGTTTGGCGATGCCTTTATCCATGGCCACTGCCGACGACAACACGCCGGCGCCCACGTAGGGAATACCGCACATTTCCAGCAGACCCTGTAACCGGCCGTCTTCGCCAAAGGGACCGTGGAGAACAGGAAATATCACGTCCACCGTCAGTGGCTGGACGAGTCCTTCATTTTGCAGATAAACACCACCATCTCCCGGTGAAAAGAGCAGCCGGGGCCGCCGGGGATCGTGCACAAAACGTCGGTAGGGAAACCCCTCCCAATGATTTGTGTTGATGCCTGCCTGATCCTCATAGTACTCAAACAATCCCTCCGGGGTAATGCCCGCCGCCAGCACTTCATAGCGACTGTGGTCCATTGCCCGCAGCACTGAAGCCGCCGACATCAGCGATACTTCATGTTCGGAAGAAGCCCCGCCGAAGAGAACAAGAACGCGTTTTTTTGTCATGCTTACCTCCTCTGGCCATGATCCAGTGGCCCTGTTCATTGTGATCGCCTGAGAGTGTGCACCACGTGCACTTCCCGGTACAGTCTTTTCAGCTTTTCCCCGGCAGCCCGGGCCTTTTCCTGATCCTTAAAGAGTCCAAAAACCGTGGGACCGCTGCCGCTCATGAGGCTGGCAGTGGCGTTAAAGGCCAGCAGGCGGCGTTTTAATTCGCCGATTTCCGGCACCAGGGGAATGGTGACTGTTTCCAGTACATTGGCCATGGCGCCAGCCATGGTCGGGCTGTCCGCCTGGGCCAGGGCTTCAATGAGAGCCAGGGTATCTGGCCGCTCTTCAATTTCATCCAGTTTCAGAGCTTCATAAACTTCCCGGGTGGAAACAGACACCGGGGGTTTCACCAGCACCACCCAAAAGGGCTTTGCCAGTGTAAGGGGTGTCAGCCGTTCACCGATGCCTTCGGCCAGGGCCGTGCCGCCCATGAGGCAGTAGGGAATATCGGCCCCCAGGGGCAGGCTGATCAGTTGCAGCTCTTCCAAACTGAGTCCCAGTCGCCAGAGAGCATTCAGCCCTTTCAGCACTGCAGCGGCATCAGCACTGCCGCCGGCCAGTCCCGCAGCCACGGGAATCTGTTTGTCAATGTGGATGGCCACCCCTTGTTTTTCCAGTGAAACCCCTGCTCCCCGAGCCAGTCTTTCCGCCGCCTTCCAGGCAATATTGCCCTCATCGACAGGCAGGAAGCCAGTGTTGGTGGTCAGCCGGATCCCTGGCACAGGCGTCAGTTTCAGGTGCACTTCATCATGGAGGCTGATTTCCTGCATGATCATGCACAGGTGATGGTAGCCATCCCGACGTTTATGAAGCACATCCAGTGAAAGGTTGATTTTAGCATGGGCCTTCAGGGTGAGCGTCGGGCCGTGTAATCCATTTGTCATGGCGGTTCTCCTTGGGTAGTTGTCAGGGGGTGATCTTCTTCAGCAATGGTGACCGGTAGATTTCAATGGCTTTTGCAGGACATATTTCCTGGCAGCAGAAGCATCGAATACACTTGTCCAGGTTGAACTCAGGCCGGCGGTTGACCATGGTGATGGCCTCTGCCGGGCAAATAATCCTGCACTCGCCACAGCCGATGCATGTTTCAGCGATAACAACAGGTCTGGGGCGCAGCCACCGGTTGCTGACGGCTGCCAGCCCCGGCCCCAGCAGGGGTACCTGCTGATACCGCCGAAGAAAGTCCGGTTCATGGATGGCAGGGATCTGAAAGGGTTTCACCGCCGCTGCTTCCGGTGTCAGGCCCACCCACTGGGTTGTCATCGGGCCACCGTAAGGAACAGTTGCTGCATCACCGGGGTGATAGAGACCCCGCTCCCGGGCGGCCTCCAGCAGCGGTACCAGATCGGGGGAGATGCCCATCCACCGGGCGGCGGCCAGGTCAAGCTGGTGGGGGTTGGTGGAAAGAAGCAGCACGCCTGCCGGGGTAACGGTTCCCGCTGAGGGGCCGGCCCCTTCCATCCCCTCAATGCCGTCCATGATGGACAGCACCGGATTGACTTTCTCGCAAATATCCACCATGGCGTGGGCAAAATCTGCCAACTGGGGAAAGCGAAAATGCAGAGCCGCCTTTGTTAAACCAGGCATCACTCCAAAGAGATTTTTCACTGCTCCGGTCATCAAAGTCATGCTGTGGGTTTTCATTTTGCACAGGGAAATCACGGCATCTGCTTCCTGCACCGCCGTCAGCATTTCAAACTGCTTTAAGCGATGGGCCTGAGGATGAGAAATCATGGCCGCTTCCAGGTTCTCATTGAGAAACACGCCTGCAGCGGCGGCGGCCGCTTCCATTCCCGTCACCCGGTAAATCTGCCTCATGCGGACAGCTGTGAAGGGGCCGGCGGGACTGTCGCCAATAACCACTTCCATGCCGGCGTCTTTCAAGAGAGCCGCCACCGCCTGTACCACCACCGGGTGGGTGGTCACTGCCTCTTCCGGCGGACGCCCTGTAAGAAGGTTCACCTTCAGAAAAACCCTGCTTCCCCGGGGAATCAGGTGATGTATGCCGCCAAGGGCTTCCAGGGCGGCTTCCAGTTTAATGGTGACGGCGGCCAGGTCGTAACGACCACAGCCAACGGCAATGACTTTGGACAAAAGGGTTGCCTCCCGTTTCATGATTGACTGCTTCACTGGCAGCTGAATGTGTATTCATTCTTCTTATTGTACAACAACAGTCACCAAAAAACCACCGCCCGCCGGAATCGCCGGCAGGCGGTGAAAGGGAGCTTCAAGCAGGTTCCATTTCCAGATACTCGTTGAGGCGCCGGTACTGCAGGGAGGGCAGCCTGTGGTAGACCTTCATGGCCTGCAAATAGGCCGCCGCTGTATCCAACGAAGTGAAGGTGGGCAGCTTGTAAAGAATTCCCAGCTTTCGTACCTGGAAGCCCCGGCTGCCGGCCATCTGACCCTGGGTAGGGGTGTTGATGATCATTTGAATGGTTTCATCCTGAATGGCACTGAGCAGCTGCTCTTCCGGCAGCGGGGTGCAGTCGATTCCCTGGGATTGGAGGTAGGCTGCAGTCCCATTGGAACCATAGCAGATGAAGCCCATGGCCTGCCAGCTGCGGGCCAGCTCCAGACCGGCTTCTTTTTCCCGCTGACTCAGAGAGAAATAAATGCCGCCGGTTTCCTGCATGCGAATACCAGAGGCCATAAAACCCTTCAGCAATGCGATGTCGTAATCAGGGTCAAGGCCCAGCACTTCACCGGTGGACTTCATTTCAGGCCCCAGAGCCATGTCCACATCTGTCAGCTTTTCTGCAGAGAACACAGGCACCTTCACGGCATGATAGTGTTTCGCAGGGAGAATTCCCGTTCCCCAGCCCATCTGGCTCAACTTTTTCCCCAGCATGGCCTCCACCGCCAGCTTCACCATGGGAACACCAGTGACTTTACTGAGAATGGGAACAGTACGGGAAGCCCGGGGATTGATTTCAATGACATAGGGCTGCTGGTCACGGATCACGTACTGCACATTCACCAGTCCCACCACTTTCATTTCTCGCACAATGGTTTCAGTCATGGCCTGGAGCTTTGCCAGCACCTCTGAGGTCAGGCTGCGGGTGGGATATACGGAAATGCTGTCACCGGAATGAACCCCGGTTTTTTCAACATGTTCCATGATGCCGGGAATCAGCACCGATTCACCATCGGCCACCGCATCCACCTCCACCTCTGTGCCCTCCAGGTACTGGTCCACAAAAAGAGGATACTGCATGTTCAGGGCGGCCATTTCCGACAGGTAAACTGCCAGCTCATTTTCATTATTGATGATCTGCATTCCCCGGCCGCCAATCACATAGGAAGGACGCACAATCACAGGGAATCCCAGGGACCGGGCTTTTTCCACGGCTTCTGATGCGGTGTGGGCCGTGGCACCCACGGGGGTGGCCAGGCCGTTGCGCTGGAGAAACTGGTTGCATTTCATCCGGTCTTCTGCCAGATCCATAGAGGGAAAAGAGGTTCCCAGTATGGTGACACCCCGCTCATAGAGAGCCGGTGCCAGGTTCACGGAGGTCTGCCCCCCCAGCTGGAGAATCACGCCGTCCGGGTTTTCCTGGCGAATCACGTTCATCACATCATCCACGTGGAGGGTTTCAAAGTACAGTTTGTCGGCAGTATCAAAGTCGGTGCTGACGGTCTCCGGGTTGTTGTTCATCATAATGGACTGGTAGCCGGCTTCCTCCAACGCCCAGACTCCGTGAACGCAGCAGTAATCAAACTCAATCCCTTGACCGATGCGAATGGGGCCAGAGCCAATGACCAGCACTTTCTTCCCGTCACTGATCCTGTTTTCATTTTCGGCTTCATAGCAGGAATAGTAATACGGGGTGGCGGCCTCAAACTCACCGCTGCAGGTGTCCACCATTTTGAACACGGGGAAGATGCCGTGGGCATCCCGGTAGTGCTGCAGCGCCTGGGCATCGATCCCAGACAGGTCCATAATTTCTTCATCGATAAAACCCATGGCTTCTGCCTCATGAAGAAGCGCCGGGGTCATGGTTTCCTTGGCCAATCGCTTCTCCAGGTCCACAATGTGTTGCAGTCCCTGTAAAAACCAGGGGTCCACTTTGGTCATGGCATAAAGCTCACCAATGGTAATCCCCCGGCGCAGCGCATCTGCCAGGGCAAAGGTTCTTTCATCGTCGCAGGCCATGATTTTTTCCATGAGCGCCTCCCGGGAGAGGGCAGACATCTGAGCCAGACGCAGGCCGGTGAAGTTGCCTTCAAGGGAGGTGATGGCTTTCAAAAGGGCACTTTCAAAAGTGCGGGCAATGGCCATCACTTCTCCGGTGGCCTTCATCTGGGTGCCCAGGGTACGTTTGGCAGACCGGAATTTTTCAAAGGGCCACTTGGGGAACTTGATCACCACATAATCCAGCACCGGCTCAAAAAAGGCACTGGAACCTTCGGTGACGGTGTTTTTTAACTCGTTGAGGGAATAGCCGATGGCGATCTTGGCAGCAATTTTGGCAATGGGATAGCCCACCGCCTTGGAAGCCAGCGCACTGGAGCGACTTACCCGGGGATTCACCTCGATGACCACGTATTCACTGCTTTCCGGGTTCAGAGCAAACTGAATGTTGCAGCCTCCCGCCACTTTCAGGCTGCGGATGATTTTGATGGAGGCCTGGCGGAGCATCTGGTATTCCCGGTCCCGCAGGGTCTGGGAGGGCGCGATGACAATGCTGTCGCCGGTGTGCACTCCTACCGGGTCCATGTTTTCCATATTACAGATGATGATGCAGTTATCTTTGTGGTCACGGATGACCTCGTATTCAATCTCTTTCCAGCCGGCCACGCTCTGCTCCAGCAGAATCTGGCCGATGGGGCTGGCTTTCATCCCCCGCTGGCAGATATCCAGCATTTCTTCCCAGGTGGTGGCAATGCCGCCTCCGGTGCCGCCCAGGGTATAGGCGGGCCGAATGATTACCGGCAGCCCCGCCTCTTTCACAAAGGCTTCGCAGGTTTCCAGATTGGTGGCAATGATACTGAGGGCCACCGGCTCACCGATTTCTTCCATCAGCTCTTTAAAGGCTTCCCGGTCTTCTGCTTTTCGGATGGTTTCTGACTCGGCACCCAGCAGCTGCACGCCCATTTCTGCCAGCACCCCCTGGTCCTGCAGTGTCATGGCCAGGTTTAGTGCCGTCTGCCCGCCAAAGCCCGCCAAAATCCCGTCCGGCTTTTCCTTTTCCAGAATCTGGCGGATGCTTGCCATGGTCATGGGCTCGATGTACACCCGGTCAGCAATATGGGTATCGGTCATGATGGTGGCCGGGTTGCTGTTGAGGAGCACCGTTTCGATGCCCTCTTCCTTAATGGCCTTGCAGGCCTGGGTGCCGGAATAGTCAAATTCGGCGGCCTGTCCAATGACAATGGGCCCGGAGCCCAGAATCAGAACTTTTTTCAGCGCTTTATTTAAAGGCATTGGTTTCGCTCCTTCATGAGTGTCACAAATCGGTCAAAGAGATATTCGGTGTCTGTGGGGCCGGGGGCTCCTTCCGGATGAAACTGAACGGAAAAAATGGGGAGCTCTTTATGTTCCATGCCTTCCACAGTATGATCATTCAAATTGGTGTGGGTAATCACCATGCCTTTGGCTTCCACACTGGCGGCATCCACCGCAAAGCCATGGTTTTGAGAAGTGATGTAGGCCCGGTCCAGTTGCCTGTCATAAACGCCGTGGTTGCCTCCCCGGTGGCCGTATTTCATTTTATAGGTACTGCCCCCCACCGCGTGGGCCAGCAGCTGGTGCCCCATGCAGATGCCAAAAATGGGGAGCTTTTCCATCAATCCGCGTATCAGCTCAATGCCTTCCACCGCTGTTTCCGGGTTGCCGGGGCCGTTACTCACCAGCAGGCCGTGGGGTTGATAAGCCTCAATGGCTTCCAGACCGGTGCCATAGGGGAACATCATGATGTCGCATCCCCGTTTCTGCAGTTCGCGGACCATGTTCCCCTTCACACCCAGATCCAGCAGGGCCACCCGACAGCCTTCGCCGGCGAGATGTTTAGCCTTTCGCACCCCCACCACCTTCATCCAGTCTTCCTTTAGCTGGGTGGCCTTCAATAACTGTTCCAAGCCCTGCACATCGGTGATTTCTGTGGAGATAACCCCTTTCAGGGCTCCTTCAGAACGGATTTTCCGGGTGATGCTGCGGGTATCCACGTCGGAAACCCCTGGGATTCCAAGCTTTTGCATCATCTCTGCCAGAGTGGATTCGCTCATATAATTGGAGGGGTGGCTGGAGATGGACCGCACCACCATCCCCCGGGCATAGATGCTGTCGGATTCTGATTCCGACATATTCACCCCGTAGTTACCAATGAGGGGATAGGTCATGGTGATGATCTGCCCCGCATAGGAGGGATCGGTGAGAATTTCCTGGTAGCCGGTGATGGCAGTGTTGAACACCATTTCACCCACAGCGGTGCCTCCCCGGCCAAACCCTTTTCCCCGATACAGGGTGCCGTCTTCAAAATAAATAATGCCTTCCATGAAACCATCGCTCCTTTATCTTTCTGTTCCATTGCATGCACCTAACTTTGCCGCTGTTCCCGTCCTATCAACGGCGACACGCTGTTGAATCCTGTGGTTGACCAGCTATTCTTCTGCCACTGGGCCCAGAGTGGCCACCATCAGGGCTTTAATGGTATGCAGCCGATTTTCAGCTTCATCAAAAACCACTGACTGGGAGCTGCGAAACACTTCGTCGGTGACTTCCAGCTCTTTCAGCCCATGGGCTTCGTAAACGTCTTTGGCCACCTGGGTTTCCAGGTCGTGGAAAGCCGGCAGGCAGTGCATGAACAGGCTTTCCGGCTTTTCAGTGGCTGCCATGAGGGCTGCATTCACCTGATAAGGCAGTAACTGTTCAATGCGCTGGGCAAACTGATCTTCTTCTCCCATGGAAACCCACACATCGGTGTAGACCACATCGGCCCCCTTGACACCCTCACGGGGATCTTCAATAAGGGAAATACTGCCGCCGGTTTCCGCTGCCACCGCTTTCATTTCCGCCACCAGCCCGGCTTCGGGAAACAGGCTGGCGGGTGCCACTGCCCGGAAATCCATGCCCATTTTGGCGGCTCCAATCATGAGAGAATTGGCCATATTGTTTCGGGCATCCCCCACATAAGCAAAACTCACCTGATTCAGTGGTTTTTTCAGTTTTTCCTGGATGGTGAGAAAGTCTGCCAGGATTTGAGTAGGATGGTAATCATCTGTCAGACCATTCCATACCGGCACCCCTGCATGGGCTGCCAGGGTTTCCACCGTGCTGTGGGCAAAGCCGCGGAACTCAATGCCGTCATAAAAACGTCCCAGCACCTTTGCCGAGTCTTCAACGGATTCTTTCTTGCCTATCTGGGAATCTTTCATTCCCAGAAAAGTGGCATGCCCACCCTCATCCATCACCGCCACCTCAAAGGCACAACGGGTCCGGGTAGAGGTTTTTTCAAAAAGCAGGACAATGTTCTTCCCCGTCAGCAGTTTTCCGCGAATGCCCTGCTGTTTCTTTTCTTTTAGTGCTGCGGCAAGGTTCAGCAGTGACAGTATTTCTTCAGGTGAATAATCTTTCAATGTCAGCAGGCTTTTACCCCGCCAGGATGCAGTTTCTCTCAAGGCTTTCAGCTGTCTTTGGACAATCTGACTGCCGCTTCTTTTTCGATGTATGGTGGTCACTGTATGATTCATCCTGATTTCCTCCCCGTTCTGCCGCTTCCATTGACTGTATTGTCATCGGCGGTCGAATTTTTATAATTATACATTATATATTATATTTATTCAACCCTTCCGTTCATTTTTATATAAAAAAAACAGCCTTTTCCTGTTGCAGGTCAAGACTGTCGGGTTCATACCGGGTTCAAACAATGAAACTTAATGGCAAAAAGCCACCCGCAGGTGGCTCTTAACTGACTTTAATTTGCCGGTTATCTTCACAAACAGTAATTTCGACAGTTTCCGTCAGTATGTCACAATAACTGTAGGAAACGCGGCGCACACTGTCAAAGTCGCCGTAGACCTTCACAACAAAGATGCTGGGATAGGTATCTTCCAGGATGCCTTCCCTTACCACAATGCGCTTTCGGCCTTTGTTGGCCTTTAAGGTTACTTTCTGTCCCAGATACCCTTCGATGATCTTCCTGATTTCGCCCAACGTGTTTTTATCAGCCAAACCATCACCTCTTTCACACATTCCATCGTGTTAAGTGTATCATAATTTGGCAGTATTGTCAAACGCAAATTATTTATTATATAACTGCAAACCCATTGTTGTCAAATACTATTTTTGATAACTTCCCTGCTTTTTTCGCAATGTCGCTGTTTTTTTTAAAGATCCTCCTATTTTCCACAGGGAATCAACAGCACCGGCCGCTTGGAATGTCTGGAAACAGCGTCGGAGGTGCTTCCCAGCAGCAGCGACTTCAGAAGACCCGCTCCCCGGGTGGCCATCACAATCAGCGTGGCATTTTCTTCTTCAGCCGTGGTGGTGATAATTTTGGAAGGCAGGCCCACACCGGTTTTCACGGAGACTTCAATGCCTTTTTCCCTGAACTCATCGGCAATGGCTTCCAGCCGGATCCGGTAATCTTCCAATATCCGCTCCACTTCTTCCCGGGTTTCGCCGTGTTCGGCCACTGACAGCAAAATCATTTCCCGTATATTTTTCATTTGGCGAATTTCATCCAGCACCAACTGGGAGCAGCGGGAAAAATCGATGGGTACCACTATTTTTTCAAATTTGCTGATGCAGACATTCCGAAGATGATCCGCCTCGTCTTTTCGGTACTTTTCGATGAGCACAGGCGTGGTGGTCATGCGAATCAGATCGAAAGTGGTACTTCCCAGAAAGATCTCCTTTAATATGCTCTTACCAATGGAGCCGATGAGGATTAAGGACGCCTGTTCTTTTTCAGCCACATGGGCAATTTCAGAGGCGGCAAATCCACCCAATACGTTCACCCGAGCTTTGATGCCTTCCTTTTTCAGTTTTTCAGCCATTTCCTGAAGCCGGGTCTCGGTTTCCTGCTGTACCGCGACAATAGAACGTTCTTCTCCAATTCGCAGGTCAATCACATGGACAAGAATGACTTCTTCCAACCCTTTATCCACCAGCTCATCAATGCAGTTGAGCAAATTGGATGAAGCGGGGGAGAAGTCAACGGCAATGACTACTTTTTTGGCTAACATGGCGCCGCCTCCTTTTTCATTTTTTTCAGACTTTTTTCTATTATACCACGGAAAGACCTCAAAAAGACAGCCGGATGAGGGCTGTCTTTTGTCTTGTTTTTATCTTTAGATGGACCAATACATGCAGTTGTTTTATGAGCAGCTGCCTCTGAACGATCCGCCACCGGCATAATTCACCATGAACCTTTTTCCCAAAAACCCGGAACTGAAATCAACAATGACGGTTCCAAACTGGCGGTCGGTGTCTTCATCCACAACAAAGCTAATACCGTCCACTTCACTCACCACATCTGTTTCTTTTGCCTCATCCAGAGACAATGCAAACCGCGGGCCGGCTCAGCCAATACCAGAAACGTATACCCTTACTTTTTTGCCGGATTCATTCTGCTCCAGCAACGCCTCTTTTGCTGCTTCCGTGATAGTAATCTTCATCTCTTTACCTCCCTCACCCCCTGGGTGCAGGGGTATCTTCTTGATCTTATTATACCGCCCATTGACCGTTTTGTCAACTACCGTCCCCAGGATGAGTCTTCATCTGTTGTCTTCAGGGTTTCCAGTGACTCACCAACTGCGTCAGGGTTCTCACCGCCACTCCGGTACCGCCTTTTTGCTGGTAGGCCAGAGGTTTCTTTGTGTAGCTGGTACCGGCAATATCCATGTGAACCCAGGGAATTTCTTTCACGAAGGCTTTTAAAAACATGCCGGCGGTAATGGCTCCTGCTTCCCGGCCGCCAACATTTTTCAGATCAGCCACGTCGCTCTTAATCTGTTCCCCATAGGCATCGAAGGCAGGCAGCGGCCAGCAAGCCTCACCCACCGCCTTTCCGGCGGCCACCACTGCCTGCTGCCAGTCATCGTCATTGCTTACCAGCCCAGAGGCATGATTCCCCAAAGCGATGACGCAGGCTCCGGTGAGGGTGGCCACATCCACCACCCGGGTAACCCCCAGATGCTGGGCATAGGCCAGACAGTCTGCCAGCACCAGACGCCCTTCTGCATCGGTGTTGAGGATTTCAACGGTTTTTCCATTCATGGCAGTGAGAATATCTCCGGGACGGTAAGCACTTCCCGAGGGCATGTTTTCACACAGGCCCACCACTGCCGTCACATTCACCGTCGGTTTCAGCCGCCCAATGGCAGCCATGGCTCCCAGCACTGCCGCCGCACCGGCCATATCGCCCTTCATTTCGTCCATTCCGGCTCCCGGCTTCAGAGAAATGCCTCCTGAGTCAAAGGTCAACCCTTTTCCCACCAGGCCGATCACTTCCTTCGATGCATCACCTGCACCTTTGTATGTCAGTACCACCAGCTTCGGAGGACGCCGGCTGCCTGCCGTCACCCCCAAAAAGCAACCCATCCCCAGCTTTTCCATGTCTTCCTGTTCCAGTACCGTCACGGCCATGCCTGTTTCTCTGGCGATGGCAATGGCTTCTTCTGCCATGGCTGTCGGGTCCATCACATTGGGAGGCTCATTCACCAAATCTCTGGCAGCATTCACGCCCTTTGACAGAATACGCCCGGTTTCGATCCCTTTTTCCAGCTCTTTCACTTTCATGCCTTTTCTGCGATTAAGAAGCACCTCACTTACTGTCACAGGCGGTTGCTCTGTTTCCTCCTGTTTTTTATAGCGTTCAAAACGATAAGCTGCCAAGTCCAAACCCTCCTGCAGGCATTGGCCCACCATTTCTGCAGCCATCTGGCCGGTATCTGGCAAGATCAGGGCCATTGAGTTGGCACGCACCTTTTCTGCCTGCCGCAATGCCACCGCAGCCATTTTTCGAAGTCCTTCACCATCAAACGCCTCTTTTTTGCCTAAACCAATCAGCAGCATGCGTTTGGCTGCCAGGTACTCCCGGGTATGAAGCATAAAATGCTCCCCTGCTTTTCCTTTAAAAATCCCTTCTGACAGCAGTTCTGTCAATTGCCCCTTCAGTTGGCGATCAAGGTTCTGTCCTTCTGTGTCCAGCGCACTGGTTCCCTGAAAAAATCCCAGCACCAGGAGATCCGCAGCAATCGCGGCGGGTTTTTCCATGATAATCTGGCTCTTCATTGGCCACACACCTCCATGTTCTTTTCATTCCTTTCATTCATACCACGGGAATGCGTTTTTACACAGAAATCATCACCTCTGACGGAAATACAGCTGCATAACATATTTATGCTTAACACGACATAAATACTCCAGTTGCTGAACAATTGTTTTTATGTTATGATATGCCTGAAAATTGCTAACTATTTAGACGCGCTGTATGTCCTGTTGATTTATCTCAACAAAGGACCCTCTGGGAGGTGATTCACCGGTACACGACTCTTCTTTCCGGCAATATATCTTTTTAATCAGGGAGGCGTTTGAATGGAAGAGAAGAAACAACCGAAACAAGCAACATTCATGCATGCATTAATTGTTATTTTATTTCTCGTTGTCGTTCTTTTTGTTGCCATCCAGTACATGGGGGCCGACCCGCACATTCCCATTATTCTGGCAACCATCGTAGCCGGTCTCATCGGTGTTTTCGTGCTGGGCTATGCCTGGTCAGATCTTGAAGAGGCCATGATTACCACCATTGGCATGGCCATGCAAGCAGCCTTGATTCTGATGGTCATTGGTTCCATCATCGGAACCTGGATTCTCAGTGGTACTGTTCCCACCATGATTTACTACGGCCTTCAAATTCTGTCACCCGGTATTTTCCTGCTGGCAACTTTGGTCATCTGTATGATCGTTTCCGTTTCCACCGGAAGTTCCTGGACCACCGCCGGCACCGTGGGGATTGCTCTCATGGGCGTAGGCATCGGCCTTGGCATTCCCGAGGGAATGGTGGCAGGCGCAATCGTTTCAGGTGCCTATTTCGGAGATAAGATGTCACCCCTTTCCGATACCACCAACCTGGCCCCTGCCATGGCGGGCACCACTCTTTTTGAGCATATCAAGAGCATGTTTTATACCACTGTTCCGGCTGTTCTCATCGCCGCCGTGCTTTACGGTATCATGGGAACCCGCTACGCTGGTCAGGAGCTGAATGTGGGCGAAATCAACTCGATGCTGGCGGCAATGGCTGAAAACTTCAATATTTCACCCCTGCTGTTGATCCCCCCCATTGTGGTTATCCTCATTGTCGTGATGAAAGTTCCGGCTCTCCCCGGCCTGATGGCTGGTGTTCTGCTGGGCGGTCTTTTTGCCATGTTGTTCCAGGGCGCCGATCTGGGTGCCTTCATTGATGCCGCTCATTACGGCTTCGAACTGGAAAGCGGTAACGAAATCATCGACAATCTGCTGAGCCGAGGCGGTCTTGACGGTATGATGTGGACTGTCTCACTGATTCTCATCGCCCTGTGCTTTGGCGGCGTGATGGAAAAAACCGGCATGCTTCATGCTGTTGGCAGCGCCATTCTGAAGATGGCCCATAACACCGGTTCGCTCATTGCAGCCACCGTTCTCACCTGCTTTGCCGTCAATCTGCTGGCAGGAGAACAGTACATCGCCCTGGTCATTCCCGGTCGTATGTACAAGGATGCCTACAAAGAAAAGGGCATTCACCCCAAGGTGCTTTCCCGTGCTTTGGAAGGCGGCGGTACCGTCACCTCAGCCTTGATCCCCTGGAATACCTGCGGTGCCTTTATGTGGTCAACCCTGGGCATTCACCCCTTCACCTACCTGCCCTATGCCTACTTTAACCTGGCCATGCCGGTGGTGGAAATCATTGCAGGATTCACGGGCTTTGGTGTTTTCAATGAAGATGGCACAAAAACCAATGTGAGAGCTTAGGTTTTTCCATTGATAGCTTACGCACAGCTACAACGCCTCCCGGTCATCCTGGAGGCGTTTAAGTTGAAAAAAAAGGATTTGATCAGGGCAGCTGACTGATGGATACTGTCTGAAGGGAAGCCTTTGAATGAGATCAGTGCTGTGATATAATGAACTCAGAGAATTCGTCAGTTGATTCAGACAAATTTCAGAAAGGTGGATGATCATGAAAATCCAGCATCTGGGACATTCGGCTTTTTACATGGAGGCCGGCACGCTGAAAGCGATGATTGACCCCTTCATTCCGGGAGATGTGAAAAAAATCTATGACGACACCCAACTCACCCATCTCTTTCTGACCCATGGTCATGGTGATCATCTGGGGGATGCCGTCGCCCTGGCAAAGGCTTCAGGAGCCACGGTGATTGCCAACTATGAAATCTGCCACTATCTGGGACAACAGGGGGTTGCCTGTCACGCCATGCACATTGGCGGCCGCACCACCATGGATTTCGGCGTGGTGAAAATGACCCCCGCGCTCCATGGTTCAGGTATTGAAACCCCAGAGGGTATGGTATACGGGGGAAATCCCGGCGGCTTTGTGATTGAAGTGGAAGGGAAAAAGCTATACCACGCCGGTGACACCGGGCTCACCATGGACATGCAGCTGCTGGAAGTGGAATCCATCGACGTGGCGCTGCTGCCCATCGGCGGCAATTTCACCATGGATGTGACGGATGCCCTGCGGGCTGTGGAGATGATTCGCCCGGCCGTGGCCATTCCCATGCACTTTAACACCTTTCCGGTGATTGAGGCTGATCCCAAAACCTTTGCCGCCGGAAACAACGCTTCCCAGACCAAAATACTTGCCCCGGGTGATACTTTTGAGTTTTAGTTCTCCGGTATGCTTACCGCGGGAGATCATAGTCAACGGGATTATAAGCCATACAAAAGCCCCACCGGCTGCCGGCGGGGCTTTTGTATGGCTTACTGTTTATCAGTTGATTGGCTTGTGTAAATGGTTCACGAGGTATCCTGTTGATCTTCTTCCATAATCAGCGGCACCAAAGCTTCCTTTTGAGCCACCAGCTGATCCAGAATTCGAAAAACAAAGAGCCGGATGACACCAAAGACCGGTACCCCCAGAAACATACCCATGACGCCAAAGAGCTTGCCACCCACCACGATGGAGAAGATCACCCAGAACGGGGGAATCCCCACGCTGTTCCCCAGAATTTTGGGACCCAGGTAAAGCCCGTCGAACTGCTGCAACGCCAGAATAAACAGCACCACCCAAAGCGCTTTCATTGGTCCTTCGAAGAGGGTCAAAAAACCAGCCGGTACCATGCCAATGAACGGGCCAAAATAGGGAATCATATTGGTTACTCCCACCACCACACTCAGCAACAGAGCGTAACGAACATTCAAGAAACTCATGCCAATGTAGCATAGAATACCAATGATCACCGAGTCAAGGGTTTTACCCACAATAAACCTGGAAAACAGCAGGTCTGCATCCCTGCCAAACTGTTTGATCCCTTCCACCCGTTCACTGGAGATAAAGGCTCTAAGAAAACGTTCAATTCCCTTTTTAAAGGATTCTTTATCAGCCAATGCGTAGAAGGAGATGACCAGTCCCAGCAGGAAATTCAGAAAACCCGAGGTGATGATCAGCGCCCGGTTCACCACCATGGCCACCATGGTGTCCAGCAACTCCCCCGCCTGATCAAAATAACTGACAATTTTCTTCTCCATTGGTTCCAGATACTCGTACACATTCACGTTGTAGAAACGCATGGAGCTGATCTCTTCCGACCAGTTCTGCACCAGATTTTCAATAAAAGCAGCATACTCAGGCGCCCGCTTGGCAATCTCACGTATGTTAGCGGCAATTTGCGGCGCCACCACCATCACCAGCCCAATAATGGCACTTGCCAGAATAAAAAAAACAGTGGCAATACTGGCATTCCGTTTGATTCGGTGACGATTGATTAAAGATGGAATGCGCCCATAGACCCGGTGCTCAAACCACCGCACGCCCGGATTCATCAAATAAGCAATGAAGGCGGCGATGATAAAGGGACTGATGAGTCGTCTGGTCCATCGAAAAGCGGTTCGAATGGAGCTGACGAAAAGAGACAGGTTATCGACCATGTGAAAAAAAGCAATGGCAATGATGATGGTCAGTGCCGCATAAAAAGTATATTTCAGATACTGACGATCCCATTTGATCCTCAATGGCCAGCCCCCCTTGGAGAAATCCGTCAAAATGCCCGGTCTGTTCTCTCTCAGTTCATTATAACTGATTCAACAGCCGGGCGCTATGATTTACCTGATGAATTGTGGGTTTCGTAACCAAAAAGTAACAATCTCTTTCACTGATCCGCCACCCGAAAAGCCGGCACGGTGAAACATTCCACCACACTGCCGATGATGCTGTGACGTCCCGCCCTGATGTAGGGGCCCTGAAAAACCTCATTGTAGACAAAGCAGCCGGTGAGGTAATAAAAAGGTTCGAAATCCACCTGCCGGTCTTTCATCATGGCCATGGGTAATTGGGGCACCTGACAGAACTCCTGAATGAGATAATCTTCCTCTGCCGCCTTTTGAAGCTTTTTCTCCCACTCCTCCGAAGACCAGTCCTGTCCCGCATAAACGCCATAAGAGGCATATCGGTCTTCAGGCTTGATGATGTACCGGTCTTTTTCTTTCAGCCAGTGCTGCCAGACGGCTTCATCCTTCTGCTGTAGCTGGGCGGTATAGGGCACATGCTCCCGAACAAAACGGCGCTGGGATTCATCCAGAAACCCGGTGGCTTCCTCATCATGAAGAATCGCAAAAAACCGTTTGTGATGGGGAATCTGAGATCTCACCGCCCCCACCAGGCACACCTGATCTGTTTCGATGGCTTCTGCCAGAGGTGTCAGTTGCTGCCAGTTCTCCACCAGTTCCCAGGTGACCAGCCGCCGATAAATAACATCAATCACCTGATTCCCCGCCATCAGCCGGCCATTTTTCAGCACCAGGTCACGTGCATCCACCACCACACAGGGGCAACCGGCATCTTCGAAGGATTTTTGAAACTCCATGAACTCTGAAGGCGGCTCACTGGAAAAGAGATCCACAATGGCCACCCGGGGAATTTCCGGAAAATCAGTTCCTTTGTTCCGGGACGCCCTCCAATGACGGTAGTTCCTCTGCAGTGCATTGATCCAACTGTTGAAAAATTCACCGCCCTGCAGGGCATCGGCCTTTAAATTCAACGCTTTCACTGCAGGAGAGCCGCCAATGATCTGCTGCAGTTCACGGGCTTCCACCATGCCGGAAGAACCATCGGTATTGATTTCACAAAACTGAAAAGCCCCTGTTTCCAATTGATAAAAGAGATCGATGCGAGTGACGGGCACGGAATAATCGTAGCCCGGATCCCTCAGAATCAGGGATTCTGTCAGAGGCGAGAAAGGAAAATGCTTTCGAAAAGCCGGATTCTCCACATATTCCCTGGTCACCCGCTTGATGAGGTTCATCATCGTCTGAGTGATGCGGTCAAGATGCTGCCATTGAGAGGACGTCATAAAAAAGGGCTGGTGGAGAAATTCCACCGGCTTGCCCTTGTATTTCGCCGGCGAATCTGCCACCTCTGCCATCAACCTTTCATGGGAAGCCTGCATTTCCAGGGGGTGGGCTAAAACCCACTGTCGGTATTGATCCCAATAGGGGCTCAGCGTTTCTTTCACAAGGTTTCCTCCTCTGTCCATCGGTGAGCGGCGCACCATTCAAGGCCCTGCCAGCCATCTGCTGCCACCCTGCGCCGGCTGTAGGCTGCCGGGGTTTCCTGGTTCACCACCAAATTTTCCAGATGTCCCAGCCATGTCAGCTCCCGATCAGTGGCTTCCTGCTTGGCCAGATCCAGCAGTGTCAGCAACATCTGCTGGCATGTGGTGCCTCCAAAGCGGGCATGATAGCCCTGTTGCTGCATGTCGTGGCGCAACTGATTCAAGCGGGCGTCACTCATCCCCTGGGAAAGGTGGTACAAATAACGGAGAGAGGCTTCCCGATAGAAGAGATTCTTCACCAGTGCAGCAAACCCGAAGCTGAGGGGAAGGGGCAACGAGTCTGCCATGCGAATCTCAATGTATCGACGCACCCGTACATCAGGAAAAACCATGGACAAAAGATGATCCGCTTCCGCATCACTGAAACTCTCCAACCCTTCCAGCGCTGCAGCAGGCATGTCGCCGGTGCCCCTGTAGGTATGGCCCTGCTGAACCAGGATGGGAGGCGTCTGCAGAATATAATCGGCATATGACTGGTAGCCAAACTCTGTATCCATCACTCCTGGAATCAGCCCGCATCTGGCCGGGTCTGTTTCATCCCAGATGGCAGTCCGCATGCTGAACTGGTGAGCAGGCTCCCCTTCAAAATAGGGAGCATTATCTGTCAGCAGCGCCAAAAATGGCATGAGAAAATGAGCCACCCGGAACTTCTCGATAAAATCTGTCTGATCTATATAATCCACGATCACCTGAAGGGAAGCAGTTCCCTTCATCATGTAATGAGCATACCGGCCGGTTTGCTGAAAATACTCCGACATGTACTGATATCTTTTTTTAGGGTTAAAGGGAATGTCATGGATGGAGGTGCGGGGATGATAGCCTATGGCCAGCAGCCACTGACCCTGGGTTTCCAGCACCGGTAACATGTGGTGAAGGAAGGTCCAATACCGCCGATAAATCACTTCCAGCTCATCACTGGGATCAATGCTGATTTCCAGCTGTCCTCCTGGTTCCAGGGTGATCACATACTCCGGGTGGCGCAGTCCCACCACATGCTCGCCTTCATGAATGGGATCATAGCCCTTGGGAATCAGTTGCTTCAGAATGGTTTCAATCCCCTTTTCCTGATAATAGTTCACCGATTCCAGGGTTTGCGCATTCACCACCACATGTTCTATTTCCATACCCATACGAAGATCAGCCGCCGCCGTCTCACCCTGCCTGAGCAGCGCCACAATCCGGTCTTGCTGATGGTTGTTTTTAATCTTCATGATCTGCCACTCCCGTCACATTTCTGTCTCTTTGATACCATGAAGCTATTTTTACTTCTTCCTGCTGTTACTACCCAATTCATCTTTAATTATGCAAGACAATCAGCTCAAAAAATCCTGCCGAAGATACCGGCAGGATTCAGACTGCAGACAAAATATGATGAAGACAAGGGATTTGGTAAAGGGCAGCCTCGGAAATCTTGTCAGTGTTTTTTCGAAAAGATGAGAAAACCGCCAGCGCCTGCTGTTTGAGCACAGCGAGTTCAGGCGCTGTTTTCGAGACTTTCGACTAAAAACACACACGATTGGAATCAGATGCCCTGGCCAAACCCCTTTGTCTTCAACCTCAATCCTGCCGAAGATACCGTCAGGATTTTCTATGAGACTCATCAAAATGGTAGAATCGATTCTTACTGGCCGATTCATAGGAACAGCCGTTTCCAATTTTTTTGTTAATTGGTGTTGCTGACCCTTACGCTGATATGGGTTCCTGATGTTTTTCTTTTTTGGCTTTTGACCATTGAAGCATCAATACCACCGCAATCACTGCCAACCCCACCACATCCTGCAGCATATTGGCACTGATGAGCATAAGTGCCGCGGCAAAGAGGACGATGCGCAGGGGAATGGGCATGCGGGCAAAGAAGTATCCTTCTGCGGCGCTTCCCAGCATCACCACGCCGATGATGGCAGTGATGGTGACCATGATTCCCTCTGCCAGGCTGGTGCCCTGCAAGAGCAGGGCTTTGTTGTACACAAACATATAGGGGACGATGAACCCGGCCATGGAAAGCTTCATGGATTCAAAGCCTGTGCGCATGGCATTGCCGCCGGAAATTCCCGCCGCTGCAAAGGAAGCCAGGGCCACCGGCGGGGTGATGTTGGCAAACATGGCGAAATAAAACACGAATAAATGGGCCACAATGGGTTCAATTCCCAGTTGCACCAGTGCCGGAGCCGCCATGGTGGCGGTAATCAGGTACGCCGGAATACTGGGCAATCCCATTCCCAGAATAATACAGGTCAGCATGGTGAACATGAGGGTGAAGAGAAGACTGGTTCCTCCAAGAGACACAATGGTGTAGGCCATGCTCAGTCCAAACCCGGTGATGCTGGCAACCCCCACAATGGGACCCACCGCTGCACATGCCAGGGCCACAGGTACTGAAGAACGAGCACCGGCATCAAGGGCGTCCAGGAAATCCTTAAAGTTCATGCGGGTGGCTGGACGCAGCATACTCACCAGAATGGTCACCACGATGGTGAGAAAAGCTGAGTAAATGATGGTCCGACCACTGAAAAAGAGCATGTAAACGAGGAAAATCAATGGGAGCAGCAAATGTCCCCGTTCTTTCATGACCTCACCAATGGTGGGCAGCTGGTCTTTTGGCAAGCCTTCCAGTCCGTTTTTCGAAGCCCTCATCTGTACCTGCACCATAATGCCCAAATAGTACAGCAGAGCCGGCAGAATCGCTGCCATCACAATGACCCGGTACTGAACACCCAGCACCTCTGCCATGATAAACGCTGCCGCACCCATAATGGGAGGCAGCAGCTGCCCACCCACAGAGGCGGAAGCTTCCACCGCGCCGGAGAAATCTGCACTGTAACCGGTACGTTTCATCAGGGGTATGGTAAAGGCCCCGGTGGTCACCACATTGGCAACAGCTGCCCCGTTAATACTCCCCAGAAAGCCGCTGGCAATCACCGCCACTTTTGCTGGTCCGCCTTTGGTGTGACCGGCAAAGGCCAGTGCAATATCATTGAAAAACTGTCCCATTCCCGACTTGTTCATAAAAGCACCAAACAATATAAAGAGGAAAATATAGGTGGAAGCCACCCCAACAGCGGTTCCGTACACCCCGTCGGTGGAAACAAACAAATGATTGGCGATCTGTGTCCAGCTGTAGCCCCGGTGGCCGAAGAAACCAGGCATGTTACGCCCAAAGAGTGCATACAATATAAAAATAACGCCCATGAGAGGCAGCGCCCAGCCCGTAACCCGCCGGGCTGACTCAAGCACCAGAAAAATGAGAACCACACCGAAAAAGAGGTCAAGCTGATTGGGCACCCCCGCCCGGTGAACAATTCCCAGATAGTCCGAAAAAATATAGGCAGTGACCGACAGGGCCAGCACCGAGCAAATTGCATCATACCAGGCCAGCCGGTTTCTGCTGGATTTTTTGAAGGCAGGATAAAGCACAAAGGCCAGGGCCAGAATCATGGCCACATGGAGGGAACGGTGCTTCAGGGTTACCAGTGTTCCGAAATAAGCCGTGTATAAATGATAGAGGGATACAGCAATGGCAAACGCCTTCACAAAAAGCGCCATGCCCCGGTTGGTGAAAGTGCGCACCCGGGATTCATTGTCAAATTTCTCCAGCAGCTCCTGCTGCTTTTTCTCATCCATGGCTTCCATTTCCAGTTCCCTGATGCTTTTTTCGATGGTTTCTTCCGGCTGAACCCCCGGTTCCTGCCGGTTTTTTTCATGTTCACTGTTCAAATGAATCACCTCTCTTCAATGGTCAGGGTCAGGGGTTGATGATGCGGCAGATCAGCTCCCTGCAGCATGACCTTTCCGTTAAGCCAGATTTCAGGTAACGCTGTGTGGGAATGAATCCAGTCGTATTGCTTCATCTCCCGTTGGATATTATCCAGAATCACCCAGCCGTTTTCCACCCGCACCCCTCCCTGATTTTCATGGGGGATACCGGCACCAAATCCGGCGAACCGGGATTCTGTCAGCATAAGTGTGTTTTCTGCCGTCACTTCAAAGGTTTCCTGCCAGGGAATGTGCTCCACAGAATGAACCCAGTGAAACACCAGCACATCACCTGTTTCAACAGCTGTGTGCCACTGAACTTCCATGTCATTTGCAGTGCGGATCACCATCATGCTCCCCGGCTCTGCTGGCAGCCATCGAAGGAGCCCCCACAGGAGACTCAGGCAGAGTGCCGCCAGTATCAGTACCTGCTGCTTTGATTTAAGTTTTCGAAAACCTGCGAATGGCAGAAAGGAGGAGGTTTCCCCCCTCCACTTGGTTCCCGCTTCAGTCTTCACTGTTAGTCAATGGCTCCCACTTCCTGGAAGTAACGCTGCGCTCCAGGATGCAGGGGAACAACCATTCCCTCCATCACACTGTCAAGATTGATGTTTTCTTTAGCCGCATTGTGAGCGCTGTGAATGGTGTCCAGATGATCGAAGAAGCCTTTGGTGATCTCATACACGGCATCTTCCGGCAAGTCATTGTGTACCAGCAGCAGATTCATGATGGTAGCTGTGTTAACATCTTCTTCATTATCATAAGTACCAGCCGGAATAATGTTGGCTGTGAAGAAGGGATAATTTTCATTCAGGTACTCCATGCCTTCCCCTTCGATGGGGATAATGCGAATGGCATTGGTGGTTCCCAGATCCATCACCGTGGCGTTGGGAATACCGGAGGTAACAAATGCAGCGTCTATCATGCCGTTTCTCATTTGGTCAACAGCTTCGCCGTAGTTCAGGTAGTCAGGACGAATATCGTCATAGGTCATGCCATGGGCTTCAAACATGAGACGGGCATTCAGTTCAACTCCGGAGTTGGGGGCCCCCACACCAACACGCTTGCCCTCCAGATCATAGAAGGTTTCAATGCCGGTGGATTCCATGGTGACCAGCTGCACATAGTTGGGATAAAGGCTCATGAGACCCCGAAGTTCTTCTTTGGGGGCTTCTCCCTCAAAGGCACCAAAGCCAAGGTAAGCCTGCGTGACAGCATCTGCCATGGTGATGGCCAGTTCTGCCTGACCGTTGAGGATCAGGTTGATGTTTTCAACAGAAGCACCGGTGGACTGGGCAGAGGATCGGAAACCCAAGTCATTCTGAATAATGCTGGAAAAAGCACCGCCGATGGGATAATAAACACCACTGGTGGGTCCGGTGGCCACAGTGACAAACAGGTCACGGCTCGCAGCCGGTGCCTCTGCCGGTGTTTCAGCCGGTGCCTCACCCGACTCTGCCGGTGCCGGTGCTGCCGGTGCTGATGCACCGCCGCCACAGGCTGCCAATACCATGGTCATCAGTAACAGGATTGCTAAGATTTTCTTCATTTTTTTCTCCCCTTTGCTTGTTAGTTTCTTTTGATGTCAAAGCGATCTGACACACTGCTCTGTTAAATTGCAAAGATCGTGCCAGTGATCACCGGTTGTGCAAAAAAACATTTCTCCACACCCGCATCTTCCCCACTGCCGGCAAGATAAGCCTGGTAAACGTTTGCCATTTTGTCTTTCCTCTTTGCGTGATTTCAACGCATTGAACTCATATCATATTATCTGGCAGTAAGGGAATGCCTCATGATCCCATCAAATCAGCCGGGAGCGTTTTTTCTCTCCCGGTGCTGTTTTTTCGTGACCCGCCGTTGTTTTCTCTGTCAACACTACTGGCTCGTTTACGGTTCACCCGCCATCACCGGCATTTTTTGCCGTAACATCAAAATCACCGGCAGTCTTGCCAACACCCTTTTTACAGGCCTCACAACAGGCAATTCCCCGATGATTCCACTGATATTGATATATAATTATCAAACCCGCGGCTCGTTTCGATGCTGCGGCAATTTATGCCGTTGCGGCATTTTTTGCCGGTATGTTGAAATGAGCCGGGACAAAACCTACCGGCTCACAGGGTCAGAAGTTCCCAAAGAATACCGGTTGATTTTATTCCGGAGCCCCCGTTCACTGATTCCCAAAACCTCTGCCGTTTTTTGCCGGTGTCCTTCATGGCTGGCCAGGGTTGCTTCGATGACTTTTCTTTCAATTTCTTCCAGCGTCATGCCCACCAGACCAGAAAAGACATCCCTCTCCATTTCCCCATTGTTGTCAGGAATAGGGGTGATCTTGCGCACTTCTTCCGGCAAATCATGCCACTGAATCATCTCTCCCTCTGCCATGATACAGGCACCTTCCAAAATATTTCCCAGTTCACGAATGTTGCCAGGATAGTCATAGTGCATTAGCCCCTGAGCTGCTTCCTCAGACAGTTTTCTCACCGGTTCCCCCGGCTTTTGAAAACTTTTTAAGAAATGACGAAACAAAAGGGGCAAGTCTTCCCGCATGGTGCGCAGGGCCGGCATGCTCACCGTCACCACATTCAGTCGATAGTATAAGTCCTGGCGAAAGGTTCCCTGCCGCACGCTTTCATTTAAGTCCTGGTTGGTGGCAGCAATCACCCGCACATCCAGGGGAATGGGGCGGTTGGCCCCCAGAGGCGTCACTTCTTTCTGCTGCAGCACCCGGAGGAGCTTGGCCTGTAGTCCCAGCGGCATATCGCCGATCTCATCCAGAAAAAGAGTTCCCTGATTGGCATACTCAAACTTGCCGGGTTTATCGGCATTGGCACCGGAAAAAGCCCCTTTGCGATGCCCGAACAGTTCACTTTCCAGCAGGTTTTCCGGGATTGCAGCACAGTTCAATGCCACAAAGCGATGCTTTCGCCGCTGGCCTGAGAAATGGAGGGCCCGGGCCACCAGTTCTTTACCGGTACCGCTTTCACCCACTACCAACACACTGGTGTCCAAATCTTTCAGTTTTTCAATCTTACTGAACACCACTTTCATGGGAGGGCTGTTTCCGATAATGCCCTTGTCAGTGTATTTTTCAGCCAGCTCGCTGCTGAGATACTCCAGCTGCCGGTTCAGCCGCTGGTATGCCAGAGCCTGTTCAATCACCGACAGCATGGCTTCCATGTGCAGGGGCTTGGTGAGGTAAGTATAAGCCCCTTTTTTGATGGCTTCCACCGATGAAGAGATGGAGGCATAGGCAGTCATCATAATCACCACCATCTCCGGCTGAATGGCTTTCATCTGCTCCAGCACATCAATACCATTCACCTGCCCGATCTTCAGATCCAACAGACAGAGATGGAAGGTCTCCTGTCGGGCCAGTTGCATGGCCTGAGAGGCGTCAGTAACTGCCTGCACATCAAAACGATCTTCCAGGGCAAATGTCAGGGAAGAACAAATGGAAATTTCGTCATCCACAATCAGAATTTTATCCATGATCCGTCATCCTCTCAAACTGCAGGTGGACAATGGTGCCCTGTCCTTTTTCGCTTTCAAAGCTGAGTACAGCTCCATTGTCTTCCAGATACCGTTTGGACAGGGGCAGCCCCAGACCGGTACCCTCTTTTTTAGTGGAATAAAAAGGTTCCAGAATGTTCTTCAGCTCTTCCGGGCTCATGCCCACCCCTTCATCCTTCAGATCAATCCACACATGGGCGCCTTCTAAGCGGCAACTGGTGGTCATGGATAGCGGCATCGTTGTTTCCTCTTCATTGACACGCATTTCCATGGCTTCCAGCCCATTTAACAGAAAGTTGACCAACACCTGTTTAATTTGATCCCGGTCCGCCTGAATCACACAACCCTTCTCCAGCCGGCTTTTCAGCTGAAATCCCTTGCTGTTGAAGACGGGTTCGAACAATGCCGTGCAGGACCTCAATAATTCAGCCGCATCACATACTTCCCGGTTGGGCGGCCGTGGCCGGGCATAGTCGATGAGGCTTTCAATGAGCTGACTCACCCGCTCCACCTCCCGGGGAACATGCCGCACGATGTTCTCCTGAAACTGGGGATTTAGAATCTTTGCCGGGATCAGTTCCACAAAGGTTTTGATGGATGTGAGGGGATTTCGGATTTCATGAGCAATTCCTGCCACCACCTGATGCAGAGCCCGGCTTTTTTCCCGCTCAAAGCCCTGCTCCCGCTGCTTTCGCTCCTCTGTTATATCTTCCAGCGTAAGAATCATGCCGGTAATCTGTTTTTCCACATCTCTGGCAGGGTAAAGGGTGTAGCGAATATCCACCCGACTGCCCTTCTCTTCCGGCTGCCAGCGCAGTTCCCCTCCCACATACTGAACCCCTTCTTCCAGCACATGCTTCAGACGCGTTTCCAGCAGGGTTTTCAAGAGGGGTGATGCTGTATAAGGCTTATCTTTCAGAGATTCAGCTTCTCCGGTGAGTTCCTGGGCCCGGGGGTTCAGTGCGGTCACCAGACCTTTTCGATCCACCGTTACCAATCCCCGGGGGCTGTTTCGCATGATTTGCTCCATTAACCCACTCATATTGCGGGTTTCCAGAATCTGGTATTCCAGATCCCGGTTGGCTGCCTTCAATTCGCCGGTTTTTCGTTGCACCTCCATTTGCAGCATGCGGTTCCACCACAAGCTGATGAGAAAGACGCCAAAAATCAGGGCCAGAATAAACCCCAGTGCTTTGAGGGTTTGTTCAAGCCGGGCCTGGAGAAGGTTACTGCCAAACCATTTTTCCTGTAACTCATGATGGATTCCCTGGCCCTTCGCCTGTTGCAACCCCCGGTTCAGCAGGTTCAACAGACCAAAGTTCTCTTTTTTAACCGCCATGGCGTACTCCAGAGGGATCACATAGCTGCTGACAAACTGATATTCCTCCTCCAGCATCAGTTCCGACAGGGCATGCTGCAAAACCAGCCGGTCTCCCACCAGCGCTTCTGCCCGATCCATTTCCATGAGTGCCAGACCGTCCACCAGATTTTCAGTGGTGTTGAAATTGATACGCCACACATTCTGAAGAAAATCGTGCTCCAGGGAATGTCGTTGAATGGCCACCAGTTTTTCAGACAAATCAGCAATGGATTCGATGTCGGTGGCACCCGCCGGTACCATGAGCCCCACTGTTGAGGAAAAAAAAGGTTCGGTGAACTCCATCTCCGGCGCCAGCCGGGCCTGGTAGTCAATCCCCATGATCACGTCAATCGCGCCTTCCTGAAGGCTCTGCTGCGCCTGCGTCATGGTCATGGGCACCCATTGAACCTGAAAATCATTTCGTCTCCCCATGGTTTCCATGAGATCAATACTGAACCCCTGGTAACCCTCCGACGTCTCATACTGCAGCGGTGCCAGCCGGGGATCAAAGGCCACCCGCAACACCAGCTGCTGCCTTTGAAGGTAAGGATTATCCAGCGCCGCTTCCACCGGGACGCTCTGCACCATCACCAGTGGCACCACCAGCATTGGTATGACGAATGCCATCAGGCAGCGCGAGAACCTGGTGGCATCGCAGTGCTTTTTCAGAACCGCAGCAAAGTGCGACAACTGAGTTTGTTTTTTTTCTTCTGTTCGCTTCATGAATATTCTCCTGACATTTGCCGGTGTAAGACCCTCCTATGAAGGGTATTGATTCAACGAACAAAGATACGCCATCCGTGGTTTTAGAAACCGAGTTTATGGCACTTCAAAAAAAATCATGAAATAAAAAGGAATTTCAGGCTTTCCATCGAATATGTATACAGAAGGGGCAGTCCGCCATTGATCGGAAGCCACGGGGAGGGATTCAGCATGAACCGGGAAATGCTCATCAACGACCAGTATCAAGTGGAAGAGGTGCTTCACCAGGACGCCTTTCAGCGGATTTATCTGGCGCAGGACCTGTTTTCCGAGTCTAAAACACCAGTATACGTCACGGCTTTCCGGGATCTGGAGGCCGGCGAACCCGTGATGGAGGCTTTTCAGCATTTTGATCGGGAAATGAAACAGTTTTTCGATGATTTTTTTCTGGTGGAAGATGTTTTCTACACCGTTTCAAAACAATGTCCCGGCAAACCATTCCCTTCCTTTGTCACCAATACCATTCTAAACCCTTATGAAAAGGGACAGATTGTCAGCAACTACCTGAATAAGTTGCTGGTCATGGAGCCATTGCCCTTGGTGGTGAGGTATGTTCTTTCTTCTTTCGGGAACATCTCGGTGGTCGACAGGAAAATTGTATGTCTGAATAACATTCTTTTTTTCTCTCCCGAAGACCTTAGTGCCTCATGGCCAAGTTACCTGCAGCGTATCGGCGACTTTCTTCTCTGTGTGTATGGCAATTCTCTTTATGCCCGATTGGACGAAGTGCAGGAAGGGTCTCACCCAGAGGTGGCCGGCATTATTCATCGCTGTTATCTGGGAGAGTACCCGGACATACAGGCTGTACAAAAAGATTTCAACCCCATTTTTTTCAAAACGCGCCTCAGTCAGGATCACCGGCCGCCGTCACCGATTGAGCCTCGCAGTACAAGAACCCGGACTGCATCCAACAACGAGGAAGGAGACATTTTAATGATGCCAGACCATCCAGACGCACCAGAACGACCCTTTTTACTCACCCGGGAACGCCGGGTGGGACGCCGGAGCAAAAGGGCCCGCCGACGCCAAACCCTGTTGGTGACATTGGCTGCCCTCCTGCTGTTATTTCTTGGAATCATGGGTATCAACCGCATTCTGAACCGGGAACCTGCCGATGAAGTGGCCGAAACACCGCCGGTAATGGAAACCCCTGAAGTGCCGGCAAGTGATCCATCTGACCAGGAGATACCCGGTGGAGATGAATCGGAAGAACCTGGTGAAACACCAGGAACTGAAGATCCGGGTGAGGATTCTCCCAATAACGAAACCTCTCCGCCGGCCACCCCGCCGCCGGCATCCACTGAACCTCACACCAGCTACACTGTTCAGTCAGGGGACACCCTCTATGCCATCAGCCTTCGTTTCTATGGCGACGGAAGCCGCTACCCTGAAATCATGAGCTACAATAACATCACCGATGCTTCCAGCCTCAGGGCCGGCCAGGTACTGCGCATCCCCAATAATTAGGCCATGATTACTTGCAGGAATGCGCAACAGCGTATTTCAACTTTATCAGTCAATCTCTGTTGTTTTATTATAGCAGAAAATACCAGCCACGCAAAAATCACCGGGAACTTTCTCCCGGTGATTTCTTATTGGTACTATTATGGCTTGCTGGTATGACTTACTGGCCCACCAGCGCTTCTGCCGCTTCCACCACCGCTTCGGGTGTCAGGCCAAATTTTTCAAAGAGTAACTCACCCGGTGCCGATGCACCGAAATGATCAAGGGAAATCACCCGGCCATCCAACCCGGTATATTTATACCAGCCCAAACCGCTGCCGGCTTCCACGGCAATCCGTTTACGCAGGGCCGGTGGCAGCACCTGGTGACGGTAACTTTCGGGTTGTATTTCGAATAGTTCCCAGGAAGGCATGCTGACCACCCGGCTGGCAATTCCCTTGGCCGCCAGATCATCTGCCGCCGTCATAATGGTGGCCACTTCAGAGCCGGAAGCCATGAGAAGCACCTGGGGCTCTCCGGCGCCGGCATCTTTCAGCACATAGCCGCCCCTAAGCGCATCGGCCCCGGTTTCTGCATACAGGGGCAGATTTTGCCGGGTCAGCACCAGCGACACCGGTGTGTTGGTGCTGCTAAGAGCCGCCTTCCAACCCATGGCGGTTTCTTTGCCATCAGCGGGACGGAACACAATCATGTTAGGAACACTGCGCAATGCCATGAGATGTTCAATGGGCTGGTGGGTGGGGCCGTCTTCACCCACTCCAATGCTGTCGTGGGTAAGCACATAGGTCACCGGAACTCCCATAATGGATGACAGGCGCATAGCCCCTTTCATGTAGTCGGTAAAGACGAAGAAAGTGGCACCAAATACCCGGAGCCCGCCGTGAAGGGCCATGCCGTTGATGATGGCCGCCATGGCATGTTCACGCACCCCGAATCGCAGGTTGGAGCCGGCGTGGTTTTCTTTCTGAAAGTCACCGTGAGCCTTCATGAGTGTTTTGGTGGAAGGCGCCAGATCGGCAGAACCTCCAATAAGGTTGGGCACCTTCTCTGCCAGACGGTTAATGATGTCTCCTGAAGCAGACCGGGTGGCATTGGGCTTGTCATACTGCCACAGACTTTCGTCTTCCATGACATCCTGCATCCAGGCATTTCCGAACCACTGGTCCCAGGCCGTCTCCATTTCCGGATAGGCAGTGAAGTAGTCACTGAGCATCAGTTCCCAGGCCGCTTCTGCCTTCATGCCCTTTTCCATTTCGGATTCCATTTGCCGGGAGACTGATGCCGGCACTTTAAAGGGTTCTTCCTGCCAGTTCAGGTTTTCCTTCATGGCCTTCAGGTTTTCCGCACCCAGGGGCTCTCCATGGGCTGACGCCTTTCCCTGTTTGGCCGGGCAGCCGTACCCAATTTCTGTCACCACTTCAATCATGGCGGGGCGGACTTTGTCGTTTTTCGCCTCCACCAGTGCCGCATTGATGGCCTCCAGATCATTACCGTCTTTCACCTGCAGCACCTGCCAGCCATAGGCTTCAAAGCGTTTTTTCACATCTTCCCGAAACGCCAGATCAGTATCGCCTTCAATGGAGATGCGGTTGGAATCGTACAGCACGATAAGTTTGCCCAGGCCCAGAGTGCCGGCCAGTGAGGCAGCCTCGCTGCTGATGCCTTCCATCATGCAGCCGTCGCCGGCCAGTACGTAAGTGTAATGGTCAACCACCGGGTAACCTTCTCTGTTGAACTGAGCTGCAAGACGGGCTTCAGCCATGGCCATGCCCACTCCATTGGCAAATCCCTGTCCCAGGGGGCCCGTGGTGGTTTCCACCCCGGAGGTGTGCCCAAATTCAGGATGCCCGGGGGTACGGCTGTCCCACTGGCGAAAGGATTTCAGCTCTTCCATGTTCAAATCGTAACCAAAAAGATGTAACAGGGAATACAACAGCATGGAACCATGCCCTGCGGAAAGTATAAAGCGGTCCCGGTTTTTCCAGGCCGGGTTCTTGGGATTATGATTCATGTGCCTTGACCACAGGGTATACGCCATGGGCGCGGAACCCATGGGAAGCCCGGGATGACCGGAGTTTGCCTTTTCAACTGCTTCAGCAGACAGTACCCGCAGGGTATTGACTGCCAACTGGTCCATTTCCTGATTCATGCGTCAGCCTCCTCAAAATCGTTGCTTGATATATTGGCTTCATTATACCATTAGACAGGGGGTCTGACCAGTTTTTCCCACCCTTACCGACGAATTTCGCCTTCAGGTCACCACTGCAAAAAGGCGACCGAAATTATCAGTCGCCCGAGGCTGAAGACTAAGGGCTTTAGCCAGGCCAGCTGATTCCAATCTTGTGTGTTTTTAGTCGAACGTCTCGAAAACAGCGCCTGAACTCGCTGCGCTCAAACAGCAGGCGCTGGCGGTTTTCGTTCCTTTTCGAAAAAACACTGACAAGATTTCCAAGGCTGTCCTTTACCAAATCCCTTGTCTTCATCATATTTTGTTTGCAGTCTAAGACGGCTAAATTATCAGTCGCCCAGCTTAAAGCAATTATTTCATTAACACCAATGTCAATCAGATGCTCGCAGATCGCCTTATTCATTGAGATAGTAAAGGGCAGCCAGAGCAAAGAGGCGGCACGCTTCCACCAGTTGGGGAATATCCACGTACTCATCTGCCTGATGGGGAATCAGCCGGTCACCGGCTCCCGTGGTGATGATGGGGATGTTTTTCCAGGCGTGAAGGAAGGTGCCGTCTGTTGCCCCGGGCACGCCGTTATAGGTGGGTTCCTTCCCTGTCACCTGCCGGTAAGCCCTGTCCATGGCCTGCACCACCGGGTGTTCTTTGTCTGTTGCCGTCCAGGGCCGTTCTTCCAGCACTTCCATTTCTGCCTTGAACTCCGGTCTTTCAGCAGAAATCTGGTCCAATATTTCCTGCACCTGGCTGATGAGCACGCTGTGCTCCTGTCCCGGAATGGTGCGGATGTCCAATGTCATGTAGCATTCCTTGGGGATCACATTGATTTGGGCCTCTCCTTTATAAGGGGCTTTCAGAATGGTGGGGGTGATGCTGGGGTATCCCAGAAGAGGATCTTTACCCAGACGCTGGATTTCAGCCTGTT
The DNA here is from genome assembly GCF_039414295.1 of Anoxynatronum sibiricum. NCBI lineage: Bacteria > Bacillati > Bacillota > Clostridia > Eubacteriales > Clostridiaceae > Anoxynatronum > Anoxynatronum sibiricum. Next base: position 32,983 of record NZ_JBCITM010000019.1, on the reverse strand, counting down.
GGAGTTTTTCCAGCCCGGTGATCACCGCTGCCATCCCCCAGTTGGGGTTTATGCCCGCCAGAGGCATGGCCCCATGGGCCATTTTTCCAAAAACCCGCAGGGCCATGCGCAGGGCACCCTTCTGAGCAATGCACAGGTGGTTTTCTTCCGGCTCGCAGATGATGGCAGCATCCACTTCATCTGCCCATCCCCGTTTAATAAAGTCTTTGATGCCCAGCATGAGCCCCTCTTCATCCACGGGTATGCACAACAGAATGCGCCCTTTAAAAGGAATGCCGGCATCCTGGATGGCTTTTACCGCCATGATGGCTGCTGCCAGGTTTCCCTTGGTATCGCAGGCACCCCGGCCATAAATACGTTCTCCTTTGATGTCACCACCAAAAGGATCCTCTGACCATTCATCCAAATCTCCAGCAGTCACCACATCGGTGTGCCCTTCCATCAACAGGGTTTTGCCGGGGGACGTGCCTTCCAGAATCCCCACCACGTTGGGTCTTCCTGGCACCACTTCTTCCATCATCACCTTCAGGCCCATGCTTTTCAGCGTGTCGGCCACCAGGCCGGCGACAGCTTCTTCATTGGCCCCAGGCACCTCCGGGTCATACACGCTTTTGACCCGAATCAGCTGCTGTGTCAACGTCACCAATGCTTCCTGATCCACATAGTCAACCACTTTTTCCAGAGGTTTCATGGTGTCACTCCTTAGTATAACCGTTTCAGCTCTTCTTCCGTCACGCCGCCAAAAACATGTTTTTCTTCGGGAAAACGACTTTCCCGCACATCGTCTTTAAAAGTTTCCAGCCCAGCCACAATCTGTTCTCCCAGTTGGGCATACTGCTTGACGAATTTGGGAAGAAACTTATCGAACAGACCGAACATATCATGAAACACTAACACCTGACCATCACAGTGCCGACCACCGCCAATACCGATGGTGGGAATGGTGACTTTTTCAGTGATGAGCCTGGCCACATTCTCCGGCACCGCTTCAATAATCAATCCCCAGGCCCCGGCTTCCTGCAGATCCAGGGCATCCTGAAGCAGCACTTTTGCCGCCGCTTCTCCCTTGCCCTGCACCTTGAACCCCCCCAGCATGGAGACTGTCTGAGGTGTCAGGCCAATGTGTCCCATCACCGGAACGCCTGCCTTCACAATTCGTTTCACAATGGGCGCCATATCGCTGCCGCCTTCCAGCTTCACGGTGTCACAGCCTCCCTCTTTCATCAAACGGATGGCGTTGGCAACGGCTTCCTCCGGAGAGACCTGGTATGACCCAAAGGGCATGTCTCCCACAATCAAAGGCGTGGGCGCTCCCTTCACCACAGGTTTGATATGATGAATCATTTCATCCATGGTCACCGGTACGGTGGAGTCCATTCCCAAAACCGTCATGGCCAGGGAATCACCCACCAGAATTATTTCAATGCCTGATTTTTCCACCAGGCAGGCGGTGGGATAGTCATAGGCGGTGGTCATGCTGATTTTGATGCCTTCTGCTTTCATTTTCTGTAATGCAGGTATGGTGACTGCTGCCATATTCAATGCCTCCTGTTCAATGGTCCTGTTCAGTGGTCCTATCAATAATGATGGTTGATGATTTTCAGAAAACGACACTCACTGCCGCGACCCGGCCGGCAATCCCCCTGCAGGAACGGCATGCTTCACCGCATTGAGAATGGCCGCCTCCATCACCAGTGATGCGACAAACCCAATGGCATTCACATCCCCTTTTTTCGTCCCGTGAGACAGGGCAAAAATGGTATCACCGTCATATTGGGTGTGTACCGGTCGAATGGCCCTGGCGTAACCGTTGTGGGCCATCTGGGCCACTTTTGAGGCTTCTGCCTTGGTCAGGGCGGCATCGGTAGCCACAACTCCAATGGTGGTGTTGGTATGAAACCCTGCGATAATGCGGTTCAAATCGCCCATCAGCAACTTGGCTGAGTTGGCATACCCTCCGGTAACCGGTGTGCGCGCTCCGGCTAAAATGGCCTGACTCTCCGGGTCCACCACATCACCAAAGGCATTGACGGCCACCAGCGCCGCCACCCGCACGCCCCCGCCTATTTTCATTGAGGCACTGCCAATGCCTGATTTTGTCGCATATTTGGGGCCAAAGAGTTTTCCCACAGTGGCTCCGGTGCCGGCCCCCACGCAACCCTGGGGCACCGGGTCTGTTGTGGCCTGCCGGCAGGCTTCATAACCCATGGCAGCATCAGGCCGCACTGCCGGGTCACCAATCATCAGATCAAAGAGAACAGCTCCCGGTACAATGGGCACCCGGGCCACTCCCACATCAAAGCCGACACCTCTTTCTTCCAGGTACCGCATGACACCACCGGCGGCGTCCAATCCAAAAGCACTGCCGCCGGAGAGCAAAATGCCGTGAACCTGATCCATCATTTTCACCGGGTGAAGCAGATCCGTTTCCCTGGTTCCCGGAGCCGCCCCCCTGACATCCACCCCGGCAACACCGCCGGGTTCACACAAGATGACAGTACAGCCGGTAAGCGCCGCTTCATTCTGGGCGTGACCAACTTTGATGCCCTGGATATCTGTCAGTGTACCGTTCATCTTCTTACCTCCCTCACACTTTATTCACACTGCGAAGCTCTTTTAAAGCTGTGAAATGATTCTCCAGTCATGTCCTGTATCCTGCTCACAGTGGCGAAAACCAGCTCTTTTCTTCGCATTCCAATGATCATCGTCACATTTTCTAATAATCCCCTGTTGATTTGTTTAAATCTGAATAGGCGGCGGAAACAGACGGATCACCGCCACCAGTATCAGGGTAAAGAACAGCACCGCTGCAAAGGCTTTGGTATCTGCCGGCCCCATGCGCAGCTGCCGCATTTTGGTGCGCCCGCCGCCACCAGTGTAATTACGGGCTTCCATGGCGATGATTAAATCTTCTGCCCGCTTGAAAGCGTTGAGGAAAAGGGGCAGGAAGATGGGAAACACCTTGGCGGTTTTCTGAATAAAATTCCCCCTGTCAAAATCAACTCCCCGGGCCATCTGTGCTTTCACAATTTTTTCCATCTCTTCTGCCAGAGTGGGCACGAAGCGAAGCGCAATCACCATGGTCATGGCCAGTTCATGGGATGGTACTCCGATTTTGCGGAAGGGTTTCAGCAGTGCTTCAATGCCATCTGTCAGCTCCACCATGGAGGTGGCCATGGTGAGTATGGTGGTGATGAGAAACAGCAGCAATACGCGAATGGACATGAGGGTTCCCATGCGCAGCCCCACATCGGTGGCTTCCAGAAATCCCAGTGAGAAGATTACCTGGGCATGGTCCGGTTTCTGTAAGAACAGCTGAAAAACCCACATGATGATCAGCACCGGAATCATGGGTTTTAATCCTTTCACTGCATACCCCAGGGGAATTTGCGATATCCACACCAAGAAAAGGGCAAAGAGAGCATAGACCCCATACGCCGTGTAGGTTTTAATGAAAAACAAGAGTGTAATCAACAGGATGGTCAGTAAAATCTTGCTGCGGGGGTCTGCCTGATGCACGGTGGTCTTCCGGGGAATATAGACCCCCAAAGTAATGTCTTTTGTTAGTTCCACGCAGCACGCCCCCTTTCTCCGGTCATTTCTTTCACAATGGCTTCAACGGTTTCTTCCACCGTCAGGGTATCCACAGGCACTTTCATGCCTCTTCCCGCCAGCTGTTGCATAATCACAATGGTTTCCGGAACTCCAAGACCGATCTCCCGGAGCTTCTCCCATTCAGAGAAAATTTCCCGGGTGGCTCCCTCTGCAAAAATGGTGCCTTCATTCATGACGATGATGCGCTTGGCCATTCGGGCCACGTCTTCCATGGTATTGGAAATGAAGACAATGGTCATGTCCCGTTCTTCATGGAGACGACCAATGACTTCCAGAATTTCTTCCCGCCCCCGGGGATCAAGCCCAGCGGTGGGATCGTCCAACACCAGCACCCGGGGATGCCCTGCCAATACACCGGCAATGGCTGCCCTTCGCTTTTGGCCGCCGCTGAGGGCAAAAATATCCCGTTTGTAGAAGATGTCGTAATCCAGTCCCACCAGTGCCATTGATTCCCGCACCCGGTGGTCCACTTCATCTTTGCTGCATTTCTGGTTCACCGGCCCAAAGGCAATGTCCTCCCCAACGGTTTCCTTAAAAAGCTGGTGCTCCGGGCTTTGAAACACATACCCCACCTGATGGCGCACGGCCACGATATCCGTTTCTTTGTCTGCCAGATTTTTTCCGTCCACCAGTACTTTTCCCTCTCTGGCAATGAACAATCCGTTGAAATGCTGAGCCAGCGTGGTTTTTCCCGACTGGGTGGGGCCAATGAGACCCACGAACTCCCCGTCGCCGATGGCGAGATTGATACCGAACAGCACCTGTTTTTCAAAGGGGGTGCCTGCTTTGTAGCGATGGTTTAGGTTTTCTACGATGATGGACATAGGCTGTTCACCAACTCCTCTGCCGCCAGAATATGGTCTGCCACCTGAATGCCCCGCTGGCGCAGGCCAAGGGCGATCTGTGTGGCCATGGGGATATCCAGGCCCAATTCACGAATCAGTTCCACCTGATCAAAAATGTCCCGGGGTGTACCCGAAAGTGTGATTTCCCCTCTGTCCATGACCACGATGCGGTCTGCTTCAATGGCTTCGTTCATAAAGTGGGTAATGAGCACCACGGTGATGCCTTCATCCCGGTTCAACTTTTTAGCCGCCTCAATCACTTCATTCCGGCCAATGGGGTCCAGCAGGGCCGTCGGTTCATCCAGCACAATACATTCGGGGCGCGTTGCCAGCACACCGGCAATGGCCACCCGCTGTTTCTGGCCGCCTGACAGCTGGTGAGGCTCTTCCCGGCGGTATTCAGTCATATTCAGCGTTTCCAGTGCCCAGTCCACCCGCTGCCGAATTTCATCCGCCGGTATGCCCAGATTTTCAGGCCCAAAAGCCACATCCTCTTCCACCACGGTGCTGACAATCTGATTATCCGGATTCTGAAACACCATGCCCACACGTTTGCGAATTTCCCATAGCTTGCTTTTATCCTTGACAGAAATGCCATCCACCAGCACTTCCCCTTTTGAAGGTGTCAACAGCCCATTGAAATGACGTGCCAGGGTGGATTTGCCTGAGCCGTTGTGACCCAGTATCGTTAGGAACTCACCCCGCATAATATCCAGGTTCACATTTTTTAGTGCCTTCACCGGCTGCTTTGTTCCCCGGCCATAGACAAAAGTCAGGTCTTTGACTTCAATCAGCTTTTCCAAGGTTATCACTCCTGTTCCGAAGCAACAGCCGGCAATCCATAAGGCCTGCCGACTGTTGTTTTCCCCGGTTGGTTCGATTCAGTCTTTACAAGTCGTCGTCTGTTTCAATGACATCGCCCTGAGCACCACGAACCCGTTCAAGGCCTTTGCCCAAAACAACCACCAGAATGGCTGCCACGATGACTTCCGGCACCCCGTGCAGCACCCCGATGGAGAGGGCCACACTGGCAGGGAAGAATCCGCGAATGGATGCCATGCCCAGCACCAGAATGGTATTGGTGGCAGTGCCCACAGCCCCTGCCAGCACGTAGGCCAGAATGGGGTTAATCCGCTTGGTTGCCACATAGGCATAATAGGCAGTAACGCCAATGAACAGGCGGGGGAAGATGGCAATGAGAGGATCTGTAAACATGGGGCTGGTGGCCCTCAAAAAGCTGAAGATCCCAAAGATGGCTCCTGACAGCATACCGACAATGGGTCCCTCCAGTACGCCTCCCAGAATCGCCGGTACATGCATGATGGTGGCATGACCTGCCGGCGTGGGCACCGGAATGAATCCCAGACCCGTCACGCCTAACAAAATGGAGACCGCACCTAAAATACCCGACATAACAATTTTTCGGATGGATAAGTTCACGTTTCTCGCTCCTTTCCCCTGCACCTGTATGTTTACTTGTTTTCCTGCCGACATCCCAATTCTCTTGACATTTTTTCGCTGATTTCCTTCACCACCTCCCCATAGTCTGTCGTTACCAGCCCTTCCTTAAAACGGTACTCAGGCACTGCCACACTGATGGCTGCAATGGGGCGTCTCTGATGATTCCAGATGGGCGCTGCCACGCACATTAACCCAACGACATATTCTTCATCGTCCAGGCTGTACCCCTGCTGACGAATGACCGCCAACGCTTCCTTTAAGGCCTGAAGTGTTGTCAGGGTTTTAGGTGTATATGGTTTGAAAACAGTTTCACCATAGAGCTGATCCAGTTCTTCTTCCGGCAGCCAGGCCAGAATGGCTTTTCCCAGACCGGTGCAGTACATGGGCAATCGCTTCCCGATGCCCAGATCCACCTTAATGGTGGCTCGACTTTCAATTTTATCAATGTAGATGATTTCATGACCATCCTGGATGGCCAGGTTCACGGTTTCGTGGGTGCGCATGGCAAGCTCTTCCAGGTAGGGTTGGCACTGCCGCCGGAACCCCATGCCCTCAATCATCCGATTGCCCATCTCAAAAAGCCTGATACTGTTGGCATATTTTTGATTGGTCTGGTTTTGTGTCACATACCCCTTCATCTTTAAAGTGGTTACCAGCCGGTGCACGGTACTTTTATCCAACTGCAGTTTTTCTGCCAGCTCACTGATTCCCAGTTCTTTTTCCTGATCCAGCATTTCCAGAATATCCAGTGCTTTCACAACCGATTTGACAACATAGTCCCGTTGCGTCATGTTGGATGGATCACCCCTCTGATCCGATCTTGCTGCTGGTTCGGATCGTATTTTAGGACATTCTCTGTAATGTGATTATCACCCTCTCCCGGCTCTGTCGAATCGTGTTCGGATCTATTGATGTCATTTTATAATTTCGCATTGCAAAACGCTTTTTCACATTTTAACATAAAATTCTCCCGGCTTCAATCACAGAATCTTCCTTTTTTTGGGTTTTTTTGTAATTGTCCGACTTTTATATCGATTCAGATCAATGTATTTTTTCTCACGCAGTTTTCCGTCATGATTCTAATCAAACAAAATGAAAAAAAGACTTCAGCATCGCTGCCAAAATCTTTCTTCTCATCATTTTTGACCAGCGTTGTTGCAGTCAACCTAACAGGTAGTCTCACTATCAGGATCTTAATCTTAGTCGCATTATCAAGAGCGCGCTCTTATTGAATGGGTAACTGCAGCGTAACCGGTTCAGGGTCTTTCCCCGGCAGTACCACCTCAGTCAGCAGTTCCAGGGTCTCCAGTTCTGCAGGAAGCATTTCCGGGATCAGATAAAACACAACACCGGTTTTGATGCCTCCCGGCGCGTAGTCAGGGCTCAGGTATTGGCTCATGAGCTGATCTGCTGCCAGGGCTTCGCCACCATTCAGCCGCAGCCGGCTGCGGGCACTGGAAAAGGTCAGTTGGTTGTCACTGGTGTTCTCAATTGCCAGGGTGAGGGCGATGAAATTCACCGGTTCCTCCACCTTTAAAAATGCCGCGAAAGGGTGTTCCATTGCTTCATAAAGGACCACGTCGATCACATGAAGGGTGATATCCCCCAGGTTTTCCACCAGGGCCAATCGCCTGGATTCTGTCACGCCTGGGGCAGCAGCCAGTTTTTCTGCATGTGCGTAGGCCCGTTCAATCAGCTCCTGACGCTCCACCGGTTGATGATCGGGATGGTTCACCGACACTTCAAAAACAAAGTCTTCCCCCACCACCGTGAAGTATTGATTGGCCGGTCCTTCCATCACAAACCGGACATGAGTAATTTCTTCGGGACGGGTAAGAGCCAGGGGAAAGTATAAATCCCCTTTTTTCAGAGTGCCATCGGCATAGGTTTCGTGAAATTCCCCTTTCGCCGTGGATATTTCTTCGCCGGTGTTCAGCAGCAGCCGCCCCCCATCCGGGTATGCCCGAAGGAAAATGCCTGGTTCCTGCTCCACCGTCACCGACAGTTTGACGGCGTCGCTGGTACGTCCGTCACCAAAATCGGCCTGACTCAGCAGCTGGAGGTGTTCCAGATTCACTGTGATGCCTTCCTGACTCTGTTGCTGAGAAACGGGCACTTCCACCGGCGGCTTCATCTCTAAAGGCACTGGAGCCGGAGCCTCTGTTACTGCCGGCGATTCCGACGCGTTTTCCTGATTTTGCTGGCTTTGGGACGGACCGCAGCCCGACACCCAAAACACCAGCAGCAATAATCCCATCACTATGAGCAGCGGTTGTTTCAGACCCGGCTTCCGGCAGCTGACATGGCCGCTTCTTTTCTGTTGTGCACTATGCATGGATGATCTCCTCTCTTTTGAGGAAACACCGTCGCTCCAGGACCATGCCCATGGTTTCAAGCGGCAGCAATCACCGCCTCAACCCCTGGCATCTTTTAAGTCAGTCCAATATCCCGGCGGCAGGTCTTTCCTTCAAAGGTGATACGCTCCACTGCATTGTAAACTTTTTCCCGGGCCTCGTCAACCGTGGGAGCCAGGGCCGTTACGTTCAGCACCCGTCCCCCGGCAGTAACCAGTTGCTCTGCGTCCATTCCGGTTCCCGCATGGAAAACAAGTATATCCTCCGCCACTTCATCCAGACCGGAAATGGGAATACCCGTTGCATAGTCGCCCGGGTAGCCTCCGGAAGCCAGCACCGCACACACTGCCACTTCCGGCTTCCATTCCAGATGAAGACGCGACAGGTTCCTGTTCAGCATCTGGCTGAAGACCGTGCACAGATCTGTTTTCAGCCGGGGAATCACCACCTGGGTTTCCGGGTCGCCAAAGCGCACGTTGTATTCCAGCACCTTGGGGCCCTCCTGAGTGATCATGAGGCCCACAAAAAGGATGCCCCGAAAGTCCATCTTCTCCTGCTGAATACCCCGAAGGGTGGGAATGAGGATTTTTTCTTTCACTTGCCGGGCCATGGCATTGGTATACACCCGGTTGGGGGAGTAGGTCCCCATGCCGCCGGTGTTGGGGCCGGTGTCACCGTCGCCGATACGTTTATGGTCCTGAGAACTGGCCATGGGAAGAATGGTTTCGCCATCCACAAAGCAGAGCACTGATGTTTCAGTGCCTTCCAAAAACGCTTCAATCACCAGATGACTGCCGGCCTCTCCGAAGACCTGGTTCACCAGAATGTCCACCACTGCCTGGCGGGCTTCATCCGGCGTCTGACAGATGAGCACCCCCTTGCCGGCAGCCAGGCCGTCGGCCTTGATGACCACGGGCAGGGAGAAATCCTGCAGCAAGTACAAGGCTTCTTCCATGGTAAAGGCTTTCTCGTAGCGTCCGGTGGGTATACCGTATTTCATCATAAAGTCTTTGGCGTAGGATTTGCTGCCTTCCAGTTTGGCGGCCTTCGCATCAGGGCCGATGATCTGCAGCCCCACTTGGCGAAATTCATCCACGATGCCTAATGTCAGCGGCACCTCCGGCCCCACCACCGTGAGGTCCACCTGTTTTTCCAGGGCAAAGTCCCTAAGAGCGGTGAGTTGATCTACCTGGATGGGGACACATTCTCCCAGAGCCGCCATCCCCGGGTTACCCGGGGCGCAGTAGAGACGGCTGACAGTGGCACACTGTTTCAGTTTCCAGACCAGGGCATGCTCTCTGCCCCCGCTGCCGATGACCAGTATTTTCATGTGGGACACTCCTCGTATCATCATTTTATCCAATATCCATCATCATTTATGTTTTATCCCATGAATCAAGCTTCTAAAAAACTGAAACACCTAAAGAATCTTTGAAAAAGATCTACTCAGGAAAAGGCTGAAGCTTCCTTTAGAAACTGCCCGTTTGGTTGTCTAATTGATTACTTGATTATTTGATTGCTTGATTGTCTGATTCATCACATGCCCTAATGCTTGAAGTGGCGCATGCCGGTGAAAGCCATGGCAATGCCGTGGCGATTGCAGGCTTCGATGGATTCCTGATCTTTCTGGGAACCGCCGGGCTGAATGATGGCTGTGATTCCTGCCTGGGCCGCCGTTTCCACGCAGTCACTGAAGGGGAAGAAAGCGTCAGAGGCCATCACAGCACCCTGGGTGTCGTGGGTGGTGTTCCGCAGGGCGTTTTCCAGCGCCCAGATGCGGCTGGTCTGTCCCGGCCCCACTGCCAGTGTCTGTTGATTTTTGGCAATGACAATGGCATTGGATTTCACGTGCTTCACGATTTTCCAGGCGAAGCGCAGGTCTTCCTCCAGGACATCCGTAAGGGCTGTGGTGGTTTTCAACTCCAGAGGATTGGCGAGGGCATCGTCCGCCTGCTGCACCAGCAGGCCGCCGGGCACTCGTTTCAGATCAAGGGTTCCCTGGAGGGCATTGTCAATGCCGGCGATTTCCAGCAGCCGGATGTTGGGTTTGGCTGCCAGTACCTGCAGGGCTTCCGGAGTGAAAGCCGGTGCCATGACCACTTCCAGAAAAATGGGCAGTATGCCCTGGGCCACGGTTTCTGTCACCGGGCGGTTAAAGGCCACAATGCCGCCAAAGATGGACAGTGGATCTGCCCCATAAGCTTTTTCCCAGGCTTCTTCAATGGTTTCTCCCGAAGCCACGCCGCAGGGATTGGTGTGCTTCACCGCCACGGCGGTGGGAACTGTGAACTCCTGGAGCAGGGATAGGGTACCGGCGGCATCGTTGATGTTGTTAAAAGAAAGTTCTTTGCCCTGAAGCTGACGGGCCGCAGCCAGGGTTCCCGGCAGGGTCACCGGCTCCCGGTAAAAAGCCGCCTGCTGATGGGGGTTTTCCCCATAGCGAAGATTCTGGGCTTTTTCGAAGGTGAGGGTCATGGTTGCCGGCCAGCGAAGTTCTTCTGCCTCCGCCGCCTGCCCGGTCGCCCGGGTGAGGTATCCGGCAATGAGACTGTCATAGTGGCTGGTGAGCTGAAACACCTTGGCCGCCAGATCACGCCGGGTGGCCAAGGTGGTGTCCCCGGTCTCAGCCAGCTCCTGCAGCACCTGAGGGTAATCTGCGGGGTCGGTGAGAACGGTGACAGACTCATGATTTTTGGCGGCAGAACGGAGCATGGCAGGACCGCCGATGTCAATCTGCTCGATCACCTCTTCAAAGGCTGCCCCTGGGCGCAGCATGGTTTCTTTGAAGGGGTACAGGTTGATCACCAGCAGGTCAATGGTGTCGATGTGCATTTCTGCCAGGGTGTTCATATGGGCGGGGTCAGGCCGTCTGGCCAGCAGCCCCCCATGAATCACCGGATGCAGGGTTTTCACCCGGCCGTCCAGGCACTCGGGAAATCCAGTGACTTCTGCCACTTCTTTCACCGGAAGCCCGGCTTCTGCCAGCAGTCTGGCGGTGCCTCCTGTGGAAATCAGCTGCACGCCGTGGCGATGCAGGGCTTCTGCCAGTTCCACGATGCCTGTTTTATCGGATACACTGATTAATGCGCGTTTGATCATTGTTGACTCACCTCATCTTTTAGAATTACCCGGTGTCCCGCCACCTGGAGTTTTTGGGCTGCAAATAAACTCACTGCGCGGGGAAGCAGCCGGTGTTCCACCGCCAGTACTTTTTGCTGAATGGCGGCAGGGTCATCTTCATGGGAAAGGGCCACCGCCTCCTGGAGAATAATGGGGCCGCCATCCATCTCGCCGTTGACAAAATGCACCGTGGCACCGGTAAGCTTCACCCCCCGCTGCCAAACCCCTTCATGCACCTTCATGCCGTACCAGCCAGGGCCGGCAAAAGCAGGAATCAGGGAGGGGTGGATGTTCATCATTCGGTTGGAGTATGCGGCCACCACCGCCAGGGGCACTTTTTTCAGATACCCCGCCAACACCACCAGCTGGGTGCCAGCCGCTTCCAGCCATTCCAGCAACAGTTTGTCGGCTTTTTCCGGTTCATTCACCGGAAGAATCTTTGTGGAGATCCCTCGATTTTGAGCACGGACGAGGCCATAGGCATCGGGGTGACTGGCGATCACCTGCACCACCCGGGCAGGAATGTTCTGTGCTTCAATAGCCTGGAGCAGGGCTTCCAGATTGGTGCCCCCGCCTGAAATCAAGACGCTGATGTTCAGGAACTGCATAAGGTCACCTGCTTTTCGCCGGCTGTCACTTTGCCGATGATCCACGCCTGTTCCCCCTGGTCCACCAAAGCGCGCCGCACTTGTTCCGCCTCTTTTTCAGCAACCGCAATCACCATCCCAATACCCATGTTGAAGGTGGTGAAGAGATCTTCTTCTTCCAGGTTGCCGGCTTCTGCCAGCAGTTTGAAGACCGGGGGTACCGGCCAGCTTCCCCGATGGATGGCTGCCTGACAACCCGCCGGCAGCATGCGGGGAATATTTTCATGAAAACCGCCGCCGGTGATATGGGCCATGCCTTTCAGGTGGTGATGCTTCATGACTGAAAGTATCGGTTTCACGTATATGCGGGTGGGAGTGAGGAGCACTTCCCCCAGGGGTTTTTCCAGTTCCGGCAACACCGCATCCAGGGAATAGGTTTTTTCTTCCAGCAACAGTCGGCGTACCAGAGAGAAACCGTTGCTGTGAATCCCGGAGGAAGCCAGCCCGATGAGAAGATCACCCGGTTGAATGCCTTCGCCGGTGACCAGTTTTTTCCGGTCTGCCAACCCAACCGCAAAACCGGCCAGGTCATATTCCCCTTCAGGATAAAACCCTGGCATTTCAGCGGTTTCCCCCCCCACCAAAGCACACCCTGCCTCCTGACAGCCAGCGGCTACTCCTGCCACAATGGCAGCGGCTTTTTCTCCCTCCAAACGGCCAGTGGCCAGATAATCCAGAAAAAAGAGGGGTTGGGCCCCATGGCAAAGAATGTCATTGACACACATGGCCACACAATCCCGTCCGATGGTGTCGTGACGGTCTATGAGAAAGGCCAGCTTCAGCTTGGTCCCCACACCGTCGGTGCCGGAAACCAGCACCGGTTCTGTCATGCCGGTGAGATCGGGCTGAAACAGAGCGCCAAAAGAGCCAATGCCAGTGAGCACCCCTGGGGTGAAGGTGCGGGCGACGGCTTCCTTCATTAGTTCCACCGTGCGCTGCCCCTCTGCCACGTTGACCCCCGCGTCCTGATATGTGATTTTACTCATGATGATCCTCCTCCAGCCGTTGAAAACGGTTTTCTGCCTGCCCGCCGGTCTGCACCGGCACTTCGGTGGGATAGCGACCGTCAAAGCAGGCCAGGCAAAACTGATGACGTGGCTTTCCAATGGAAGCCACCAGGCCTTCCGGACTCAGGTACCCCAAGGAATCAGCTCCGATAATCCGGCGAATCTGGTCAATGGTTTTCACTGCACCGATGAGCTGGTTCCGGTCTGGCGTATCGATGCCGAAGAAGCAGCTGTAGGCCACGGGGGGCGAACTGACCCGCACATGAACCTCTTTGGCTCCTGCCTGTTTCAAGGTTTCCACAATGCGTTTGCTGGTGGTGCCCCTCACAATGGAGTCGTCAATGAGTACCAGGCGTTTGTCCCGAATGTTCTGTGCCATGGGGCTCAGCTTCAACTTCACCGCCAGTTCCCGAATAGCCTGGGTGGGCTGAATGAAGGTGCGGCCGATATATCGGTTTTTCATCAGGCCTTCTCCATAGGGAATGCCGGAAGCTTCCGCGTACCCCAGGGCCACCGGGATGGACGAATCAGGCACCGCCATCACCATGTCTGCCTCCGCCGGCCATTCTCCCGCCAGAATGCGACCGGCATTCCGCCGGGCCTGGTAGACACCCACACCGTCGATGACGCTGTCGGGGCGGGCAAAGTAAATGTATTCAAAAATGCAGGAAGCCCGTTTTCCCGGGGTGTCATACATTTCTGAGGACACCCCTTTTTCTGTGATGGTGACCATTTCCCCCGGCTCTATGTCCCGCACCAGTTGGGCTCCCATCACATCGAAGGCGCAGCTTTCCGATGCCAGCACATAGCCTGTCTCGGTTTTTCCCAGGCACAGGGGGCGAAGCCCCAGGGGGTCACGAACACCGATGAGGCACTCTTCATTCATGATCACCAGGGCGTACGCACCCTTCACCAGATCCATGGTGCGGCGAATGGCCTGATGAATGCCTTCATTGCTGTAACGGGCAATGAGGTTGACAATCACCTCTGAGTCGATGGAGGTCTGAAACACCACCCCGGCGTCTTCCAGCCGCTCCCGCAGGAGCCCGGCATTCACCAGGTTGCCATTATGAGCCATGGCAATGCTGCCGCCCCGGTAGCGCACCACCAGGGGTTGGGCGTTCTCCACGTCACTTTCACCACTGGTGGAATACCGCACATGACCAATGCCCCGATTGCCAGTGAGCTTTTTCAGTTCTCCTTCTCCAAAAACTTCAGATACCAGCCCCATTTCTTTATGCCATCGGGTGCGGCTGCCGTCGGTAACGGCAATACCGGCGCTCTCCTGGCCCCGGTGCTGCAACGCATAGAGGCCGTAATACAACAATTCGGCGGTGTGATCATCGGTGGGCTGGTAGAGCCCCAGCACACCACACTCCTCATGGAGCCGGTCCATCTCATCCACCAGAACCATTTCCTGCCACAGGTTTTCTTTACGCATACCCCTCACCTTTCCACCATAACTGCCTGACGAAGCCGCTTCAACACTTCTTCGTAGGCTTCTTCCACCTGTCCCAAATCCTGACGAAAACGGTCTTTATCCAGTTTTTTGCCGGTTGCTGCATCCCACAATCGACAGGTATCCGGCGAAATTTCATCAGCCAGAATCACTTCCCCGTCATACAGTCCGAACTCCAGCTTGAAGTCCACCAGTCGCAACCCGGCCTTTAACATGACCGGTTGCAGCAGTTCATTAACTTTTAGGGCCATGGTGCGAATGACAGCCAGCTGTTCTTTCGTGGCCCACCCCAGGGCGGTGATGTGGTCATCATTCACCAGCGGATCGCCCAAAGCATCATTTTTATAACAGAATTCCAGTATGGGGTGGGGCAGCACTTTCCCTTCTTCTGCTCCCAGGCGTTTACTGAGGGATCCGGTGGCAATGTTGCGCACGATTACTTCCACCGGTAGAATGGTGACTGTTTTCACCAGCATCTGACCCGGGGTCAGGGATTTAATCAGGTGAGTGGGGATGCCGGCGGCTTCCAGATGCCGAAAGAGCAGGGCTGACATTTCACAGTTCACCTGACCCTTCCCCAGAATGGTGCCTTTCTTTTCGCCGTTAAAGGCAGTGGCATCATCTTTATACACCACCAGCAGCTGTTTTTCATCATTGGTGCGGAACATTTTTTTGGCTTTTCCCTCGTACAGCATGTCCCTCATCTCAATGTCTTTCAGGTCAATCTCTTTCAGGTCAGTCTCCATCCCTTGTTTCACTTCGCTCATTGTTCCTGTCTCCCTTCCAAAAAGGCTTCAACACCCATAGTTTCCAATGCTTCCGCTTTTTTCAGCACCTGATCTGTCTGCTGATGAATCCAGTGGTCCAGCCGGGCCATGAGGGTTTCATCTCCCAAGGCCAACATGCGGGCAGCCAGCAGCCCGGCATTCCGGGCCCCGTTGATGGCCACCGTGGCCACGGGAATACCCCCGGGCATTTGCACAATGGACAACAGGGAATCCAGCCCGTTCATTTGCCGGCTTTTCACCGGGACTCCAATCACCGGCAGGGGCGTGAGAGACGCCACCATTCCCGGCAGGTGGGCGGCACCGCCGGCACCGGCAATAATCACCTTCAGTCCCCGTTCCCGGGCTTCTTTTCCGTAAGCCACCATCCGCTCCGGTGTACGGTGAGCTGACACAATGGTCACTTCATAAGGCACTTCCAATATCTGTAAAATCGCGGCAGCTTCCTGCATCACTGGCAGGTCGGAGTCGCTGCCCATGATAATGCCCACCAGGGGCTGTTGGGGCTTTGTCCCTGATATGGTTGGCATGATTGATGTCATCATTGTTCCTCCTTTTTGATTTCAGTGGACGAAGCGGTCTCCATCACTTCAATGCGCAAGAGGGCTTCCACTTGATCGGCCAGGAGCAGGGCCTCTTCCAGCGTGTCGGCCAATACCGTCACATGGCCCATCTTCCGGCCGGGACGGCTTTCGGTCTTTCCATAGAGGTGCAGGTGAACCTCTCCCAGCGCCAAGGCTTCTTTCAGACCTGTCAGACTGGGCTTACCGGCATGACAGGGGTCCCCCAGCAGGTTGATCATCACTGCCGGTCGCAACAGCCTGGGAGGCAAAAGCGACCATCCCATAAGGGCTCGCAGCTGCTGGCCAAACTGGGAAATATTGCAGCTTTCAATGGTGTGATGCCCAGAGTTGTGGGTTCTGGGAGCAATTTCATTGATGGTGAGCCGGGAATCCCGGTCCACAAACATTTCAATGCAAAAAATCCCCGCCCCCTTTAATTGTTTCAGGGTATTTCTTGCCAGCTGATCCGCTTCTTCCAGCACCTTTGCCGGCAGGGGAGCCGGCACCAGTGTGCGGTGGAGAATACTGTCCCGATGCTGGTTCTGCCCCACGGGAAAAATGGCCAGGTGACCGGCTTCGTCCCGGGCAGCCAGTACAGAGATTTCCATGAGAAAGTCAATGCATTTTTCTGCCATGAGAGGGGCGCCCCCTCCTTCCAGCAGGATGATGGCCCGGCGTATGTCCACCGGTGTGTTCACCATGACATTTCCCTTGCCGTCGTAACCACCTGTGCAGCTTTTCAGCATAAAGGGATAACCAAAAGCTTCCCCTGCCTTCCGGGCATCGGCTTCATCTATCACCTTCATAAAGGCGGGTACGGGGAGACGACAAGATGCCAGAAACGACTTCTGCCGAAACTTGTCCTGTACCATGTACAGAGTCTCCGGCGAAGGCATTACCTGGCATCCTGAAGATTCCAGGCGCATCAATGTCCTGGCATCAATATGTTCAAATTCATAGGTCAAACGACGGCTGGCAGCCGCCAGCGCTTCCAGTGCTGCTTCATCGGTAAAGGCCGCCTGAATGGCATGGTGGCTCATCACTCCCGCAGGGCAGTCAACTGCCGGGTCAAGCACTGCAAAGGTGAGTCCTGCCCGGTGCCCTTCCAGGAGCAGCATTTTACCCAGCTGTCCACCCCCGACAACACCAATCTCTGCCTGATTCAACGCCCAACGCCTCCTCATTCTTCAATCGATTCTTTTGGCTTTTCACACTCTATTGCTCGCTTTCCTTTACCTTACTTGCTTGACGTTGCTTTCTTTTGCTCTTCGCTCTCTGCCCGGCAGAAGTTCATGCACCCATGGCAGGTGCCTGATGCCACTCTTTGATACCATTTCGTCATCATTCGTGTTTTGTCCGTGTTTTAAGTGTAACAAAACAGGCATCAAAAAGTAAAGAGAATAAAGAATATTTTTGATCAAACCAGTATTAATGTGCGTCCATTACAGAAAAACTATTTGAGTTTTTGTTTAATTGTTCTGTATTTTCTCCGCGTTTCCATATTTTACAGTTCTATATGCGCACCATTAATCTAAAGAATAATTGACAAATGAACTTGTTTGTTGTATTGTATATATAACAGATAAAACAAGTGTATGTTTTATTATTATTGTACTGTTATAGAAAGGTGGTTGCTTATGCTTCTTACCCTTGCCTTTGAATCAGAAACTCCCTTGTATCAGCAGATTAAAAACCAGATTATCACCGGCATCGCCCAGGGAAAGCTGCAGCCTGGCGAAGCATTGCCTTCCGTCAGACAGCTGGCTGCTGATATCGGCATCAATTTTCACACGGTGAACAAGGTGTACCAGCAGCTGAAACAGGAAAACTGGGTGGTGATTCACCGAAGAAGCGGCGTCATCATCAACCCGGAGCTGAACCTGAAGGCAGACGAAGTCTACCGGGAATCCCTGACGAGCACACTGGAAGTTCTCTTTGCCGAGGCGCATCTGCGGGGAATAACCCTGGAAGAAAGCCATCATCTTATTAAAACCATTTACCAGTCTTATGTACAGGAGGTGTCTAAGTAATGATTCAATCGCCTTTACTGATCCAACTAATCATCGTGGTTATTCCCTTATATGTTCTGGGAATGCTGTTGCCGGAGTTCACACGAAGCACCCTGTTTTTCGGTGTCACAGTGCCCCAAGAGGTTCATCAACAACCGGAACTGCTTCATGAGAAAAAACAATACCGTCTCCGGTTCACCCTTCTTTTCACCCTGGGCTGGCTGCTCACGATGGTCGTTTCACAGGTAACAGACAGTTTCAATGTGCTCTACGGTGGTGGTATAATCGTCACCATTCTCGTGCTGAGTAGCAATTATGTGGTGACCCATAACCGGATCAGAGCTCTAAAGGCAACACATCAGTGGACGAAAAACCTGAAACAGCGGGTGGTGGTGGACACCAGCCAAGAGAGCCGGTCCCATTATTTATCCTTCGCATGGTTTATTCTGCCTGGAATGATCACTCTACTCACCTGGTTCATCAGTCTATCGATTTATCCACAATTGCCTGACTTGCTTCCCAAACAAACAGATTTGGGCGGCGAAGTCACACAATGGGCCAGCAAGGATTTCAGATCTGCTTTTGCGCTTCCCATGACACAACTGGGCATGCTGGCACTGTTTTCCTTCATCATGCTGATCATCAAAAAAGCCCGGAAGGTAATTGACCCTTCCCGGCCTGAGATGTCTGTTCGCCAGCACCAGACCGCCAATTGGCGCTGGAGCCTTTATATCCTGGGGACTGCTATCTGGATGGTTACCTACTTTGCCATTCTGCAGGCACAGGTACTGCAACTCATTGACATGTCGGCATTCGGTCATTATGTGCTGCACGGCTTGTCAGTAACTGGGCCACTGGTGGGCATCTTTGTGACAGCCTGGTTCACCGGACAATCGGCAGAACGGGTAAAGGTGGAGGCTTCCGAAAACGCTGACCCAAATCTGCTTCCCGTAGATGACGACCATTACTGGAAGTGGGGAATGTTTTACTTCAACCCCGACGACCCGACATTTTGGGTTGAAAAGCGTTTTGGCATCGGATGGACTCTTAATTTTGCCAATCCTCTGGCAGTGGGTGCTTTTGTGGTGCTTCTGCTTCTGATCGCAGCCGGCATTCTGTTTGATCTATAGCACTTATATCTCATTTAATGAACGAACTTCAACGTATCCTGTAAATTAAAGATACTATAAGAGCTGCTATTTCAGCTGTATTTGCGCTGATTTAGCGGCTCTTTATTGCCGATGTCGACGATAACGAACGATACCCTCTCCTATGGCTGTCAATAACATCAGGTCAATCACCGGGTGACGGAAGTGTTGCCCCAATAGAGCACCAAGAACAGCCGGCAAAGCAAAAAGAAGGAAGAGACCCAACCGTAGCGAGACGGCTTTGGCTTGTTGCCAATGCTGTGCACTCATGACGCCATGGCACATCCAGGGATCATCATCATCTTCATCCCACTGTTCCTGAAAATACCGGCTCATAACCCCCATCCCCAAAACAATCGCAACAAAAGTGAATTTTCCGTCCCCGAGAAAGAGGATACCCGCGAGATAAACCAGCAATATCTGAGCCAATAACTGCATTTCCCTTCTTCGCCGGACCAAACGCCTGGAATACCGAAGAAGCAACCCTCCCACCGGCGAAAGAGCCAGAAGAGGATGAGTCCGTTTAAAGGGAAACTGGGTGGTGATGATTCCCGTTGCTCCCGTTTCCATGCCCCCCAACAGGCCGGCTTCCTTGCGACTGCGCAAATCCGTTTCTTCCTCCATGAGCCGGTGCCAGTTCATGGAATTTACCAGCACTTTCCAGGTGATGAAGCAGGTGATGAATCCTGTTATCGCCAAACCCATCGCCATTGAGGGGATGCTCCAGACAGGAGACAGCCATCGGAACATGATGAAGGAAGCTGCAGCATAAAAAAGGAACCGAAAAATCCATCGGTACCAACGCCGGGTCCAGTGACCGTTCCGCTGCCTTACCCACAACTGCACCATGCGCCATAACCACTGCACCATCCATCCCCCTATGATAAACAGCAGCAGAAATGGAATGCCAGGTTGTTGGAAAACCCAGCGAAGCCATGTGATCACCAGGCACAGCAAGGCCCAGCGGAGGCCTGCAACGCCCCATCCGAAAAGTAGTGACCAGGTGACAAACTTTCGTCCCTTCTGTTTTAAAGGTTGCAAAAAAACAATGTCTGGCAGCCTTAGCCAGGTGGCGGGCGATCCTGCCACTAAACCCCAAAACAGAATAAGCCCTGTCAACATTTCCATCCAGGGATGCCAGGGGACTGACCGCACCAACCCGGTGACAGCCGACGTGCCGTAGTAAAACCACAGAGCCGTCACCATCAGAACCAGGTAAAAGAGAGAGGTTTTATCCAGAGACAGCTGGTGAAATTGCCATCGGCGTTTTGCCAGGGTTCTGATTCGCCTCCTCCAAAAAACAAATAATGCAGATGAGGCGCCATTCATGAGTGTTCCACCTCCACTGCCCGTATGTATAACTCCATGAGAGAAGCTTCACTTATGCCAAATTTTTGGCGCAACGACTCCATTGAGCCGGATCCCACAAGTTTGCCACGGGACAGCAGCAAAAAACGGTCACAGACTTTTTCCGCTGTATCCAGGATATGGGTGCTCATGAAAATGGTGGCGCCACGGCGCTTTTCCGTTTCCATCACTTGAAGCAGCGCTTGAATACCCTTGGGATCCAGCCCGACAAAAGGTTCATCAATAAACAGGATTTGTGGTTGATACAACAGCGCACAGATCAGCATGGCCTTCTGCCGCATTCCTTTTGAATAAGTGCCGGGGAACTTGTCCAACTGGTCCGTCATCACGAACTGCTCCAGTAACGCTTCCCTGCGTTGTTCATAAACATCCTGTGGCATCTGGTGGCACATGGCGACGAAATCCAGGTGTTCCCGCAGAGTCATTTCATAGTACAGTTGTGGAATTTCCGGTACAAGTCCCCATTTGTCGCCGGGGTTTTTCTTACTAACTTCACCGTCGATGGGTGGCAAGATACCGGTCAGCACCTTCATCAACGTGGTTTTTCCCGCCCCGTTGTCTCCAATAAGTCCCACCAGTTCTCCTTCATTTAGCACAAAGTTCAGCCGGTGCAACACCGCTTTTCTGTCATACCCTGCTGCCAGGTCTTTCACGATGATACGGGTCATACAGCTTCCACTCCTTTATTGCCTTTTGTCAAATATTTCCAGCCAAAATATACTGTCTTCATATGCATGAGCTAACCAGTTTCCTCAACTGCAAATCCCCTAACCCATTTTTCACCTTGCTTAATCAGGCCAGCCCCTTCACTTCTACATCATTTGTGAGTTTTTAGCGCCAGAGTTGCTTCCGTTAATGTACACTACGCCTATCGCTGTCAAAGGTTTTCCTGAAATAGACGTTATCCTCCTTCACCCCAGCCCGCATTGGTATTAGTTGCCTGACAGGCTCATATCCACAAAAATCCCCCGGCATCTGCCGGGGGACTCGCATTCGGATGGTTATTTGTTGATTGATGCTTATTTGATTCCGTTCCAGTAAAGATTCCATGCTTCCTCTGCAACGTCGTCTGTTGGTTCCAGCAGTCCATTCACTAATTGAAGTACATATCCCACGATGAATCGATGATAGGACTTGATGAGACCGGCCGCTTCCAGCTTCGGCATGCGGCGTTTCTGACTGGATTCCACAAATCCTGCAATTTGCTCAGAAAACTGGACTTTCCAGATGTTGGACATTTCCCTGATCTTCTCTTTCATGGAAGCTACCGGGAAGAGAGTGTTGCGCAACAGGAAAGTGTATGGATCTGGGTGATCCCGGTAAAACTTCAGCAACGCTTCAAAAATGTACTTGAGACGGTCTTCGGCAATCTGGCTGGGGCAGTTGTCAATGGCTTCTGTAATAACAGCCTGATGCAATGCTTCGCATTCTTTGATCATTTGAAGGTAAAGCAGTTCTTTTGAATCGAAATAGTAGTAAAACGAAGGAGCTGTGATCCCAATCTCGTTGCAGATGTCCCGGATGGTGGTTGCTTCATAACCTTTGTCGTTAAAAAGCTTCATGGAAACTCTTTTGATACGTTCTGCAGATTCATGTTCTCTCACTTTTGACACCTCTCTCAACCTACCGTTAGTTTTTTACTTATTATACGCTTCTTTTTTTCACATTGCAACGCTTTTTTGACGTTGCATTGATTTTTTTCAATTCGTCATGAACTGACACTATTGCAGAATTTCGTCTGCTGATAATTCCCATTTTGTGGTAATCATCAGCACCAATGCCCACTATAGAAACACACTCCAGGTATTTCATCTGCAAATCAACTGATCGACTGTAAAATATGCTATTGATGAATAGATATAAAAATGCAGGATATTCACCTTAATCAAGCTTGCATTGATCAATCCACAGGCAGGCAACCAAGTATGTACCCACTACCAAAAGGGATCGCCTAAAGCATATTCTTCAGGGCAACCTTTTTATTGCTCCACCCCATGCTTGTGGCCCACTCTTTAAGCGCTTCCTTTTCCTCTTTGTCGCCGTGAAGGTAAACTACCCGCAAAAAATCAGCATAGCCCCTCATTCCACCCACATCATCCATGACATATCCACCCACTTTATGGACGCAGACCGGCTTATACTTCTCCGCGACAATGCCGACGGCTTCGTCCATCCACTCTTGATCTACCACACCTTGCTGAAGGAGTGTATCATGATCACTGTATCTTGTTACTTCAACAACCCAGTTATCGCCGAAATCATACTTGTACACCAGTTTGCTGGTAACCGGGTTAGGGAGCATGTCAGAATGTAAGTGTCCTTCCCCGCTGACGAGATCTTTATATGCTGCAAACGAGCTGCCCGTTGTGCCAAGAACCTGTCTTACCTCCAGTTTTTCCATTAATTCAAAGAGATCTGAATCAAAACTAATGGAATCTGTGAGTTCCTTCAAAGTCAAATCCATCATTGGCGCTTTGCGAAGCGTTTTGACAGAGCCTTTTTTGCTTTGAGGCAAGTTCTTTGTTCTCTCATAAAAATCATAAAAAGACTCTCTGACTTCCACTGTTGGACAGTTCTTCAGCAACATGTTGATGCCTTCTCTTGCCACATCATACGCTTCCGTATAACCGCCATATGCATAGGGGCCAGTATATTTTTTCTTCAGCCATATTTTAAAATTACCACCGGTATAGTCTTCATCATCCCAGAATTTGTCATGTTCATCAATGGGTACACCACGGTATAGAATGCCTGCAAGTTCTGACCATTCCCTGACACGATTACCCGTCAATCGAAGGTTGTCTTTTTCATCCAGTTCGAAAGAACGCAAATGAGAATTTTGCCAGCCAAAGAGCCGCTGAATTGCGTAATGGAGATGATGCAGGTGCATATCTGACGGAATGATGACATCTCTCACGATTGTACCCCGTTCAGTCGTCTGGGCGTATTTCATCAGTACTTCAATATCTTCCTCACTGCACCATTCGTTTAGAAGCTCCAGCCGCAGTAAAATGGGTTGGTCACTGCGCATCTGATGGGTGTCCTGATTCTTTTTCATACCTTTGATCACCTTTTCTTCATCCTTTGAATGCAGTTTCACCTAAACTGATCCCTCCGTCCTTAACGTGATTATGTTCATCGCCAGCATCTTCACGACTTTTTCCCATCTGAAATATTGATACCAAGTTCTTTCGCCATGCCGGCTTGCTTAAATGGGTTTATTTTTTCCACGACGCTGTCACGTTTGAAAAGCGAGCCGGTATTTTTAAACCAAAAGGTTGCATTTGCTTTTACGCACTGTTCACGGATATTAAGCACCCAATCATAATCACATTCACGGGCTTCTCGCCCTGTTTCGCCGCCGACTGTCACATGGTCTACGCCATGAAGATACGGCGTTAAATCGATCGCTTCTAAAAGTGGGGCGCAGGCGATAAACCGCCGCTTCATGGGATAGGATAAAAACAATGGCAGCCTGTCATCGGCTGCTTGCTGATTTTCGACGGTACATCCCATGTTTACGTTGTCATATCCTGTTCCCCAATCTGATGGGAGAGATACCAGAAAACGGTCAATTCGCTTGGTCAAAATTAAAAAATCGATATCGGTTCTTTCTTTGATGATCGACCACACCTCTTTGCGCCATTCATCCGCTTCCGGAAGAAAAAAGTCGGTTGCAAAACAGGTGGCAAGAATCTTGTTTCCTTTGATGTTGTATTCGCCTTTTGCATTTGTTTTGATGGGCCAATCGAATTTGTCTGTTTTTTGTATGGTGCTTTGACCATAGCGCTTCGCATGCGGCCCATAAAAATAGCAATTTGCGCAGCCATCGCTTGCTTTGTAGCAACCCGTCCACGGCTCCCAGTTCACAGGCATTCTCCCCTTCATGTATCTGCGTATTTATACCGTTACTCCAGTCTGGTTCCATCAGGGTCTAATACACAGCTTTCATAGTAGCCATCTCCGGTGTACCGTGGCTCACTGATGACTGTATAGCCCGCTTTCAGTAATCTGTATAAAACGTTTTCAATGTTTCTATCTTTTGGGTCCATCTAGACACATGATCGATTCTCACGAGTCATACATCCTTCCCAAAAGTGACACGATCTCTTCAGGTACATTTTACCCATCATGTGCTTCGAAGTTCTTCCTTAAATAAACCATATCCACCAACCGAATCCCATTATCAAACATTGGGTGCTCATAGTTATCAATAAAAAAGTCCTTCACCCGATGCGAAAGCACAAACCCACACCGTTCATAAAACGAAATGATCCACGGGCTGTCCCCTGTCCCAACTATGATGCTTTTACACTTGTCTTCGTAATGCTCACATATATACTTAATCAGGCGACTTCCATACCCTTTCCCCTGATACTTTTCATATGTTGCTATGTTTTTCAATTCACATGTATCTTTATCTTCCCTGGTGATCACGCAGATACATTTTAAATCCCCATCATAAAGAGCAAACAGTTCGCCTCGCTCTATATATTTATCAATCATGCTCTCTTGTTCATCTGCCAAAAGTAATAGATCCAAAAACCTTTTTTTGTTTTCTTTAATGATTTTGATATCCATCACAATCCCCTTACGTTTAATAAGTTGCATTCACCTGGTGCGTGTCTTTTGACAAAAATCTTAAAGAGATCTTAGAACGCCGCCGCAGAATTTCGCATGATCACTAGCCCGAATCGCTAAGAAGGTAATTTCTTAGCAATATAAAACCCATAGCTTAGATAATCTTTGTACCTCCTGTATAAGGCAATTTCCTGTCTTTCTCCTTCTACAATAGCTTTTGCTGCATCAGAATTTTCATGCTTTTGGAGAAAAGCATCAAACCGCTTTTCCATGGGACTATAGTAATTGTCAAGCCAACTTTTTTCAGACAAGAAAAAGAATCCCACCGGCGAAAAACCATTTTCTTCGAGTATTTTTATTTTCCCTGATGCCGTATCAATTTCTGGATATTCGTTATTCCAGTGTTCTTCAATTTCTTTCGGTCTGTTTTTTGTCTTCCATGTCATTTCACTCACAGCAATATAACCATTTGTCTTTAAAAATCGCTTCCAATTCTTCAGTCCTGACTCAAATCCGATATTATATATGGCACCTTCTGACCACAATATATCATACTCTTCATTATCAAATGGAAGTGCATCCATGGACTTTTCCAGAGTCGTAATTTTGTTTTCCAAGTTCAACTTATTGGCGCGATCATTCAGTTTCGTTAAGAAATCAGCAAATAAATCTACCGCAGTAATGCAGCCATTTAAGTTCTGAGCAAGCGTCAGTGTTTGAGCACCTGTACCACAGCCAATATCTGCAATTTTTAAAGATGCTTCAGGGTTAATATCAATAAAGCTTAAGGCCTTTAAAGTATCTTCACCACTTCCTGGGCCTTGTCTTTCAGCATCCACGTGGAAATCGATTAGTAACTCTAATTCCGTCATTTAAACTCTCCTTCTTTTATTCACAACCATTTTTAGAGTAATCGCACTTAGCGGTTTGCGTGTAGCTGAAGTTGCCGTAGCATAGCCAAGGTAATTTGGGAGAGGGCGGTACTCCGCCCGAACCGGCTACACGCTGTTATACTCCGTGCCCGACATCTTCAGTCATTTTTACTCAATAAATGCATTGCTCGCTATATTAAATTCTTCTTGTGTTGGTTTATAGCCTTTCTTTTTTGGTGGAAAAAGCTTATCAAACTCACAGAACCCCTCTTCATCTAAATTGTAAACATCACTGGCATGAAATTTCCATATATGATTTTGTAGACACCCTTTCTCTAATTCAAGAACTAATAGACTATACGGAAATCTACCTTCAGAATCGCTTACATTAACACTTTTCGAACCAACAAATCCATGCTTACAATAATTATATGGATGCCCTTCAATAATAACAGCCTTAAACCCTGCATTAACCGCTGCTTTGATTGAATGTTTAATTAGTGCAGATCCAATTCCTTTCTTTTGATATTCAGGCAATACACTTACCGGACCAAATGTTATGGTATGTATGCTTAGATTTCGTTCATTTACTAAACGAGATTTTGTATACATAATACTGCCGACTATTCTTTTATCTATAATAGCTACAAAATCGAGTTCGGGTAAAAAATCTGGATGGCTACGCATTACATTAACTAAGTAGTGTTCATCACAACCTGGAACATGTAAATTCCAAAAAGCTTCCCTTGTTAACTCTTCGACTTGTCGGTAATCATCTTGAATTTCATTCCGTATCAATAAATCCATTCTTCTATTCTCCTCCTATCTCTTCTTGTCGGGCATGGCATATAACGTTTTGCGGATATACGACGTTCGGCGGAGCCGAATGTGCCGAAGGCCAAGCCCGAAGGGTGCAGCGTATATCTGCTGTTATAGACAGTAAGCGCTGGTATGTAGTAATAAAATGAGCAATGGCGGCGAACGATGCTCGATTTCTGGTAAATTTAGGTTTTCTACACATTTTTATTCTTTTGGTAAATCCTCATAATGTGGAATCTTTTCAAGGTTGTGATCCCAATTAGCTTTTTCATTTAAATAGATATGGCCAGTAGGAACTATTTCTATATCTGTGTCCAGACTTCCAGCAGGAACAACAAGTAGTTTACCATCCATTTGTATATTAGGTAGCGCAGAGCTACAGTTTGGACAAAAGCTCTTTATATGTCCTGAATTATTGTGGTTATACGTTTTTACCTTTTCTTCTCCTTTCAACCATTTTAACGTTGCTGTTGTTGAAAAAAGATTTGAAGCATGAACAGACCCAGTATCTTTACGACAAGATTTACAGTGGCATAAAAAGAAGTTTTCAAAATTTCCTTTTATCTCATATTTAATATTTCCGCAAAGACACGATCCTGAATGTATCATTTTTCCTCCAATCCGAGCCGCCGGGGTAGCAGTTTTTCTCTTTTTTATCAAAATCTAAAGCGCTTATTACCTATAACGTCTTATTCCCGCCACTCAGTTCGCTTTACATCCCATTTCAATAGGTATTTGCGAACTTTGATTCGGTAATATCTACTTCTCTGTGTAACACTATCAATACACATGATTTCCAAGGCTTCAACCCTTACCGTTGCTTCTATTATGCCGTAGTTATATCGAGAAATCCAGTAATATCACCACAATATTTCGAATTAATCGGAAAAGCGTGTCAATCAATCAGCAACCATCAGTGATTAAAAAACAAGTCCCGAAAACACTGTACACTCAGTGTTCTCGGGACTTGTCGATTTTTCTTGCTGCTATTCCCACTCAACGGTAGCTGGTGGTTTTGAGGTAATGTCGTACACCACCCGGTTCACCTGATCAACTTCGTTGACTATGCGGTTGGCCATGGCGGCCAGCACGTCGTGGGGAATGCGGGCCCAGTCGGCGGTCATGGCGTCGGAGCTGGTGATGGCGCGAATGGCGACGGTATGGGAGTAGGTGCGTTCATCTCCCATGACTCCCACGCTTTTGATGCCTGGAAGCACAGCGAAGTACTGCCAGATATCACGATCAAGGCCGGCTTTTTTGATTTCTTCCCGCACCACCGCGTCTGCCTCCCGTACAATGTGGAGTTTTTCTTCGGTGATTTCTCCCAGTATGCGCACGGCCAGACCGGGGCCGGGGAAGGGCTGGCGCCAAACCACTTCGTCGGGGATTCCCAAGGCGGCGCCAATGGCCCGAACTTCATCTTTAAACAGATATTTGAAGGGTTCGATGAGCTGAAACTTCATGTCTTCCGGCAGACCGCCCACGTTGTGGTGGCTTTTGATGACGGCGGCGGTATCGGTGCCGCTTTCGATGATATCCGGATAAAGGGTGCCCTGTACCAGAAAGTCCATTTCGCCCAGTCGGGATGCTTCTTCCTCAAAGACGCGAATAAAGGTTTCGCCGATAAACTTTCGTTTTGCCTCTGGTTCGGTGACACCGGCCAGGCCTGCCAGAAAACGTTCCTGAGCGTTCACTCGAATGAAGTTGAGGTGGAATTTGTTGGTGAAGAGGTCTTCCACCTGATCGCCTTCGTTTTTGCGCAGCAGCCCATGGTCCACGAACACGCAGGTGAGTTTGTCTCCGATGGCTCTGTGAACCAAAACGGCTGCCACAGAGGAATCCACTCCTCCTGAGAGGGCGCAGAGCACCTTGCGGTCTCCCACCTGTTGGCGAATGGTGTCAATGGCTTCTTCGATGAGATTGCCAGTGGTCCAGTCGCCGGTGCATTGGCATACCTTGTATAGAAAATTACGGATAATGTCGATTCCCTGCTGGGTATGTTCCACCTCGGGGTGAAACTGAAGGGCATAGGCTTTTCGCTGTGGGTCTTCCATGGCGGCCACGGGACAGTCGGGGGTAGTGGCGGTGATACTGAAGCCTTCAGGTGCCCGGTCGATGAAGTCGGTGTGGCTCATCCAGCTGATGAGGCCCTCTGGCAGACCTTCAAAAATGGTGGATTTTCCCTGAAACTGCAGACCCACTTTACCATATTCTCTTTTTTCGGCCCGGTTGACGCTGCCGCCATAATGGCGTGCCATGAGCTGCCCCCCGTAGCAGATGCCCAGCACAGGAATGCCCATGTCAAAAATGGCAGGATCACACTGAGGGGCTCCTTCTGCATACACGCTGGCTGGGCCTCCGCTAAAAATAATCCCCACAGGGTTGATTTCTTTCACTTTTTCAGCCGAAACATGGTAAGGCACCACTTCGCAGTACACCTGGCATTCACGCACTCTTCGGGCAATGAGCTGGTTGTACTGGCCTCCAAAATCAAGGATTAACACATTTTCTTTCTCCATCCACTTGTTCCTCCCTCACTGGTCTTTCTTGTGTCAACAGGCTCCCTGACCGTCTGAGCCGGGAGCCCGTTAATCACCTGTCTCCGTTGCCTGATAAATGATACCCTTATTCGGTGTCTCTTACACTGTAGTTGGGCGCTTCTTTGGTGATGTAGATATCATGGGGATGTCCTTCAATAAGGGAGGCCCCGGTAATTTTGATAAAGGAAGCCTTTTGGCGCAGATCGTCGATGGTGGGCGTGCCACAGTAGCCCATGCCGGAACGAAGACCGCCCATGAGCTGATACACCGTGTCTTTCAGTGGGCCCTTGTGGGGAACCCGGCCTTCGACGCCTTCGGGCACCAGTTTCTTTTCATCAGATTGATCTTGAAAATAACGGTCGCGGCTGCCTTCTTTCATGGCCCCCATGGAGCCCATGCCACGATAGGTTTTGAAGCTGCGCCCCTTGTAAATCACCGTTTCTCCAGGACTTTCTTCGGTGCCGGCAAAGAGAGATCCAATCATCACGGTGTGGGCTCCGGCTGCCAACGCTTTAACGATGTCGCCGGAATATTTGATACCGCCATCCGCAATTACCGGAACACCGTGGGGAGCCGCTGCCTGGGAGCAGTCATAAATGGCGGTGATTTGCGGAACACCAACACCGGTGACCACCCGGGTGGTGCAGATGGATCCAGGGCCGATGCCTACTTTCACCGCATTGACACCCGCTTTAATGAGGGCTTCAGTGCCTTCTGCCGTGGCAACGTTGCCGCCAATAATCTGAAGCTCTGGGAATTGCTTTCGAATGATGGCCACAGCCTCCAGCACGCCTTTGGAGTGGCCGTGAGCAGTGTCCACCACCACCACATCCACCTTGGAGCGCACCAGCGCCTGTACCCGTTCCAGCATGTCTGCTGTGACGCCTACAGCAGCACCCACCAGCAGCCGACCCTTGTCGTCTTTGGCGGAATTGGGGTACTTGATGGCTTTTTCAATGTCTTTAATGGTGATGAGGCCTTTGAGCATGCCATGATCGTCGATAATGGGCAGCTTTTCGATTTTATGGATCATGAGCACTTCCTTGGCTTCATCCATGGTGACACCTTCTTTGGCAGTCACCAGGTTTTCCTTGGTCATGACCTCTTCGATGAGCTTGTCATAGTCTCTCACAAAGCGGATATCCCGATTGGTGATGATTCCCACCAGTTTTCCCTTCACGGTGATGGGAACCCCGGAGATATGGTAGCGCTCCATGAGCTCAAGCGCGTCTGAAACGGCATGGTCAGGAGACAAAAAGAAAGGATCCACAATCACGCCGTGTTCACTTCGTTTGACTTTATCCACTTCCAATGCCTGTTCTTCAATGGTCATGTTTTTGTGGATAATGCCAATGCCGCCCTCCCGAGCCATTGAAATGGCCATTTTGCCTTCTGTGACGGTATCCATACCGGCACTGAGAAGCGGGATGTTCAGTTTAAGAGAGGGTGTTAAACGGGTGTGTAGATCCACCTGGGCGGGTAACACTTCTGATGCGCCTGGAATCAGCAGCACATCATCAAAGGTGAGTCCCTCTTTCATGATTTTGTTCATCTTTATTTCCTCCTTCACGTGACCGATGCCTCTTTCCTGTCAAAAAAATCCACCAACCGATTTCATCACCAATGCGCGGGAGAAAAGGGTTAGTGGACATGTTTCTTCCAATAACAACAATTCACCCATAGAAAAGGAATTTACGGTTCCTTTGTAGAGACTGCCATTCCGTATTAGTGGCATTATATGAGTGCAACATCATTCAGTTTGAGCAGCGCCTGTAAGCCGGTTTCGGCTCAGGGCAAAAAGGGGGGGGTGTGATGGTTGTCCTCAAGCTTATCAGAGGAAATGAGCCATGTCAATAGGAGGTGAAAGGTTCGGAAATATCTTGCATTTCAACAGTTGCATCTGACTACATCAAAAACCAGTAAACATAACCACAGTGATCACACACATAGTTAGTGGCGGTTTTGTTGGCCCAGTCGAATCCAAGGAAGGTGGCACCCGCAGTATTCATCAGGGTCTCCCGTTCCCAAAAATCACTGCCGCCGCAAACAGGGCAGGCAAGTTCGTGGCCTTTGATGCTTACAGATCGTGATGCCTCTTTCATCTGAATGTCTCCTCTCTGTTGATCACCTTTGCAGTTTAACCACACTCTCTGGAGTTTTATGCCATACCAGTGCCTGTTGCTGTTGTCAGTCCCATCTTCATTTTGCTGCCGCGCAAGCCTATGAACGTTGGTCCAGCATCTCCTGCACCACTCCCAATCTCTGAATGATGGGCAGTTTTTGGGTGCACAGGGTTTCGCAAATACCACAGGCAATGCAGTCTCCCGGAAGCCCGTCTTCCACTTTCAACTCACCCCGGTCATGATACCAGTCCAGCTGTCGGAGAGTTTCTTCGGAGTTGATGAGCAGCGACAGATTATAGGCTTCCATGTAAAGGTTCATTTTGATTTTTGACGGACATTTCTTTTCCCGGCAATACTGGCAATTGGTGCAGAGGGTATCCAATTTTTCAGTCAGCTTTCCGGAAATTTCCCGACGTTTTGTCTCTGATACCTTCAGCGGGCGTGTCACAGCAGCGGTATTCTCGTCCACCTCTTCTTTGCTGCCCATCCCCGCCAGCACCACCGTAATGCCTGGTTGTGCCGCGTTAAAGCGCAGGGCAGCCTGCACGGTGCTTTCTTCATCATATTCCCGAATAAAGCTGAAGTGATCCTGGTAACGGGGAATAAGCCCACCACTCAGGGGGTTCATGGTCACCACTCCCAGCTGATGCTCCAAGGCTGCCTGAACCCCTTCCTGCCGAAAGGGATGATTAATGACATTATAGCCCAGCAATACTCCTTCAAAGACGTCATCTTCAATGATGGTGCGTATATCTTTGCCGGTACAGTGGGTGGAGAAGACAACATGATCCACCAGCCCTTCGGCTTTTGCTTTCATGGCCCCTTCATAGGGGCCGCCGGGAGCCATGACCCGCCGATACTGGTCAAGATCCATCAGACACCACATGTGAAAGAAGTTGATTTTATCAACGCCCAGGCGGCCCAGGGATTTTTCGATGCGGGTACGCACTTCATCCGCTGTTTTTTCTTTGCGAATCATGCTTTTGGTGGAAACAAAGTACGGGTTGGGCATTTTTTTGAAGGCTTTGCCAAAGATGGATTCACTACGGTCATCGCAATAGAAGGGTGCTGTGTCGAAGTAGTTGATCCCCTTTTCACTGGCATAACGCACTACTTCTGCCGCATAATCATCATCGTCTCCAAAGCGCATGCCCCCGAAACCAATGACAGATACTTCCTTGCCTGTTTTGCCATAAGGTCGATAGATCATTGCTGATTCCTCCTGTTTTCTGGCGGTGATGGTTTCATTATATCGAATCAACACCAACACGTCCAGCGCCGCCATCGGTCACTTGGATGGTGTGCGTGTTCTCACATATGCCCGAAAGAGCCTTATTCGCCAAAAAAGTAATAACCGGACTCCGTCAAATTTCCTTGGAATCCGGTTATCCGATAATGAATCCTCTCTTTTGGGACAGATACTGCAACTCTGCCACTCCTTCGATGCAGAAACTCATTCAATACCCTCTTTCAACGATTGACTGCAGTTTCATTCCCTGCAGCTGTTCCTTAAAAACCGGAACATCAACCTGCTTGGTGTTGCTTGGTGTTGCTTGGTGTTGCTTGGTGTTGCTTGGTGTTGCTTGGTGTTGCTTGGTGTTGCTTGGTGTTGCTTGGTGTTGCTTGGTGTTGCTTGGTGTTGCTTGGTGTTGCTTGGTGTTGCTTGG
>NZ_JBCITM010000018.1:0-75850 GCF_039414295.1 Anoxynatronum sibiricum | reverse complement strand
ATTCTCATATGTTAATGTTCACAGGGAAAAGTTATCGTATGGCCAATTCATTAATGAAGTAATTTTGGTAACGCTGGTAATTGCATTTTTGACTGCCAAAAGTTGTATTTCTCTATTGCCAAAAACACACTGTAGAAATGATCCCTGAACTTTCAGCTTTCGCAAAAGTGCAGGAACGATTGAATTACCTAAATGAAGCTATTGCAGATAACCTTGAACAGTTAGCACTTTCAAAAGATGAAGACGCTCGTACTGGTCACAAGACAGCCGATACTGCTTTTGGGTATAAAACACATCTTGCGATGAGTGAAGAACGCATCATTACCGGTGCCACAGTTACAACAGGAGAAAAAAACGACGGAAAAGAACTCCAAACACTGGTTGAGAAGAGCCAGCAAGCTGGCATGACGATTGAGGAAGTCATTGGAGACGCAGCCTATTCTGAAAAAAGAAATTTGGACTATTTCCGAGAGAATAAGATTAAACTGATTTTAAAACTCAATCCCGTTATTTCGCAAGGTGCACGCAAGCAACACAATAAGTTCGAATTTAACAAAGATGCAGGACTTTATGTTTGTCCAGCTGACCATATGGCCATAAGAAAAGCACGAGGTGGTAAGAAAATTAGAAATCAAGTCACCACATACTATTTCGATGTTGAGATATGCAAGCGGTGTTCTAATCGTGAAGGCTGTTACAAAGAAGGAGCTCATTCTAAATCCTATTCTGTATCAATTAAATCAGACCTTCACAAAGAGCAAAAGGCGTTTGAAGAAACAAAATACTTCAAAGAGCGAGCCAAAGAACGCTATATGATTGAAGCAAAAAATAGCGAACTAAAACATCAGCACGGGTATGATGTAGCAATAGCTTCGGGCTTAATTGGTATGCAGATGCAAGGGACACTCTCAATTTTCACGGTGAATATTAAAAGAATACTCAAGTTGATAGGACAATAATATAGAGAAAACTGACTAATTAATAAACAGAGCACGAACTATTCAGTGAAAAACCTGCATAGTTCATGCTCTGTTTTGATTTGCTAATATTGTTATTGAAAAAATGGTTCTTTTTCAGTGGCCTCCAGTGCAGGAAGTGTTTTTGTTTTGGGGATTTGCATGTAAACCTACATCAAAGTATCTAACAAAAAACCTCAAATATCATCCAGTTTTTTCAAGACGTTGATCCGAACTGTTTCTTGGCGGAGAAACTCCTATAAAGAATCTTAACCTATGAAAATGATAAAGACAAAGACCAAGTGGCTGACTGGGCTTATGAGGCTGTCAAAAAAACGGTTAGCATAGGAGTCTTTAGCGGAAAGACTGGGGAAACCATTAATCCGAAAGACACTTTCACCCATGCTGAAGCAGCGACAGCTGTCAGAAACTTACTGGTAAAGGCACAACTGATTAACCCGTAAACATAGTGAAGATTCAAATAATATAATAGGTATCAAAACAAACACCTTCTGGCTTTACACTACCAGGAGGTGTATTTACATAATTAAAAGAACCTGACAAATGCGCATGTCTAGCGTACAATATGTGTAAGTGATGACACACTTGGCATGCATAAAACCCAACAGCATTGATAACGCTGACCAGGAGGGATGGAAATGGTCAAACCAATAATAAC
The DNA here is from genome assembly GCF_039414295.1 of Anoxynatronum sibiricum. NCBI lineage: Bacteria > Bacillati > Bacillota > Clostridia > Eubacteriales > Clostridiaceae > Anoxynatronum > Anoxynatronum sibiricum. The sequence goes on along the minus strand of NZ_JBCITM010000018.1, from coordinate 74,215 downwards.
ATCCGTGCTTATTCTAATGATTCTATGTGCATTGCTACTGATCAACTATGCTTATAAAAGAAGAAAAATGCCGGCAGCTAAGTATTTTATCATGCTCTTGATCTCAGCAATTTTTTATGGCGGGGCATATATTGGTGAAATGAATGCCCCAGACTTAACGTCGGCTCTGGTTTGGTTTAATTTGCAACATATACCCATCCCAGTTCAACATTATCTTTGGCTGTTGATGAGCATGGAGTATGCCAGGGCTTCGAAAAAGCACTTACAAATAGCTAAATACGCAGGACTGTATCACCCTCTTTTATATATTGCGATTTTCTTTACCAATTCCTATCACGGGCTTTATATTTCCGCTTATCGCTTTGAAAGCAACGGGTATTTCTCTGTAATTATTACTGAAAAAGGGCCTCTCTTTTTTTTAATGGTCGCTTCAGGGACCCTTTTAGGTATGATAGCCATGTTTTATTACCTGCGAGGGTTACTAAGGGCCACAGGTATGCACAGATACGGCTATTTAGTCATGATAACTTCTTCAATACTACCGTGGCTTACCGTTTATTTAAATGCTACCAATACCAGTTATCTTGGGATTGATTACTTTCCGGTTGTCTCCATATTTTCGGGAATGCTGTATATCTTTGGTATCTTCTATCTTCGGGTTTTTAACACCATTCCCATAGCGACAGAGATAGTATTCAAACAAGCCAAAGAAGGGGTTATCCTCATTGACTCAACGGATTACATTGTCGATGCCAATGAAGCCTTTCTAAAAATCTACCCCGACCTGAATGTGCCTGCGAAGGGTAACTTCACTTCATTTTTAGAAAAGCATCCAGAACTTAATGGAATCTCCGATGAAAACCCCGTTCCCCAGTTTACTTTACGCCAAAATGGTCAGGCAAGATATTATTCGGCTGTAATCACCAAGATAGTAGAGGAAGAACTGGAAATTGGCCAAATACTTACGGTCAACGATATTACCCTGTTTGTCGATAATCAAAAAGTATTGGAAGACATTGCCTCCACTGCGATTGATAAGGCAGAGATCAATGAGATTTCTTTCTTACAAGCTCAAATCAATCCCCATTTTTTAAATAACACGTTAAGTGTGATTGGTGCCATGATTAAAAGGGATCCCGAAGGGGCCCGGGAGCTTATCGGAAATCTGGGTGAATACCTTGCCAATAGATGCTACTTCGACAGCACTTCTTCAATGGTGTTAATAGAAGAAGAACTGGAAGCAGTCAGGACATATGTAGCCATTGAAAAGACAAGATTTGGTGAAAGGCTTAATTTTCAAATTATCCATACCTCTACTCCTGCACTCAATATACCTCGACTGATTCTCCAGCCACTGGTGGAAAACGCTATCTGCCATGGCATATTAAAAAAGGGAGCAGGAGGCAATATCTGGCTAATGATTGACCATGACGAGGAAAAGATAAATTTCAAAGTAAAGGACGATGGAGTTGGGATGCCTCCTGAAAAACTTCTGCGGTTAACGGCAGAAGAAAAACACAATGAAGGAATAGGAATTCCTAACATCCATAAAAGATTAATCAAAAATTATGGTGCGGGGCTTGAAATAGAAAGCAGATTAGGCGAGGGGACAATCGTCGCCTTTTCGATTCCGATCTCTGGCGCCAGAGCGTAACTATTTGTCAGAATCCTGTCAGAGCCCTTTGCTATAATGAAACTATTCTTAAGTTAAACGGAGTTGAAGTGATGATGATTAGAGCCATAGTGGTAGATGACGAATGGTACAACCTTGAAGAATCCAGTGACTTTATTGACAAAACGGAGTCGTTTCATGTTGTTGGTAAGTATCAAAATCCTTTAATGGCTCTCGAGGAAATTGAAATGACCGCTCCTCAAGTGGCATTTATCGATATCGATCTGCCTGAAATGGATGGTATTACCCTTGCTGAAAAGCTGTTAGAGACAAACGCCGCTCTGATAATCGTTTTTATAACCAGCTATAATCAGTACGCAGTCCAGGCATTTGACATCAATGCCATTGACTATATTCTAAAACCCATAAAAGCTGAACGATTTCAGCGAATGGTTGAAAAAATTAAAAATGAAATCGGCGCTCAAAGCCAGGAGTCAGCAACAATCTTTCATATCAGAGTTTTTGGTAAGCTAATGGTTACCATCGGCGATAATCCGGTTAAATGGCAACGAACCAAGGCCAAAGAACTGTTTGCTTACCTGCTAATGGAGCAGGGTCATTATATCCACAAAGAAAAAATCATTGAAGATCTTTGGCCCGAACATGATCAGGAAAAAGCACTGCAGATTTTACAAACATCCGTATGCAAAATTCGAAATCTTTTTTCTTCAATAAAAAAGTCAGTACAACTGAACTACAGTGATAACAGCTACTGTCTATGGATAACAGAGGGAGTCAGTGATTATTTCCATGTGACACAAGCCTTAAGCAGCTTTAATCGGGAGAATACGGCCACATACACTGCGGTTGAAAAGGCAGGAATTCTGTTTGCGAAAGGTTTCTTAGCAGAAGAAGGGTATTTATGGGCCACAGGAAAGGATCAACAGCTGCGGGAAGATCTTTTGATCGCCTTGAAAGAGATGATGAATGCCTATAGCACTAGAGGATGTGAAGAGGCGACCGTAAGGGTTTTAAAGGGCATCACAAAACTGGCTCCTTTTGATGAAGATTTAAATTATAGGCTGATGAACATCTATCAGAAAACAGGCAATGCCGTAGCTGCCTTTAACCATTATCAATGGTTGGAACGCACCCTGGAAGAGGAGTATGATGCGACCCCCTCGAAGCGAATAAAAGACTTATCTGTTGAGGAGTAGTGCAAAAACGATGCTTCCTTGCAGGACCTTCCAAGACCCCGGAACTGGAATCTGTTTCTGGGGCCTTGTTTTTTTATGTGAAGGAAGATTTATAACGTTTGCCAGTAACCATTGTTTGTCAGAATCGTGTCAGAGGGCTTTAGTATAATCAAGATAACAATAGAGTTGTTCTTTAGAATCATCCTCTATCGTGAACTTATTTTACAACAGGAGCGTTTTGACATTTAAGGAAAAGTGAGGAGCGGATAAAGATGAAAATGAAACAAAGACTGGCCCTGGTTATTATTCTGGCACTGGTATTATCAGTGATCGCCCCAGCAGGTTTGCCGGTATATGGGGATGCTGGAGGTAGTGCTGCTGCCAATCATACCTTTCACATCAATGAAGGGAATATCACGATAGCATCAGGAACAGGAGAGCATGCTGGCAAGATTGCAGTCACACATCAATCATCGCCAAGTGTGACAGCGTTTGTCTATGCAGCGGATAACATCATCATCACCGGTACCACCACAACCAACAGGGTTGTGGTGAATAGTGGCGTAACGGCAAATATCACTTTATCTGATGCAAATATAAGCAGAACAAGTTTCAGCTTGAGCATATGTGTCTTTGACATGTCTGGTGCAATTGTCAATCTCACTTTAGTAGGAGACAATTTCTTGAGGAGCAATTCGCTTCAACCTGGGTTAAAGGTACCCGAGGGAGCAACCTTGACGATAAAGGGACCGGGCAGTCTAAAAGCCGAGAATGCTTTTACAGGTAGTTCCAGTGCAGGTATTGGCGGGAGTAATAATCAAGCAGGTGGTATAATCAACATAATAGGCGGCACAATAACAGCCATGGGAGGAAACAGTGGAGCAGGCCTTGGGGGTGGCGGGCTTGGTAACGGTGGTACAATCAATATTTCAGGGGGAACGGTTACGGCCATAGGCGGAGATTATGGAGCAGGTATTGGTGGCGGCACTGGCGGCAGCGGTGGTATCATCAATATCACGGGAGGAACTGTTAGTGCCGCAGGGGGCAGGGCTGCAGCAGGCATCGGCGGCGGCCTTAACGGAGGCAGTGGGACAGTCAGCATTTCAGGAAATGCCCGAGTGACAGCAACAGGCGGCGGCCCAATACTGGAACGTCAAAATGGCTGGGATATTGGTTCAGGCAGCGACAATACAAGTAATGGCACCTTGAGAATTCAGGGTGATGGCAACCAGAACCCTACTGTCATCTTCACAACCTACGGTGTCGATGCTGGTATCCCTGAAGGGGTGGAAAAACCCTATACCTATTGCACAATAGAAGGTGCCGGGGCAAGAGACAAAAATGGTGTCATGATAGACGGTGCCTATGGCCCTGAGGCAAAAGACCAGGCGCCCCTGATCGTCACCGGTGCGCCCACCAGCCTGATAATTGGTGAAACCTGTAACCTCAGCAGCTTAATCAGTGGTGGAAGCACCACCGGTGCCATCACCTACAGTGTGAGCGGAAGCGGCGTGGATGTGAGCCATGAAGGGATTGTTACTGCAGTGGAGGCAGGAACAGCTGCCATTACAGTTACTAAAGAGGGAGACACATATTTCAGCGCCGTTTCGACAACAGTGACAGTAAACATCGCAGCCCCGGTGATGCCCACCATTCATCCTGCATCAGTGAACTATGATTTGACAGCGCCAACGGATAGATTCACTACAATCACATGGGGAAGTGCCGCTAGTGTCACAGCGGTAGTTCATGGAAGTGAAAATTTGGTGCTGGGTACAGATTATACAGTCAATGGAAATAAGCTGACGCTACAGGCTGATTATTTGGAGGCCTTAACCTTAACAGCGGGAGAAGTGATGGAATTCAGCATATGGTTCAACAATAACAGCACGGAAACCCTGACAGTTCATGTTGTAAAAGGGTCTATTCCCTCAGATAACGCTAACTTAAAATCACTGACAATCAGCGCAGGTACGTTGAACCCTGGGTTTAGTGAAAATACATTGCAATACAGTGTTAATGTAGACAACCGGGTCACCAGCATAAAGCTGACCACAGTTACGGCAGATAGTAACGCAACAGTAACAATCAATGGAACAAAAGTCATTGGTGGGAATGTGATACCAATAAGTCTGAACACAGGAAATAACATGATCACCATCTTAATAACAGCTGAGAATGGAAGTACTAAGACTTATGCGATTCATATGAATAGAGCGGCAGCAAGTGGAGGCGGTGGATCCGGCGGCGGCACCTCAGGAAGCAACCAGGATAAACAACAGCAGACAAACGAAACCGAAAAAACAGAAGAAATAAAAGAAATTGAAGGCTCAAAAGACACACAGGAAGCAAGCCCTCCTCAAAAAAGGATCCTTCTCACCATCGGAAAACGGGAGATTGTACTAAATAATGAAACCCATCAGCTGGATGCCATGCCTTTTATTGATGGTGAAACCAACAGAATCCTGGTACCTCTCAAATTCATCAGCGAAGCCCTGGGAGCAACGGTGGCCTGGCTGCCAGAGACAAGACAGGTACTGATCACAGAAGGAGACACAGAAATCCTGCTGACCATCGGCTCTAAAGAAGTCCTGGTGAATGGCGAAATGATCCTGATAGATACCGAACCAAGAATTATCCCTCCCGGTCGCACCTTTGTACCCCTGAGGGTTATCGGAGAGCTGCTGGGAGCAACGGTGACATATGATGAGGGAACAAGAGAGATTCGCATAGAAAAATAAAAGAAATGAAGCGACATTATAAACAGAAACTTATTGAGGAGGTGCACCTATGAACAGCAAAACAAAGAAAATCTTAGCGATGATCCTCATTGTAGTAATGATTTCCCCCACAGTTGTTTTTGGAGAGGGCAATAGCAAGGACGATTTACAGGGGCATTGGGCAGAGAAAAACATGAGACAGTGGATTGCAGGGGGATGGATGAAAGGTTATCCAGATGGAAGCTACAGACCTGACGGAAAAATAACCCGGGCAGAATTTATCACGTTGATCAACAAGCTCTATGGCTACGACGCGACAACAGAAGAAAACTATGAAGACATAGAGAAAGAAAGCTGGTATCACCAGGCAACAGCAATAGCAAAGCATAACAAGTATTTTGATTGGTATAAAGAAGACAAGCTGTATCCAAATCAGCCAATTACCAGACAAGAAGCAGCTGCTGTTATCACGCAGATTTTAAAACTAAATGCCTCAGAAGATCTGACAGCAATAGAAAGATTTAACGACAAAGAGACAGTGCCAACCTGGAGCAGAAGCTATATGGATGCAGTCGTAAAAGGGGGGTATGTAAGCGGTTATCCTGATGCGACATTAAGACCGGCGGGAGATATAACAAGGGCAGAAGCAGTCGTGATGCTGGATAAGGTCGTCGGAGAATTAATAAGCAGGAAGGGAATTTATGGAACCGCTGAAGAAACAAAAACAATCAAAGGAAATGTCACCATAAGTGCCCAGCAGGCAGCGCTGAAAAACATGGTGATAGAAGGAGATTTAATATTAGCGGCCGCCATCGGAGATGGAGACGTAACCCTGGAGAACATAACAGTAAAGGGAAAAACCATCGTATATGGTGGCGGGCCAAACAGTATTATACTGATTGATTTCAATGGAAGTCAGATCATAATTGATCTTCCAGACAACAGTGCTGTCAGACTGGTAGCATATGGAGACACCCACGTTGGGGAAGTCGTTGCTTATTCGGATGCCATTCTTGAGGAAGCTCAGAGCCTTACCGAAGATGGATTTACAACAATCAACATTTATCAGGGAGCCGCCATAACCTTGATAGGCGCTTTTGAAAGTGTCAATATAGGTGCCGGCAACGCAACGCTACATATGCAAACTGGATCCATCAATACCCTGGTGGTAGAAGAAGCTGCTGCCGATGCGATGATTAACCTAAGCAACGGAACAACCGTAACACATTTAAATATCCATGCACCTACCCAAGTAACTGGCTCAGGCAACATAGAAACCGCACAGATTAACAGCAATGACGTTATGATTGCTCCGGTTCCATCTATCATCAATATAGGAGAAGGGATCACATCAAGGGTAGGAGGAAAGACAGTCAATCGCAGTACAACCATCACGACAACCATCACTACAGGAGGCGGTGGCTCCGGTGGCAACTCCGGCAATAACTCCGGTGGAGGTAATTCTGGCGGCGACAGTGGTACTCCTGACGACAATGGCGGTGGAAGCATACCCAACAATCCACCGAAGGTAGTACAGCCAGTACAAGATATCAACAACGCTGCTCTGGGAATCCAACTAACAGTGGATTTGAGAAATACCTTTGAAGACAAGGATGGAGATCCTTTAATCATAAGTACAAATCTGGGAAAAGTTGAAAATGGTATATGGAGCTATACACCAACAGCATCGGGAACCATGACAGTCGTCATTACTGCAGCGGATGGCAAGGGTGGCAGTGCGACCACAACCTTCAAGGTGACAGTAACAGCAGTAACGGATCCCACCAACAATCCGCCAACAGTCACAAGTACCGTATATGCCATATCAGATGCCTTTGTAGGAATAGAGATAATGGTCGATTTAAGCAATGTGTTTGAAGATATCGATGGCGACCCATTGACATTAAGCGCTAACGTAGGAACCATCGATAATGAGGTGTGGCGGTATACACCCACAATAGCAGAAGCAAGGACAGTCGTGATTACCGCAACGGATGGCAGAGGCGGCAGTGCGACCACCAGTTTCCTAGTGACGACATTAACCATCGAGATCACAGAAATCATCGTAACGTCAGCGGGAGATATAACCGAAATCGAAGAAGGCAACACGTTACAGATGCGGGCAGCGGTTTCACCAGCCAATGCAAGTAATCAAGAGATCCTATGGTCAGTAGACGCCATGACAGGGACGGCAACCATTGATGAAGACGGCCTATTAACCGCAACAACAGCAGGAACTGTCAACGTAAGGGCGACCGCAAAGCACCATTCAAGTGTAACGGGCAGCAAAATCATTACCATACACCCTGATAATACGCCGCCTGCCCCAGGAGATGGAGGCATGCTGACAATATCAGAGGTCAAGACAGATGGTATGAAGCTGAGTTGGACCAAGGCAGCTGATGACAAAACAGCGGTTTCTCAATTAGAATACGCAGCTTATCACTCAGAGACAAACAATATAAGCACCGTTGCAGAAATGGAAGCCAACGGAACCCCTGCAGGAGACTACACAGCAGATATTGACAGCATCGTGATATCTGGGCTGGAGGCCGATACGCATTATTATGTCAATGTGATTGTCAGGGATCAATCGGGAAACAAAGCAGCTTATACGATGACCTCTGAGAAAACCTTTGAATATGAGCTGTATTATGCAAGCTACACAGAAAATGCGATTGAAAAATTAGGCATCACCACCGGGGAAAAAACCACGGTTGTCTCTCAAGTGGATGACAGCCCCTATTCTGGACCACAGGCAATCACTGTAGCAGGGGGGCGGGTTTATTGGGCAGGACAGGATTCTCAAAAAATAGAATCCGCTAATTTAAATGGCTCCGACAGAAGAACCTTGGTCAACACAGGGATAAGCAATGTCACCGGCATCGCCGTAGATCCAATCAATGGTTGGGTTTACTGGGGAGACTACGGCAACAATGCCATAAAGAGGACCAACATTGATGGAACAGAAGTAAGCACCATCATTTCACAGGCAGATAGAAGTACTGCCACCTATAAAGGACCCTTTGCATTGGCCATCAGTGGAGACAAGCTCTACTGGGTGGGGGATAGCAGCCTGGTGATTGAAAGATCACATCTCGATGGAAGTGAAAGAGAAACGGTAATCGCAACTACGGGCAGCCCCCAAAGCGTCGATACCATCGCCATAGACCAAAGCAACGGAAAAGTCTATTGGAGCGACTATGATAACAATCAGATAAACAATGCCAATCTGGATGGAACAGGTAAAGAAGCGGTTGTTTCTACAGCAGATGAAGGCAGCAGCTACCCCGGGGTGAAGAGAATCGCCATCACGAAGGAGCGGTTGTACTGGATAACCGATTCTACTGGAACCATTTATTCATCAAAGCTTGATGGCAGTGACAGGAAACTTTTTTGGACGCCATCTTCGAGTTCAGTCATTAAAGGTTTTGTGATCGTCGATCCTGGGCAGCTGTAATAGAAAAAAGGCATCACAACCATTTAAAATCAGGTCTTTAATCAGGTCTTTAATCAGGTCTTTAGAGAGGAGAAATGAAAGTCATGAAAATAAAATGCTTGCGGGTCTTCGTGATCACACTCATCTTATGTCCCATGTTTATGATACAGAGCTGGGCTTCTGACCCATATATCGGAGAAATTAGAATGTTTGCCGGTAACTTTGCACCAGTTGGTTGGGCATTTTGTGAAGGGCAGCTGATATCGATTTCTGAAAACGACACTCTATTTCAGATAATCGGCACCACCTATGGCGGCGATGGAGAAACTAATTTTGCCCTTCCCGACCTAAGGGGCCGTGGACCAGTACATGCTGGAAACGTAGTCTCATTAGGTGAAATGAGGGGTATGGAAACGGTCACGCTGACAGTACAAAATATACCGCCTCATGTGCATACAACCACAAAACTAACGGTTTTTGATCTCCTTAAAACCACCCCCGATGTTGGAAATGTGCCTATGTCAGCCATGCTTCTACTGGCAAAGACGGCAAAAAACGAAAAAATATATGCCCCTGCAGCTTCTGCAAATGAAGCACTGGGAGGGACACATATTGAGGTAAAGGTGGACACTACTGCCCTTACCAATATGGTAGGGCAGTCACAGCCTGTTGAAAACATACAGCCTGTTCTCCATATCAACTATATTATATCCCTACAGGGCATTTATCCATCTCAGTTTTAAAGAGGCATGCATCGGCAAGAAGCTTAACTGATAGCAAGCAATCGAATCCTAAAAGAAGATAATGGAAAGGATTGGATATATAATGAAAAGAAAAATGATGAAAATCATCATGGTGACCCTTATCCTTTGCAGTTTCTTTACCATGCAAAGCTGGGCAAGGGATCCATTTATTGGAGAAATTACCATTTTTGCCGGTTCAGGAGATAAACCTCCAAGAGGTTGGGCCTTCTGTGAAGGGCAGCTATTACCCATTAGTCAAAACACAGCATTATTTTCACTACTTGGTACCACCTATGGCGGCGATGGACAAACTACCTTTGCGCTGCCAGATTTGAGGGGAAGGGTACCTGTGCATCCAGGTCAGGGAACAGGCTTAACAGACAGGTCATTAGGAGAAGAGATGGGAACAAAGGAAGTAACCCTTATAGAAGCTCAAATGCCCGCCCATCGGCATGAGATAACGATGGATCTGGAGGTAGAGGGAACCATTAAAGTTTCGGATGCCATGGGAAGCAGCCCTGAACCCCAGGCAAACCACGTGTTGTCAAGGGGAAATGAAAATGAAAGAATTTACTCCGATGGTGTGGGTGCTGCGGTAGAGACTGCAACAGTAAATGAGGCAGGAACAGATGCGTTGGTTACCTTTACAGATGCCGGCGAAAGCCTGCCTGTGAGCAACATGCAGCCCTATATAACAGTTCGATACATCATTGCTTTGGAGGGCTTGTTTCCTATAAGACCTTAAATACAACAATGAAGAAGGACGGTGGAAAAAATGAAAAAAAAGATTTCAGGAATGATCATCATCACCATTCTCCTGTGCAGCCTTTTTACCTTACAAACCTGGGCAAATGAGGCCTATCTTGGAGAAATTAGGATATTTGCAGGAAATTTTGCCCCAAAAGGCTGGGCCCTTTGTAATGGACAGCTGCTACTCATTAATCAGAACCAAGCACTTTTTGCACTGCTGGGTACCACCTATGGAGGCGATGGAGTAACCACATTTGCGTTACCTGACTTAAGGGATCGGGTAGCCATTGGTGCTGGAGATGGGTATAATGTAGGCGATAAGGGTGGCAGTGCCACCGTAACCCTTATACCAGCAAATCTACCTGCCCACAGTCATACTGCTGAGGTAACGGCTGATGTAACTGGAACCATTGAATACACCAACAATGAAGGAAATACGCCACTACCAGGAGGCCATATGCTGGCTAGGGGAGATAAAAATGAAAGAATTTATTCCGATAATGCTACACCAACAGATGGCATTAACATTGAGGTGACAATAGATCCGCAAATTTCGACGAGTGCGGTAGGCGGAGGACAGCCGGTCAATAATATGATGCCCAGTTTAGGATTAAACTATATCATCGCACTGCAGGGAATATTTCCGAGCTTTGATTAAACAGAAGGGAAAAACGTCGTTGGGGACAGTCTCAACCCGTATCAGAAGGGATCAAACACGTTCAGTACGGCAGGAAAAGGAAGATGCCAAGCTGCCCCAGTTTAATATGGCACTTGTATGTGGCGAAGCTCCCATCTTCCTTTGCGCCTTCTACTGAACCTCATTAATCACCAGCTGGTAATCGTTGCATTCAGATTCAATCCGATCATGCAGTATCTGTTTAATGGCCGCAATTTTGTCTTCATCGGCAGGTTCTGCCATGGTCACCTCAACGGTGACCATGGTTTTCTTTTCCCCCTGAGCCACCCGAATCACCTTCACCTTGACACCGGTTACAGCTTCGTTAAGGCAGGCCAGCACCTGATCCTTCGCCGCCTCTGTTTTTGCCGTGTCGATGGAGACGGGGTCAATGTGCACTGTCAGTTCAATACCCATCTGGCTTTTCACCTCTTTTTCCAGCTGGTCAATGACAGTGTGGGCATCCACAATATGGGTGGTATCCGGCATTTCCGCGTGAATGGAGGCCACTACCCTTCCCGGGCCATACTCATGCACCTCCAAGTCATGGGCTTTCAGCACAAGGGCACTTCCATCAACAATGTCATAGATTGCATCCACCACGTGGTCCTCCGGGGCTTTTCCCAGCAGACTGGTGGCGGTGTCTTTGGCGGCGTCAAAACCGGAATACATGATTAACAGCGAAATGAGCAGGCCCATGGCACCATCCACGGGAAAAGCCGTGTACTGGCCCAAGATCATGGAAACCACCACCAGAGAGGTGGCGGCCACATCGCTGATACTGTCATAGGCGGCGGCCTTGTTAATGCTGGAATTAATGGTGCGGGCAATGTAACGGTTATAAGAAAACATCCAAAGCTTCACCAGAATGGAGAGGATCAAAATCACCACAATCACCAGGTGATACTGAACGACTTCCGGGTTCATCAGCCGCTGGAAAGACTTTTGCAGCAGCTGAAAGCCCACCAAAAAAATCAGGGCGGCCACCACAAGGGAACCAATGTATTCCACCCGGCCGTGGCCGTGGGGGTGATTGCCGTCAGGGGGTTTATTGGAAATCTTGGCACTGATGATGGAAATCACCGACGAGCTGATGTCTGTCATGTTATTGAAGGCATCGGTAATGACGGCGATGCTGTTGATGAACAGCCCCAGGGCTAACTTCACGGCAAAAAGAAGCACATTGCAAAAAATGCCCAGGTAGCCTGAGAGGGAAATATACTGTTCGCGCACGTCATGATTGCTGACGTCTTCATGATTGTTGATCCATTTTCGGATAATTCGCTTAATCAAAGGTCTCATCTCCTGCGGTCAATGTCGGTTGATGGCGGTCGTCTCATTCTGTTCATATCATAAATGACCCTGTTTTTCAACCGGCTGCCGGGTGTTTCTGCTATTGATTCTCACCTGCTCCAAGCTGAATGCCCTGTACCAGGCCCCCCTGGTGGTGGACACCGCCCCCCTGGTGGTGGACACCGGCGACTTGGCACTGGACAAAGAGCTGTCCGGGTACATAGAAGTGGTCAAGGGCTTTGCCCATACGGTCATTTACCCGGTGACAAATTGAAATGATACCAATGATAAATAATAAAAAGGACGATTCCATAAAAAATATTCGCCCATGGCACGCCAGACGCCATGAATTTCTGAAACAAATGACCACTTGTGCAGATTTTCGACCGCTTGTTCATGACCCATTGAATAACCCTTGACATCATGCTACCTTATAAACAACTACCACACCTCTGAGAAAGAGGCGGGGTAGTTGTTTTTAGTTTGAAAAGGCATTGAGAAAGGGCGGATCATCATGAAAGCAAATCAAACGACAGCAGCTATCAACCGTATTCCTGTGAGAAAAAAAGCAGCACGCTTAACAGCATTGGCATTAGCGCTGGTGCTGCTGATGGGGCACCCTGTGACAGGCCATGGAACTTCTCCCCATGCACAGAAAACAGAAACCGGCACCGCTGTTGCAAAGCTGTCCAGTGAAGCAGCTGCCCAGCAACTGAAGGGGATCAAATAAAGGTTGTGAGTCCAAAAATGAACAAAGGAGGCAAAGAACATTGAAAACCAATCCGCTTAAAACAAACCATCAGAAAAAAATGCTCTCAATGCTGCTTGCACTTACGATGATATTTCAAATGAGTGTATCAGCAGTATTTGCAGAGGGGGAAGAAAACCAAAAGAGAATCATCGCTTTTGAGGAGCTGGCAGAGGATGTGAAAAACATCACTGTGGAAGTAGAGAGTACAGAGGCAGAGGCAAAAGCAAAAATGCCCACCGTGGTGAATGCTGTTTATGCAGAGTCGACAACAGGCACAGCCATAAACTTCACCATCGAAAACATAAACTGGGAGATAGATGAGGCAAACAGCGATTCAAATACCTTTGATTCATCACAAAGTGGAGCTATCTATACCTACAAAGCAAAACTACCCGCTACAGACAGCCAGGGAGATGAGCTGGTACCACAAAGTGGTGTTGCCCTACCGGCTATAACCGTACGAGTGGGAACAGCCACACCTATAATGAGGTTAACTGGAGGAGCAAATCCCGTCACAGAGCTGTGGATGGGAGCAACAAAGGTAATAAGCAATGGAACAGTCTTTACTACCAGTGGTGCAGGTTGGAGCTATGACAGCACTACCAGCACCCTTACCTTAAATGGAGTAAATATTACAATTGCAGCACCAAAGGATGAGATAGACTACGATGGAAAGTGGGATTTAAGTGCGAACCATTACGGACTCTTCTGTAGAGGCGATTTAGATATAGTGATTAACGGGAACAACACAATTGATATGAGAGATTTTGATGCTACGAGAAGCGTAGGAGCTTATATCAAGGGTAATTCAACAGTATCAGGAAATGGCAAGCTGACACTTGGAGGAAGGATTTCAGGACTTTATTTTCATGGAGATTTAAGGGTTCAAGATGATGTAGAACTGGAAGGTATTTTTGCAAAAGAAACAGAGTATATAAGCAGTCCCGGTAATGGTATGACTATCACTGGAAGTGCAACTGTTACAGACAGGGCGCATTTGATAGGACGAGCAAATAACGGAGGTCGAAACACAGGAATTAATTTATATTATGGTCAGATGACCATAGGTAATGAAGCGATGGTAAGTGCTTTTGCCAAGTTTGGAAATGGTGGAAATACTAAAGGGATAGATGCCATTAATGCTGAGATACGAGTAAATGGAAAGCTGGTGGTAGAATCTGGTGATGCTGGAGATAAAACATATGGCTCTGGAATTCATCTAAATAATTCTAACCTAACAGCAGAAGGAACGGGAAGCGTAGAGGCTAAAGCCGGAAATCATGGGCCAACATCAGGCTATGGGGTATATGGTGTTATAACTTTTAACGGAGGGTCAATCACTATAGATGGTGGTGGATTTCTTGCCTCTGGAGGCTCTGGAGCGGTGCATCCTTTTGATACACCAGTAACGATAAATGAAGCTCCTGTGTATTACGAAATCAGCCCTAACAGAGATGGCAGTAATCCTACCATTTACACAAGTGCTGAGGAGTGGGCTGATGTAAATGGAAAATTTGAAAACATTAAATATATCAAGGCGACTACCATTTATGACGTATATGTCAATGGCGTGCAAGTGACCAGGCTAAATAGCCATGATGTGCTGGGAGACAGCAAAGTCTCTTACTCCACAGCCTCCGGAAGTAATCCTGCTGCCTTACGACTGAATAATGCCAGCTTCGATGGCGATATAAAGCTGAGTGAGTCAACAAATATGATCCTTACTGGAGCAAACACGATAAGAGACATTCATACTCATGGAGCGGTCATTCTTGGTGGAAGTGGAGAGCTGACCTTAAATGGAAGCTTAGAGGGAACTGAGATAAAGCTGGAGATTGAAGAGTCGGTAAAGCTGAATGTTTCCAGTGATGTAACGGTAAAAGAACTAATCAATCGTGGGAGCATCGTCAATAATGCAAGCATCAAGATAACAGATAGCTTTGGCGGAAGTGGAGCGATACTTAATGATGGGAGGATTGCTTTCCCATCACAAACAGAGGAGAACTATGTGAAAACCATCACTGGAGATGGAATAAGTGAGATAGTAAACGATGAGGGAGCGCCTTCAGCGTTTTACTCACAGGGCCGCAGGCTATTTTTGGTGGAAGGTTCTTTGGATTTTACACAAGAGCCAGCGCCTGGCGGATACAAAGCGGATGCCACATTGGAAACTGATGGATACAGCTTCAATGGGATTGATAAAGTGCTGGCTTTAGGAGATGTATTCATTCGAGTTTCAGGGGAGCACGGGGTCATTCTCCCATCAGAAGCTTCTGTTAGGCTGCAGGGAATCAGTCACATTAATACAGACAAAATTGGAATGTTTGCAGGCGATAACTTAATGGTTGAGGGGGCGGGCTTCCTAAAGATTGAAACAGAAAACCTGCCTGGTATATTGGCAAGTAAAGCGCTCGCTGTCAATGATGGCAAGCTTGTTGTGAACAGTAAAAGCATAGCACTGCTGGTATTGGGAACTGAAGCAAATTCAAACGGAGTCACAATTGGAGACACAAGAAGGATTCTCACTCCCCAAAACGCAAAGATAATGACATCGCAGACGCAGGCATTTGGTGAGCAAAGTGTAAGCTCGGTGGTCTCGCCAAGTGAAAACCTACTGAGAATAGAAGAATCCAATCCATCTGCAATTACAGGAACTAATGCGGCTAAAAAAGTTGTCATCACGAACAAGCTGGAACAAGAGCCACTAAGCATTCACCAGAATGGCCCCAAAACCTATGGGGATGAAGCGTTTATTCTAACGACTACAGGAGGAAGCGGTGAAGGTGGGCTCTCGTTTGAAAGCTCGGATGCCGGAGTAGTGAGCATAATTGGTCATACGGCGACAATAAAGAAAGCTGGAAATGTAATCATAACAGCAAGAAAGCAGACAGATCAAAACTATTTGGAAGCCTTATCATCTACGTCAGTAAGCATCAGCAAAAGAGTGCTTCACATCCAAGCAGATGATCAGCTAAGCATTGCAAAAGGAAGCGCCATGCCAAAACTAACCTACACAGTTAATGGACTGGTGGGTGCGGACAGCCTTACAAAAGAGCCTGTCATTACGACGAATGCTACAGATACGAATGTCGTCGGCGAGTATGTCATATCAATATCAGAAGCAGAAGTATTAAACTCTGAAAGCTATGAGATAAGCTATACAAACGGCAAACTGACAGTAACTAACAGTAGTAATGGAGATAATGGTAACAATGGTAATAACGGAAATTCAGGCAATAATAGTGGAAATGGTTCTTCTGGAGGAGATTCATCAAGTAAAGATGATAAGGACGATCAAGAGCAAATGAAAGCTCCGGTAGCTGAAACACCAAAACCACCAGTAGAGGGTGAGTTGCCACAACAAACGACTGGGGAAAGTAGTAGTGCCGCTTCAGTATTTACAGATACTGAAAATCACTGGGCAAAATCAGATATAGATTTTGTAACCAAGAGAGGTCTGTTTAGTGGCACGGGAGATGGCAAATTTTCTCCAGATATGCTGATGACTCGAGGAATGTTTGTAACAGTTCTAGGGAAATTAGCTAAAGTGGACGCTGCTAATCTTACATCCAGCTCATTTAAAGATGTCAAATCAGATGCTTACTACCTGCCATATATCCAATGGGCAAATACTGCTGGAATCGTAAAGGGAGTATCATCCGATGAGTTTGCACCAGATATGCCAATATCTAGAGAGCAAATGGCCGTTATGCTGCTTAAATATATCAAGGCAATGAACATCGACATCGCAAAACTCAGGGAAGAAAAGCTGTTTGATGATGAAGACGAAATGAGTACATGGGCGAAAGAAGCAGTAAAAGAAATTCAAATGATGGGTATTCTCTCAGGAAAACCAGACAATACGTTTGATCCAAAAGGAAGCGCAACAAGGGCAGAAGTGAGCTCCATGCTCAGAAGATTTATTGAGCGGACAGAAGAATAATCGCGTGATGCATAAAAGTCCTATTCACAAGCTCAATGTTTGTGAATAGGACTTTTTTATGCCTATTTGAGTTGGAAAACGCCCATCAGCTCTTTGAACGCTTTCGAGTTGTGCTTCTTAAGGGTGCGCGGGCTCCCTATCAGGCTTGTTGAACAACAGTCTCTAAAAGGCCGCGCTTCTTTAAGCACCTGATGTAATTTGCAACGAGATAATAGTTTTCAAGATCATCTTGATCCAATCCTTGAAAAGCAGTTATTTCATCTGCCAACGCGCTGCTGCCTTCAACAAAAATACACCCTGTCTCAAACTCCATGCCGATGATGATGGGACAATTTTCAAACATTTCTTCCTGTTTTTCATAAAGCTGGTTACCATTTTCTTCACGAAGCACTTTCAATACAACAGGTATCAGTTCTTTGCCATGGGGAACCTTTGCCGAAAAGGCTTCATTCATCACGATGTTATTGACAACTACCTGCTTGGCCTCTTCAGAGGGATCCTCATGTAATCGATAACGCTGCTTTAAATATCCAACAACTTCTTCAACCCCCTTTTTATTGGGATGTAAAAGCAACCGATACTCTGCAAAAATAAGTTTCCACTCGTCGATTACCGCTTGTGTTATTTCCAATGTCTTTTCCCCCTCAAAATAATTTTTTAATGCACCTTTGGTATTAATAGGAACCAGGTTTAGAATTGAGTTGATGATAAAATGAGATATCCATGGTGTTCAGACAGAACCTGTATAATGGTACATCGTACCAAAAAAATGCCAATCAACACCATGGGAAGAAAAATTATCAGCAGCGCCATCATCAGCCCGCCTGGGCCACTGACAATTCCACTAAGGTACCACTTGAAAGCCCAGGGAATATGCCAGATGCCAAACAATAATGCCTGTAAAAATAGAGTCACTCGAAGCGTATACTTTCTGTTTAAAAGCGGAATCATAATCCCTCTGAACAAGCCTTCCTCCATAAAACAGTTAATGATATTCCCGAGGAGAAGAAACACTGCAAAGCCCATCCCGCCGGTAACCCCTGCTTTGGGATCAATGGCAGCAATGATCAACTGTGGCGAATCGGAGGCAAGTATGAGTAATTCTCCCGCATATCCCAGAACCATCAAAGTGCTTGTAACGACGACGCCCAACAGGAAAATGGACAACTTGTTGTGCACATTGAAGCCAATACTGCTGAGAGGAGCTCCCATTGCTTTCACAAACAGAAGCACCATCACAAATCCAATGATTTTGGAAAAGATAATCTCACCCAATAAATCATCCAGCCTGAAAACAAAAATATCCAATAGTCTGAAGACCATGGCGGTGCACATGAGGCATATGCTAAGTACCAGTGGTTTTGAAAATGAAGCTGCTCTGAATTTCTTGCTCACATGATCCATTCTTTACACGTCCAATCCTGTCGGCTTGTGCTTTAATCCTGCTTTTGACATATTCAGATATCCTCTGATCAAATGGCCTGTCTGTCACGATCCCATGGTCTTTTTTTCTCAAGCCAGCCATGTGACTCCCAGTACACAACATCAGCCTGATTGAACCTGAATTTATGATGCATCAACCGCATCATGTAAAAGAGCCCTTTTACTTTTAAACAGGGAGTGACATGGATACTGGCAGCTTTTATTTTCCTGGCAATTCGAATAATATCTTTCCTGAACAACAGCTTCCTTTTTTCATCGACACTATCCCAATCTACGGCATGCGTATTTCTTCCGAAGGCATAGGTGCGGGCGATTCCCCAAAAATTCATACTGTCCTTCAAATCTTTTATGGTTGACCTGGTCCCCGCACCTGCTGCCGTCGAAATGAGCAGAGCCTGTTTATGGAACATTTCCTTTCGTGGCTGATGAGCCATCCACTGGTATCCAAAATGATCAAGAAGTGCTTTCACCTGACCTGGCACGTGATAAACATAAACAGGTGCTGTTAAAATCAGCAAGTCAGCTTCCAATATGGCCTCAATGATAGGACTTACATATTCAAAATCAGGACATTTAGTATGATCAGTAAAGCATTCCCAACATCCACGACAAAAATGAGGCATGCTTTTGGGCAGGAAAAATTCTTTGACATGATCCCCGTCAGATAAAAGGTTGATAAAATCCTGTGCGATCTGATAGGTGCTGGACTTTGCTTTTCGGGGCGTTCCAT
Source organism: Anoxynatronum sibiricum (assembly GCF_039414295.1). NCBI lineage: Bacteria > Bacillati > Bacillota > Clostridia > Eubacteriales > Clostridiaceae > Anoxynatronum > Anoxynatronum sibiricum. Next base: position 54,919 of record NZ_JBCITM010000018.1, on the reverse strand, counting down.
AAATGACGGTGATTTTCATAGCATCTCGCTCTCCTCAAATCGTATCTTTCAAAAAAATACTGTGATGCTCGATTCAAATGTTCACTTCACAATACTTGGCTTCCCATGCATAAGTGGAAGCCAGGCCTTCCCCATCTTTTTTGACCTTTCAACTCCTATTGCGGTTCATGTGCTTTTTCACAATGACTACAGACTGCTTTATGCACATTGATGACACCACCACAGTATTTGCATTTCCACTTTTCATTCTCAGCACTTCTAAACGCTTCAACACCATCTCTCTCAAGCACATTCAGGTTTTCCATCAGGCTCATTTTGTACCGGGTTCTATAGCGCTTGTCCATCTTGCTGATCAGAATGCATGGATAGCGAGAACAGGGATAACAGTATTCGAAGCCTTCGGAAGTCAGGGTTTGGCAGTTCTTGATTTTGCATTCCACTCTTGTTTTGGGGTTCCATGTGTTGACGGCCCGGCACCCATTGCACTTGTTCTTTTTTCTCAGATATGCCATGCAGATGCTGCAGTTCATTCCACAAGGGGCGATTAAATTCACTTTTTCATTCATCAGCTAACCTCCCGAAAACAGATAAATGTTTGCCCAGATACTGAGAACCAAGTACGAAATCACTGGCGTACCAGCCAGTACCTCCTACAAAGATGCTGGTAGAGGGAGTTCTGTTTTTCCTATGCCTTCAAGACGATGCGGGTTGAAACCTTCATCGACAGGATCGTTGTCAGAGGCCACCCTGCTCAACTATCAATCAGAAAGCTAAGTCGAAAGATTGAGGCATTACCGTGGGACAGGTCATTCCTTTGGCCCATAGCTGTGCTGGTCGCTGTTGAAGGGTAGCACTGGAAGGAAGCGCTTTCAACTTAGTTAAAGACTATTCTTCTTCCAGCAAATGTGTCAACATTCTTTCAGGATTTTCAAGAAACATCTTGTACAGCTGATAATACTCTGAATCCACATAAGCTGTTTCGTGATAAGCATTATCAATATGATAGATTATCGAATGTGGATAAGCCAATAATATGGGTGAATGTGTTGAAATAATGAACTGAGAATCAGCTTTAACAAGAGCGTGTAATCTTGTGAGCAAAGCAAACTGACGTGTCGGAGACAATGCAGCTTCGGGCTCATCTAGAATATATAGACCGTTACCTCTAAATCGATTAATCATCAACGACATAAATGATTCCCCATGGGATTGTTCATGGAGAGATTTGCCGCCATATGCATCAAGTAAGCTAGTCGTACCTTCATCGAGATCATCCACATGGGAGGCAACGTTATAAAAGCTTTCTGCTCTTAAGAAAAAACCATCTTGCGGCATTTTGACACCCTTAGTCATTTTTACGTAGTTGGCTAATACGGAATGGGTGTCTTTCGTAGAGAAGTTGAAATGCTTACTCCCACCTTCGGGGTTAAAACCAGCAGCTACGGCAATTGCTTCCAATAATGTTGATTTTCCGCTTCCGTTCTCACCAATAATAAAGGTGACATTTGGATGCAGTACTAATTTTTGCAATCTTAGTACTGCATCCAAACAAAATGGATACCTATCCAAATCTTCTACACCCTCAATATTTAGTTCAACACTTCGGATATACTGATACAATTGATTGTCGATCAAGTTTTCTTCTCCTTCATGATGCATCATTGCTGCTGGGGAACAAGGTGCGTCAAGTATACTGTGTTTCCTGTTGAAACTTCAGATCTGGATTTTGGATCAAAGGGTTCAAAAGAGGAGGTCTTCAGCGCTTCTCAATGGATACTGGAAATGTGGATGGATCGTTATCGTTGGATACATTGAAGCCTCTGGTGATGTAGCCTTCAGGGATCTGATCAACCGGCATCTGTGGACGAGGGTCAATCTGCTGGTAATTGGCAGGGGTTTCCAGCTTCACATGGGAGAACCTGATGGGAAGCCCGGCGCTATCATAAAAGCTGGGGCCATCCTGAAGCTGAAAATGCAAATGTGGTTCAGTGGAATTTCCCGTGTTTCCGCAAGCTGCAATCTTCTCTCCTCTTAAGACTGTGGCACCAACCTTCACCAGGATGCTGTCTTTTTTCAAATGCGCCAGGGTGCTGTACTCAGCTTCACCATGCTTAATCACAACGTAGTTTCCGGCGATTTGACTTGCCTGATTAAAAAACCGGCCTTTTCCCAGCAAGATGGTTTCCGCTTCATGGGCCGCCACCTCCACCACTTCTCCGTCGGCCGGTGCCAGAATCGTCTGAGCGTAGCAATAGTAGCTCTCGACATTTTTCGGGTCACCACTGTAAGACTGGCCATTTTGATCAAGCATTAAGAAGTCATAGGCATAGCGCTGTGTTGGAATGCCCCAGGAATGCGAAAATTCTTCGGTGAAGCAGCCGTTTACCACTGTCCATGCACCTTCAAAAGGCAAATCGTAGACGACGGTGCTGTGAAAACCATGGCGATCTGGCAGGTCTTTTCCGTATTTTTTTCTGATTCTTAGGAGGCCAACGATTTGCAGGAAAGAACCTTTGTAGGTGGAAAAATCAAAAGCCATTTCAATGAAAATGGTGAAGGCGAAAAGACTCAGCCAGCTAAAAATCAAGACATCACTAAAGCGTCCCAAAATGACAGCGGCGATGCCGATATACTTTGCATACTTGGTAAAATAATACAATCGTGGTTTCCACATGGTTATGCCTGTCCTTTCTCTTCGGTAAAATCTGCTTGGAAGTGCGCGGCTCATTGATCAAAAATGACTACAATTTTTTCGCATAACGAATTTATGATCGGTCGCATTCAGAAAATCAAAACCTAAATCTTTATACAGGTCTACAGGGCCCATGAAATCATCAAAAACACTGATGAATGCTTTTCTCAGGGATGGTTATACGATGAATTCACTTGATTCGCTCTGGCGGGGTAAAATATTGCTGTCGATTCACGCTCTCTTAATTGATACTGCAAATTAGCAAAAATGTCTGATAAAAGTGCAAAAGACAGCTAAAAACATAAAAGGGATGGTTTCGGCATCATCTTTATTTCGGGAGAATACATTGTCATCGGCAAGGTCTGGTAATCCACTAACGGTCTTGCATTTTAATGAAAAGAGGCTTACCATAGAATCAGATTAGATAGGAAAATGTGCCACAAAAAGTGAGCAACATCAACTGAAACAACATCAACAGAAATACAGTGAATTGAGAAGAGACCAGGCATTATTGTGAAGGAGTGAAAAAATGACCAACGCGGAGCGACCAATGAAAGAACAAGGAATTGATTCAGGGCAAGCAGCAGCCAGTTCAGAGGGGCGCTGTTTTCAAATCGATTTTCTTTACCTGGATGTCACCACCTGTAACCGTTGCCAGGATGCAGAGCGTCATCTTGAAGAAGCGCTGGAGCAAGTGGGCGAAACTCTGAAAACGGCGGGCATTCAGGTGAAGGTGAACCGGGTTCATGTGAACACGGAAGCCCTGGCCAGGCAATACCGGTTTGTCAGCTCACCCACCATTCGGATCAATGGCAATGACATTCAGCAGCTGGTGAAGGAAAGCCAGTGCCACAGCTGCGGCGACCTGTGCGGGGATCAGGTGGACTGCCGGGTATGGCTCTATAGGGGCCAGATCTATGAGGCACCACCACGGGCCATGATGATGGAAGCACTGCTGAACCAGGTGTACCTGGGGGGCGGCTGTTGCGGAGCACCTGCAGCGGCAATGCCGGAAAAACCCTATGAGTTGCCGGAAAACCTGAAACGTTTTTATCATGCCATGGCACACCAACAACCATCTGAAAGGTGAGATCAATCACATGCAGCCAGTTCAGCACCAAAGTGACTCACAAGTCGTGCTTCAGCCACCACATTACCCAAGCCAAACAAATCAATCAAACCAGCCAAACCAGCAAAATCAATCATATCAGCCAAACCAACTACATCAATTGGTGGAGCCGCAAGCTTCACAGCCTTCACAGCTGATGCATCGGTGCCAGAAAAAAAGAAGCGGAGAGCAGGGCAGCCATAAGAGCAGGCAGGGCAGCCAAAAGATCAAGCGGCGCAGCAGTAGGGTTTGCGCTGTGGCTTGTCTGCTGGCAGTTATTTTACTCTTCGGTCTGCTGACAGGCTGCGCCACCGTTCCTGAGGTATTGTCAGTTCCTGCGATTCAGGAGGTGTCGCTGACTGACTCAGAAAAAACACTGTTGCAGGCAGTGGGGGTTGAGCGTTGCTTTGTCTTCGATGTACGTTTGGACCAACTGCCTTCAGAAAAGGTGGCTTTTCAGGTGCAGGTTTATGAAGGCGGTGAGTTGGTGAACACCGTCATGGATCTCGGGATGAGTGGTTTCCTGGAAAAAAACACCCAACGGCTGATTTGGAGCCAGATGGGTGCGGGGAAGCCGGGTGAAGAAGTGTGGGGAGTGTCTTTTGCTGGTGGCTCCCATAAGGTGCATCATGAAAATCACCAAGAGGTCATGGGGTGGTCATGGACCCAGATGGATCGAATAACAGATGTTACTCCCGGAGAGCCGGTGATGCTGGCGGCGGTGGTGGGTACCCGCAGCGGATCAATGCGGTCGCCGGGGGCGATTTTTGGCGGAGAAGAAGTCGAAGTTGACAATCCTCTGGCCCTTTATGATGTCGCCTATGTGCTCACTGCCACCTTTGAATAGATGGCTGAAGCAAGCTGACGAAAAGAAACAGCAGCCCTGAACCGATGCCTTGAAGGGCCTGGCTCGGGGCTGCTGCTTGAAATTGACAGCGTGCTACTTTAGACTTGGGTGGTCAATCGCTACACCTGAAAGAACTGAATGCTTTTCTGAAGGTCTAACGCCAGTGAGGCCAATGATTCGCTGGCATTGGAAATCTCTTCCAGTGAGGCCGTCTGCTCTTCCACAGAAGCGGAAGCTTCTTCGGTGCCGGCGGCATTTTCCTGGGAAATGGCTGCCAGGCTTTCCACCACCCGAATCATTTCATCCTTCTGAATGCCCATGGTTTTACTGGAGGCATCAATGTCAGTCACCGCTGCATTGATTTTTTCAATGGCGTCACCAATGCCTGCAAAATTGTGGGAGGTGGATTCCAGGTGGTGGGCCTGGGAAGTCACAGAAGTTTCCATGACCTTCACCGTGTCAACAGCAGCGCTGGTTTTGGCAGACAGCTCCTGAATAATGGTGGTGATTTCTTCGGTAAAGCGGCTGGAATCCTCCGCCAGCTTGCGAATTTCATCGGCGACCACGGCAAAGCCGCTGCCGGCTTCCCCGGCCCGAGCTGCTTCAATGGTGGCATTCAGCGCCAATAAGTTGGTTTGACTGGCGATGTTGCGAATCATGCCGCTGGCAGCCTGGATTTTTTCAGCACTTTCATTGGTGGTGTAAATCATTGCGCCGATCTCTTTGGAGGCCTTCTGGTTGGTATGATTGCTGCTCACCAGCTCCTGGAAGGTGATGACGCTTTCTTCCCGCAGGCGGTTCACCTGTTGGGCAGACTGACTGAGGTGAGTCACGTCCTGTTGATTTTTTTCGATGAGAGCACCTAAATCGTGTCCGTGAACGGCACCGGTTTCGGTATCCTTGGCTTGACGCACAGCGCTTTCGGCGATTTCTTCAATGGTGCGGCTGACAGCCTCCGCAGCGGCAGAAGACTGCTGGCTGGTGGCGCTCAGCTCCTGGGAAGCGGCAGTGAGAGAACCGGCATACTCGGCTATTTGCCCCACCATGGTCAACAGGGTTTTGCGCATGTTTTCAATGGAATGGGCCATGTCGCCAAACTCATCTGAGGAAGCCAATAGAAAAGGGTCAGTTTCCATGGTGAGGTTTCCCTGGGCGATGGTGTTCAGCTGCTGTTGGGTGCTTCTGACAGCCTTCATAATGTATCTGGAGATGAAGTATAAAATGGCGCCCAATACCAAAAAGATCACTGCACTGGTGAGGGCAATCTGCATCAGGGTGGCGGCTGCAGTGGCGTGTACCCGTTCCATGGAGAAGCCCAGGTTGATGGCACCGATATGCTGGCCTTCGATGAATACCGGATACACCACTTCATAAACCCGTACATTCCCCACGGGATAATCATATTCAGCAGTATAGGTCTCTCCCGCCACGGCACCTGCATAGCTGCCCTCGTCCGATAATGTCAGGCCGATGCGGTCATGATCAGAGTGGGCAACAGCCGTCAGGCTGGAGTCGATAAAGGTGGCGAAAACAATGCTGTCATCGCTGGCCAAATCGTCCATGAAGGCCTGCAGCTCAGAGAAATCGGAGGAATCGTTGGCAGCGCCGGCTCGCTGGGTCTGGGTGGTGGCTTCCAGTTGAATATACCTGGTTGCCAGTGCTGCTATTTCCAGTCCATTTTCCTGCATTTGACTGATGAGGCTGATTCTTGAAGTGCGAACTGACGTGGCGCTGAGAAGCGCCATTGAAAGCAGGATCACCAGTAAAGGGATCACAATCAGCTTTCGTTGAATCGATACTTTGGGGACTTTCTTTTCCATGATGAACAACCTCCAGTTAATAAATGATCATCTGTCAATGATAATTGAGAACCGTTCTTAATATACGTGGGTCTTGCCATTATGTTTCAGCTTCTGATGATCTTTTTTCAAAACATCCCTTCTGGCCGTCTGTGATAGCTTACTGAAAGAGCGCCCATAAAGCTTGCAGCAGCGAGGGTTGACCACCAGAGAAAGATTGATGCTGCAAAGTATACCGCCCTTAAATGAAGTTGATGTGAACATCGGATGAAAAATTGATGTTTTTTAATGGATTATTACTTCAGGAAGCACGGCTTAATGGAGGCATTTTGGAAAGAGGGCATCAATCAGGTGTTTTGGTGATGAAATTCCGGGTAATACTCCGGTAAACGATGAACGGTGTTTTTTTAAGTTGAAATGTGAATGGTTTAACGAATCAACCGGAGATGAAGGAGGGGGAAAATCTTGACGGGAAAAATTAACCGCAAAACCAGCATCATTATACTGGCCATGGCCACCATTGTTGCTATTTTTGCCATCGCGGTGCAGCAGGACCGAGCAGTGGAACTGGAGATCATTCGCGCGGAAGCCTGGGCTGAGCAGTATCCCGACCAGTATCGTACCTACCTGCAAAATGAAGAAATGGTGCGCACCACCTTTGGCGGTTCAGAACCCATCGACTACCTGGAAAAATACCCGGAGCTGCTCACCATCTATGATGGCGTGGGGTTCAGCATTGAGTACCTGCGCGCCCGGGGGCACGTCTACGCCCTGGAAGATGTGATTCACACAGAGCGGGGTAAACCCGGTGCCAGCTGCCTGGCCTGTAAAACACCTGATTATGTGGCCATGGAGGTCACCCATGGCAGCAGCCTTTATGCCATGGATTTTAACGAAATGGCAGCCCAGGCCCACAGCGGCGTCAGCTGCTATGACTGCCACCGCAACGAACCTGGTGTGCTGCATATCACTCGTGGCCATTTGGAAAAGGGTCTCTCCCATCTGGAAGAAGAATATCAGATGAAAAACCTGGTCTGTGCCCAGTGTCACATCGAATACTTCCTCGACCCGGAAACCAAGGAGGTCACCGTCCCCTGGAAATATGGCACCGATGTGGCCGATGTTGAAGCCGCTTTTGTGGAATGGAACTACATCGACTGGGTGCATCCCCAAACCGGTGGCGGGCTTTACAAGATCCAGCATCCTGAATTTGAAACCTACCTGGGCAGCACCCACCAGCAGTTGGGGATCAGCTGCGTGGACTGTCACATGCCCCGCATCACCAATGACGCCGGCGAGCGGTTCCCCTCTCATCACTGGACAAGTCCGCTGAAAACGGTGGAGGCCTCCTGTCTGGGATGCCACGGCGAATCAGAGGCTGAGCTGGTGGCAGAAGTGGAACGTCTTCAGGGCGCTGTGGAGAACAAAACCGTGGAAGTGAGCCGACAGCTGGTGACCCTCATCGAAGCCATTGCCGATGCCAAAGACACTCTGCCGGAAGCCACCCTGGAAGAAGTTCATCAGCTCCACCGCAGCGCCCAGCTTCGCTGGGACTTTGTCTTCGTGGAAAACAGCCAGGGATTCCATCACTATGATAAAGCCATGAGCTACCTGAATGAGGCGGAGGCTATGATCGCAGAAGCCATGAGCCTGATGCCCTGATAGTTTCTGAGCTGCATGCACCATTACTGTCAGCGAACCGGAGAAAGGCAACAAATGATGTGTACTGCTCATTGGCCAGAGAGTGATGACAAAGCGACAACCGCCGGAAAAAGGGGTGAAATCTCTTTCTCCGGCGGTTGTTGGTTTTTGGAAGTTTGGCAGTGGTCATCAGGTTATGGGGCTTGCAAGAGGATGAAAGCATCATTGAAGCATGATCTCTTCCAACGATTCCGGTGCCAAAAGCCGTACAGACTGCTTCCGGTAATCAATAAGACCATCAGCTTTCATCAAAGCCAACTCCCGGGAAAGAGAGGGACGTGGAATGCCCAGCCGGTCTGCCAGTTCCTGGCGGGAAATTCCCAAGGCCAGCTCGGTGGACTGTTGTTGCTGATAAAGGGCCAGCAAGGTACCAGTGATTTTTTGGCGAATACTGGCGTAGGAAAGCAACTTCAGCTTTTCATTCAGCAGCCACACTTTGTTGGAGAGAAGCCTCATGAAGTTTTCCAGAAAAGCAGGGCTCATTTGGCACAGGGTCAGTACAGATTCCCGGGGGAGTTGAAGGAGCGATACCTGAGTCAGGGCCATGATGGTGGAAGGCAGGGGATGATCTGCGTAGACCATCACTTCTCCGAAGATGTCACCAGTGGAAAAAGTGGCCACCGTGACTGCCCTTCCAGAGCCATAAACCTTCTGAACAGCCACCTGGCCAGACAGAAGTACCGAAACGTGGCGGCAGGGGTCACCTTCAACGGCAATCAGTTGATCCTTTTGAAAAGAAGCCACCTGATGGGAAACCTGTTGGAGCATCTCATGGATGGCTGCAGCATCTAAGTCCTGAAAGAGGGGGCATTGGGAAAGAACCATCATCATTTTCATCATTTCCTTCCTCCGGTTATTTGGTAACGTACGTTACCGACTTCTCGGCTCCACCATAATATGATGAGGGTGGAAAGTCAAGGAGTAAAAGATGGCGGCCCTGCAGGAGAATCTGCTAACGATGTACGTGACCATCAAGGTGCCAAGTGCTGACAAGAGCTGGAAATCAGAGCAAGGGGGAAAAAAAGTGAAATGGCAGCGGTGGGTTCAGGGTTTGTTTCTGTTACTTTTTTTAGCGGTGATAGCCAGTGGCCGTGTTCAAATATGGATGCTGGTCTTTTTGGGAAGCATGGTGGGAACACTGCTGCTGAGTCGCTTTTATTGTGGCTGGATTTGTCCTATAAATACGGTGACAACATTGACAGACAACCTCTTCAGGAAGAAAAAAATCCGGCGGAAGCCAGTGCCTTCCTGGGCTAAAAAACCAGTGGTTCGGTTTGGAGTTCTGGTGGTATTTCTTCTTGTGCTGGTGACAATGCTTCGCACCGGGCGGCGGTTACCCCTCTTGCCGGTATTAACACTGATGGGGGTGCTGTTGTCTCTGCGTTTTGTGCCGGCATTCTGGCACCGGTATCTCTGCCCATATGGAACACTGCTCAGCCTGCCGGGAACTTGGGCACGGAAAAAATGGCAGGTAATCCCTGAGTCCTGTACAGGGTGTGGTGCATGTGTGAGAATCTGCCCGGCAGAGGCAGTTGCTGTCGAAGCAGAAAGCGGCAAAGCGGTTATCAAAGATTCTCAGTGCCTTGCCTGTACCGCCTGTGCACGCATTTGTCCACCTGAGGCGATTGATTACAGAGTGTTGTAGATTCTGGTAGAATTTACTTAAGAAGCAATGTCAAAAGAGGAAAGAGAGGTGATGATCAGTGATAGAAAAAGTGTACCGGTATACTGTCACTAATGATAAAATCATCGAAAAGATTGTAGATGACGAGCATGTGAACATCAATCACATGGTGCTGATCAAAGACACAGGCTTGCCTGTGCATGTATCCAATTCCAACGTATATATGGTGATTGTTAGAGGTGCCATGACCATTGGCCTGGACGATGAACCCGCCAACCTGTACCAGGCAGGCGAAATTTTAGCCATTCCCTTCAACACCAAGATGGAAGTGACCAACCAGCATGAAGAGGTGTTGGAGTTCTACGTGGTGAAGTCTCCCAATCCAAAAGACATGCCGCCGGTGAAGCAGATCTAACCAATTTATGAAAGTGCCACTAAAAAACTGCCCATGTCGGGCAGTTTTTTAATGAGATAGTCGCTGAAGCCAGTGCCAAAAATCGTGCCAGGTTTTCACCGGCTACCGTAGCAATGTGCTGAGCCATAGACGGCCTTACTGCATGAAGGCTTGCAAATCTTCATCAACAGTACCGATGGGTGCCAGGTCGAAGTTGTCCACGATCACCTGCGCCACATTGGGTGACAGGAAGCCGGGCAGGGTGGGTCCCAGGTGAATGTTTTTGATGCCCAGAGACAGCAGGGCCAGCAACACCAGCACCGCCTTCTGCTCATACCAGGCGATGTTGTAGGAAATGGGCAGGTCATTGACATCTTCCAGCCCAAAGGCATCTTTCAGCGCCAAAGCAATTTGCACCAGAGAGTAAGAATCGTTGCACTGGCCGGCATCCAGTACACGTGGAATACCACCAATGTCGCCCAGATCCAGCTTGTTGTAACGGTACTTGGCACAGCCGGCGGTGAGGATCACAGTATCCTTCGGAAGAGCCGCAGCAAAGTCAGTATAGTATTTACGGGGATTCTGGCGGGCATCGCAGCCCCCCATGACAAAGAAACGCTTGATGGCACCGCTCTTCACGGCGTCAATCACTTTGTCTGCCAGCTGCAGCACCTGATGATGGGCAAAGCCGCCGTAGATTTCCCCGGTTTCCAGCTCTTCCGGCGGGTCACATTTTTTCGCGTGTTCAATGAGGGCTGAGAAATCCTTGGGCTGGCCGTCCACTCTGTCGGGGATAAAGGCGCAACCGGGGAAGCCCACGGCATTGGTATTGTAAACCCGGTCTTTGTAGCTGTCACGGGGTGGTACCAGGCAGTTGGATGTCAACAGAATGGGGCCGTTAAACTTTTCAAACTCCACATTCTGATGCCACCAGGAACCGCCGTAGTTACCCACAAAATGGTCATACTTCTTAAAAGCAGGGTAGGAGTTGGCTGGCAGCATTTCGCTGTGGGTGTACACATCTACTCCGGTGCCCTTGGTCTGCGCCAGCAGTTCTTCCATGTCTTTCAAATCATGGCCGCTGATGAGAATTCCCGGGTTATCTCGAACGCCCAGGTTGACTTTGGTGATCTCGGGATGACCGTAAGAACCGGTATTGGCATCATCCAGCAGTTTCATGGCCTGCACGCCCACGCGTCCTGTCTCCAGGGTGAGGGCCACCAGATCATCCACTGTCAGGGTGTTATCTGTCAGTTTGGCCAGGGTCTCCTGCATGAAGTCATCCACCTGGGGATCTTCATAATTCAAATTGTTGGCATGGTGGGTATAGGCGGCCATTCCCTTTAAACCGTAAATGATCATCTGTTTCAGGGACCGGATGTCTTCCGGCTCCATGGCCAGCACGCCCACCGTGACTGCCTTGGCTTCCATGGCGTCTTCGGTATCGGCGAACCAGGTGGCCTCATCCCGTTGAGGCACCTGAATGTCAGGAGCCACTTTCGCCAGTTGTTGCTTCAGGTTGTCCCGCATGGTCAGCCCCTTGCGGATTTTGTCCATAAAGACGAACTTGTCAAAGTTGGCATTGGTGATGGTGGCAAAAAGGCCATAGAGAACAAAGTGGTCCACTTCTTCAGACCGGTGGCCCAGCTTGTTCAACTCGTTGCTGTAGAGGGAAATGCCTTTGATGGTGTGGATCATTAGGTCCTGAATGTTGGCCACATCCGGTTTTTTTCCACAGACCCCCACCTTGGTACATCCGGTATTGTTGACGGTTTCCTGACACTGATAACAGAACATACTCATGAATGAAATCCTCCTTTTTCGGTTCTCGTGAAAAGGGTACCGTTACGTGTGTGTTTTGTTCACGGGTGTCTTTCGTCTGCCTGAACCCACCTCCTGTACATAATTGAAAGCGATACAGCAAATCATCACTCAAATACTTAAATACATTCACATCATACCCAGCACAGGAAAAAAACAACACCAATAAGATGAATATAGAATAATATGCTGACAACACAGCGAGGCACAGATGGGGTTCGCTGGAAGAAAGTGGTGCGTGATCAATGATAATAGAGTTAAATACCATCTGCATCAGAAAAGAATCTGGTTAAAAAGTCCTAAAAAAGGTATAATAGTAACGAAATGCTTCAATAACCCATGAACGGGTGAAAAATGATAAAATGGCATGAATGCGTGCATTGTTGGAAAGGACGAAAACTCAACATGATGACTGGATTTAAAAGGGGCCTGCTCATTGCGGCGGGCCTTCTTTCGCTGGCGCTGGGTACCATTGGCATTTTAGTGCCGGTGCTGCCCACCACGCCGTTTTTACTGCTGTCCTCTTACTGCTTTCTCCGCAGCTCGGAACGGCTTCACCACTGGCTGCTGCATCATCCCCTCTTTGGTCGTTACATTTACCATTACCTGAAGTACCGGGCGGTGAAAAAAAGCGCCAAAATAACGGCCATTGCATTGCTATGGCCGTCGCTGCTGTTTTCCATGTATATTGTGGGCAAACCCTGGGTGGCCGTCATGCTGGTGATCATCGGCAGTGCCGTCACCTGGCACATTCTTTCGTTGAAAACTTACAGGGAGAGTTGCTGAAAAAGAACCGGGAACATAACCCGGTTCTCAGACTGTAGCCAGAATAAGATGAAGACAAGGGGTTTGGTAAAGGACAGCTGATTCCAATAAAAGAACCGGGAACATAACCCGGTTCTTTTCATAAGCGTGATGGTGGAGTGTTTTGGAAGGTTTACGGATTGCCTATAACCTGAACTGTTTGATATGATGCTGCATTTCTTCAGCAAGTTCAGCCAGGGTTTCGCTGGCCCGTGAAATATCGTCCATGGCAGCAGTCTGTTCTTCAACGGATGCCGAAGCTTCCTGGGTTCCTGCAGCATTCTCTTCAGAAATTGCCGACAGGTTTTCCATGACGGCAATGATCTCATCTTTCTTGTCGGCCATCTGATGACTGGCGTTGTTGAGATCGCCAATGACTTGCTGCATATGAGCGATGGCATCACTAATGCCAAGGAACTTCTCGTGGGTTTTTCGAACACTGTCATTCTGCTCATTTGCCATGGATTCCACCTCTTGCATGGTGGTGACGGCGTGGGCAGTTTTGTCGGTGAGGACGTTGATGATGGTGTCAATTTCTTTGGTGAATGCGCTGGACTGCTCTGCCAGCTTGCGAATTTCGTCTGCCACGACGGCAAAGCCTCTGCCTGCTTCCCCTGCCCGGGCAGACTCTATGGCAGCATTCAGGGCCAGCAGGTTGGTTTGCTCAGCGATGCTTTTGATCATGGCACTGGCAGACTGAATTTGATGGGCGCTTTCGTTGGTGGTTTTGACAATCTCCGTTACTTCCTTTGAGGCTTCCTGATTTTGACGTGATTTTGTTACCACAAGATTCAGGTTTTCAAGGCCTTCTTCTTTGAGAATGACCACATGATTGGTTGAATCATTCAGCGAATTCATATGCTGCTGATCCTGTTCAATGATCTTACCCAAATCAGTAATAAGATTGACGCCGGATTCTGTGTCCTGTGCCTGGTCAGAGGCACCCCGGGCAATTTCTTCAATGGTTTTGGCCACTTCCATGGCGGCGGTGGCAGACTGTTCTGTGGTGGCAGTCAACTCTTCCGATGAAGCGGCAACCTGTTGAGAACTGTCGGAAATGCTCCGGATTAAGCGTATAAAGTTCTCTTGCATTGTTGAAAGCGACCGGGAAATAATGCCAATTTCATCTTTTCGATTCACATATCGACTGGCAAGATCACTCTCCTGGGTGGTCAGGTCATACTGCGATAATCGCTGAATCGTGTCTGACAAAGCCACGACGGGAGTGGCGATGGATTTGCCGAGGAAGAAAGCGATGATGGCGGCAACCAGAAAAATGACAACCAACACCATGACGAGGGAGGTCAAAGCGCGGGTAACTGCCTGGCCTATGATGGACTGACTGACGGTGGTGACCACCTGCCAGTCAATGTGGTTGATTGGGTTGGCGATGACAAAGCGGCGGTCACCGTCTTCTTCAACGAAAGTTAATTGGGCATCACTGCTGATGATTTCATTCAGCTCACCGCCATAGATGTCAGAGACATTGGCCACATGGTCTTCGGTGATGAGAGTGGCATCGGGGTGGGCCACCAGCTGACCGTTGCTTTCTGACAGAAAGACTGTCATAAAATCAGAAGTGTTGGCTTCCTGAATAATATCGGTGACGGTATTAATGGTGATGTCAGAGCCGACGACACCCAACAGGCTGCCTTGAGGCGTGCGAACCGCCCTGGCGGCGCTGATGACCATATCGCCTGTTTGAGCATCGATATAGGGTGAGGTGAAGATGGTTTCCTCAGTTTGGGTGGCAGCAATGTACCAGGGACGACCGGTCCAGTCCCAGGTTGCGTCGGGTACCCATCCGTCACCGGAGAGAAAGGCAGATTTATTATCATAGCCAAAATAGACCGTCTTCATATGGGGATTGCGGTTGGTCTGTTGTTCCATGTATGGAAGCAAATTAAGGTCGTTCTGTTCAAGGATGAGTGCTGTTTGAGCAGTTTCATCCATGAACACCATCTGCTGAGCAATAAAATCATTGATGTCAATGGTGATGGAGGAAGCCAGACCTTCAGTGCTGGAAAACTGTCTTTCAGTCACCATGGTGCGAACCAGAGAAGCGGTCAGTAACCCTAGGGTTAGAAAACTTGCCAACAGAATACCAATGACGATCAAGGGAATTTTTTGTTTAATCGACATAAAATACCTCCTTCACTTGACTAAGGCGGGAACCACGCTGGCAAGAACGTGATTCTTTGAATCAGAAGAGGGCTATCGACTCCTTTCAGAAGAGTATTGGAAACAGGAAAAGCCTATGTGGGAGAGAGTCATAGAGATGCTAAAGAAAGGCAGCGGACTGGACGTAAAAAAGCTGCCTGTTACACCACTGGATCACAGAAGGGTAAGGCATCCATCTGTGACTGCAGGCCATGTTCTTCGGATACTTATGGAGGAATAGTGCGTGTTATCAGTGATAATACCCAAAACTTCACATAATATGACAAAAGCTCACGAAATGTCATGGATGAGATTGATAATTAGTCTCGAGTTGACAGCGGTTGAGCATGAGGGTTCAAAATTCTGGCATTGCAAAAGGAAGGCCATGAGTTGTCGAGGAAAGCGGAAGTGTTACTGAAAAATAAGAACGGGCACTTACATGACAAAGAACCCGCACAAAAAGAGAACCCGCACAGGTGCACACGGGTTCTCCGGGGAGATTTTTGGCAGCAGAGAATCAAAAGCCTGGTTCATTCAGTTGATGAAGACCAAAGAGAACCAGGGCACGAAGGATATGAGCGCCAGCCCAACAAGCCCCACCATGAAGAGTGGTAAAATATAGGGAAACATATCTTCCATTTTTACTTTAGCAACAGCAGCGCCGACAAACAGATTACAACCATAAGGCGGTGTGCATAATCCCAGGGCCAGATTAACCGCCATGACCACGCCAAAATGAATGGGGTTGATTCCCAGGGCATTTACAGTGGGCATCAGCATGGGAGCCATCACGATGATGGCGGGGACAGTGTCCAGAAACAATCCCACACACAGCAGAATCAGGTTAATAAAAATGAGCACAACAGCGGGGTTGTCAGAAACGGTTGTTAGAAACTGTGTAATCATTTGAGGAACCCGTTCATAGGTCATAAAGGTGGAAAAGACCGTCGAAAAGCCCAATAAGAATGAAGTGATGCCATTGAGAACCGCAGTATCAAGGAACACCTGCTTCAGTCCGGCAAAGTCAAGGTCTTGATAGACAAACATGCTGATAATGATGGAGTAGACCACAGAAACACAGGCTGCTTCGGTGGGCGTAAAAACACCTGAGTAGATGCCGCCAAGAATAATGACCGGTGATAAGAGTGCCCAAAATCCATCTTTGATGCTTTTCAGAATTTCAGAAAAGCGATAAGCCATGGCTTCCCGCAAAGGCACTTTTTCATCTGAATCATTGTGACTGTTGTGTTTCAGGTCGACACCTTTCATGGTGCAAATAACGATATTAGCAACTAAAAACAGCAGTCCCATGATAATACCTGGAATGATTCCAGCCAGAAAAAGGCGGGAGATGGAGACTCCTGTTGCCGCCCCATATAGTACAAAAGATAAGCTGGGAGGAATGATGGGGCCGACGATTCCGCCAAAGCAAACGATGGTTGCAGCATAAGCGGGATCATATCCCCGCTTTTTCATTTCAGGAATCATCATGCCGCCAATGGCAGAAGTGGTTGCCATGCCAGAACCAGAGAGGGCGCCAAAAAACATGCAGGCAATAATGGTGACACACCCGATGGCACCGTTGACAAAACTGATAAGAGCTGATGCGAAATTCACAATTCTTCTGGCAATGCCCCCGGTGGACATGATAATGCCCGCAAGCATAAAGAAGGGGATGGCCATGACGGTGAAGGAGAAGATGCCACTGTAGCAGTACTGTGCATTAATGATCATTTTAAGATTTGAAGCCATTGCCATTGAAAGCATGGTGGCGCCGCCGATGGCAAATCCCACAGGAACACCAATCATCAAAAAGACAAATAAGGCAGCAAAAAGAATGGGTACAGCCACTACAGCCCCTCCTTTGCATGAAGTCGACCCTTGAAGATCACCATAAGGGCTTCGTATAGATAGAAGGCAGCGCGAAGCATCATAAAGAAACAACCTAAAGCGACGGATAAGTACCCCCAGGCAGTGCTGATTTTGATACCTGCGTAGGGGATGTTGACTTGCAGCTGCATCATTTTAATGCTGTAGAAGAGAGTAATTCCGCAGATGATGACAAGAATGAGTTCGGAAACGGCTTCTGCTATTTTATTCCACTGAAGAGGCAGCCGGTCCACCAGCAGGGTGATCCGAATATGCTCTCTGCGCCGATGACCAATGCTGATTCCCAGCCAGGATAGCCAGACAAAAAGAAATTTTCCCAGTTCTTCAGACCATGATAAAGAGTTGTTGAACACATAGCGCATGATGATCTGCATGAAAATAACCCCTACCATCACTGCAAACATAAGCATTAGAACAATATCCTCCATTTTTTCCAACTTTCGAATTCCGTGTTTGATCATGGCATTCATTACTTCTCTGACAGAAGTAATGACCTCCTCTCAATCGATTACTTGCAAGGGAAATACTCTTTGAAGTCAGTGATGAGAGGACACTGTAGCACCCTCTCATCGCTGACTGCTAAAATTTGATTAAGGTCTGGTATCTAACCACCGCTGCACCATTTCGTCGCCGACAATGCCTCTTTGATAGTCGT
Source organism: Anoxynatronum sibiricum (assembly GCF_039414295.1). Taxonomy (NCBI): domain Bacteria; kingdom Bacillati; phylum Bacillota; class Clostridia; order Eubacteriales; family Clostridiaceae; genus Anoxynatronum; species Anoxynatronum sibiricum. Next base: position 37,424 of record NZ_JBCITM010000018.1, on the reverse strand, counting down.
AAACGGGTTGAACAGATGCTTCGAAAGCGGCGATTTCCTCAGAAGTCAACTCGTACACGGTGGCACCTTCTGCAACAAAGCGATCAATGTAGGTCTGTTCTTTGGCATACTCTTCCGCGCGCTGTTCAGCGGCCACCATTTTCACCCCTGCTTCCAACACTTCTCTGTCAGCAGGATCAAGGGCTTCGATCCACTCTTTTGAGCAAATGATGGGGAAGGGAGAACTGGCATGATTGGTTAAGGTAACATAAGGAGCAATTTCATGGAGGTTAAAGTCATTGAAAACACCCAGAGAATGATCCAGTGCATTGATTTGGCCCTGAGAAAGAGAGGTGACAACTTCTCCCCAGGCCATGGGGGTGGGATTGGCACCCATGGCACGCCAGATTTCGATATTAAGATCGTTTTGTGCAATGCGTACACGTTGGCCGCTCAAGGCATCAGAAGAATCATAGATTTTGTCCCGGCTGATCACCTGGCGCATGCCGTTATAGTACATATCAATGCAGTAGTAACCAGCATCGGCAATGGTTTCATTGAACAATTCCAAGCCGCCGTTTTCAAACATGCCTTTTTCCCAAGCATCAAATGAAGGGTAGAGGTAAGGCAGATCGATACTGGTTGACGCTGGACCAGAGGCAGAAGTGATCACGGATGACAGGTCAAACATCATGGTGACATTTCCGGTTTTGATGCCTGAAACCAGGTCAGGTGTATCGCCAAGCTGTCCGTCGGGAAATACAACTACCTCAAAACGCCCGGGAGCATTTTCTTCCAGATACTCAGCCAGGGCTTCACTCCATAAGTGAGTGGAGCGTTGAGAAGAATCAGTGTGGCCAATGTTGATTTTGATGGGACCATCATCGGAACTGCCTGCTGATGAGTCTGTCGAGCTGGTGCCGCATCCTGCCAGTGAACCTGCCAGAAGTACCAGGATTAAAAGTAAGGCTAATGTTGCTTTTTTCACAATACCATTCCTTCCACATGATGTATTTTGGCGAAGCAACAGCTCCAGCCAGCTATATTAATAGCAATAACCATGCCAAGCTCTTCGGTTCTTGAAAGGGTTGAAATGACGGAGGTCCAGATTCGGATGAGAAAAGAACGCAAAAAAGCACCAAAAGCGTGCATTTTAGTTCGCGGTTTTGGTGCTTTGCTGTGAAATAAATTTCACTCAGCGGGCTGAGTTCATTAGTGGCATTCTAATCAACAGGAAGAATAATGGTGAACTCAGTTCCTGCGTCAGGAGAGCTGTCCACTGAAATGCTGCCTTCGCATTTGGAGATTTCGGTACTTAGAATATATAATCCCAGCCCAGTGCCGCTCTCTTTGGTGGAAAAAAAAGGGTTAAAGACAGATTCCAGGCAGGAAGCATCGATGCCCTGACCATTATCTCTGAACTTGATCACCAGGTTGCCCCCCTGCAGTACGGCATGGATGTGAATCTGGTTTTGCTGTTGCGAATCAATAAACGCATCAGTGCTGTTACTGAGCAAATTATGAAAAATGAGTTTCAGCACATCTTCATTCATGATGACGGGAGCAGAAGGTGGCGGCAGTTCCAGGGTGACGTCAACATTTTTCTCGGCAAGCCTGTTCTCTTCAAGGGCAAGAATCATATCGACAAGCCCCTGAATATTGACGGGGCGCTTATCATCACTGGACAGCCTGGAAAACCGCAACAGATTTTGAATCAGTGTATTAATGCGAGTGACAGAATCATTGATCACGGACAGGGCATGATTCTTGACAGAGGCGGCGCTCTGTTTTTCAAGCACATACACATAGCTCTTGATCAGCCCCAGCGGATTTCGGATTTCGTGGGCCAGGCCGGCTGATAGCTGGCCGATGGCAATCATTTTGGATTCCTGGCGTGCCCTTCTCTCGGAAACGAACTTTTCGGTATAGTCTTCCAGAATTATCAGCTTCCGCTTATTTGGAAGCAATTGACTGGTCATGGTAAAGTGCTTTTTTCCAAGCTGGAAAACATGCTGTTGCTGGGACTTTTGAAGAAAAAGGCGCAACGAAGGCACTTGAAGGTAAGAATGGCCCAGGAGGTTTTCTTTACTGGTGTTAATCAGTTCAGTGATGGCGTCATTGCATTCCACAATGAGATCGTTGGCATCAATCAGCATAATTCCCCGTTGCAGAGAGTCGATGATGAGGCGCAACTCTGATTTACTTTGGCTTAACTCCCGGGTGCGTGAGCTGACTTTCTGAGAAATGGTGTAGTTCCAGATTGAAAAGAAAGCAATGAGAATGGTGGCTCCAATGATGACTTGGTAGGCTCTTTCAATCTGCTTTTTATCAAACCGGCTGCTCTTAAAATCACCCAGCCACTTTTGCTGAGTCAGGGAGATCAGGTCTTTTTTCTTCATCTCCAGAATGCCTTTGTCAACGGCCATCAGAAGAGCTTCATTGCCGGGAAGCACCCCAATGCAGATTTCCTTTTCGTAAAGGTGTTGATCCAGAAAAGTATACGCCGAACCTCTGTTGGTAACGTGAAGGAAATGGGCAATTTCCATGTCATTTCCAATGAGTCCGACGGCCTGACTGTTTCGAAGCAATGCAAATGCCTGATAAAGATTCTCCACTTCCATTGGCGGCGGCGCATGACAACTTTCCAGCAGGAATGAAAAGGGTGCTTTAATATGGTCCTTTTCCAGTGTTACCAGCAACGCGTCACAGAGCTGGTCCAGTTGTTGAATCTGTGAGCGACGCGTCACCAACACTCTTCCATGAAGCACGCAGAGGGGCTGGCTGTAAGCTATCAGCTTCTCTGAAACAGGTTTTCTTTCGATGAAGACCATGTCCACTTCCTGATCATGAAGGGCTTGCTCCAAATGGTCTGCTGATAAAATTTTCAGATGAAGGGGGGTTCCCATTTCAATAGCCAGCTGAGAAAGATAATCCACACCAATGCCAGTGCTGGTGTTATTATTTTCATTAAGATAGGCAAGGGGTGGATGATTGCTGATGCCCACAATGAGAGGTCTTTCGCCGGGCCAGGCATCCCTTGGGATGGCACTGTGTTGAATGGTGTAGTAATCCCTCAGGTTCATATTATAACGAAAGTGCAAATCGATGGTTCGAAGGATCAAAAACAACAGGATTAACAGCATAAGGATGACCAAGCGCTTTAAGTGCTTCATCAGATCCTCCTTTTCTCTGGGGCAGGATATACCCCGGACAATGATTAGTGACCCAAAAGCTCCAAACTTCATGAAGGCTGCCGAATGGCAGACGAGGCTTGATGGGAGCTATTTGTCCCGGGTGTTTTCGTGGAGGTGGTACTGGTTCAGTTTGTTCCATAGCTGACGAGTGCTGATATCAAGAGTTTTGGATGTTTTGGCCACATTTCCCCCATGACGTTCAAGTGCCTTTCGGATATAGTTTTTCTCGAAAAATGCCCGGGCTTCTTTCAATGGGTGCAAGATGTCATCCTGCTGAACAGGGGAAGCACAGCTATTGCCGGCAGGGAGAAGGATTTCACTGGAGGTGAGGCGACCGTCTTTACTGAGGGCAATCATTCTTTCAATGATGTTCTTCAGTTCCCTTATGTTTCCGGGGTAGTCATATGAAAGTAAAAAATCCATCACATTTTGATCCACATGAGACACTTTCTTTTTCTGTTCCTGTTCAATCTTTTGAATGAAAAACTGGATCAGACTGGGCAAATCTTCTTTTCGTTCCCGCAAAGGTGGAATGGTGAGGGTTAAGGTATTGATGCGGTGAAGCAGATCTTCTCGAAAAGTGCCTTCGGCAATTAATTGATTCAGGTGTTTATTGGTGGCTGAGATGAAGCGTATATCCAGTGACAAGGACTTGTTACTGCCCAAACGCTGGATTTTTCTGCTTTCGATGGCCCTGAGAAGTTTTCCCTGAGTTGAGAGGGGTAAATCACCAATTTCATCCATAAACAGGGTTCCCAGATTAGCCTGTTCAAACTTCCCGGCCCTGCAATCAATGGCACCGGTAAAAGATCCCTTTTCATGACCAAAAAGTTCTGAATCGATAACACCTTCGGGAAAAACCTGGCAATTAATGGGAACAAAGGGTTCATGCTGCCGGCTGCTTAAACGGTGAATATAGTTGGCAATGACCTCTTTGCCAACACCTGATTCACCCAGTAGGAGAATGCTGATCCCTGTATCGGCAGCACGCTGGCAGAGTTCAAGAAGATGCAGGTAAAGAGGGCTTAGTGACTCGAGAAAGAAAGACTGATCGTTCTGGTTTTTCAGCAGAACGGTATTTTTGAACTCCAGCCTGTTGAGTTTTGCCAAACGGTTCACTTTTATCACCAGATCATCCATGTCGCCGCTCTTGACATAATAATCAACCGCCCCATATTTGATGGCATCAACGGCGCTTTCAATGCTTCCAAAAGCGGTCATCACAATCACATCAACGGCAGGATGTTTCTTTTTGATTTCGCGAATCAATGTCATCCCGTCCATGACAGGCATTTTCAGATCGGTGATCACCAGATTAACAGCCTGTTCCTCCATGTAATTCAAAGCGTCCTGGCCGTTGGAGCAGGTGGCTGTTTTATAGCCCACATCCGACAGAATCAGAGACAGCACATGCTGATATTCAACTTCATCATCGACGATGAGGATTTTGTATAAATTTTTCATCGGATCACTCCCTGCGGCCCTTAAGTAGGGATGTATTGGCTGAATCTTGTGAGACAGGCTCACTACCTTAGAATACACGATAGCTTCATATCTGTCCAACAAAGAAAAGCCGTGGGCGGTTGAACTGACAGGGGCTGAAGCGGCAGCATAAGAGAAGGAGGCACCCGTTGGGGTGCCTCCTCAGACTGTAGACAAAATATGATGAAGACAAGGGATTTGGTAAAGGGGAGCCTTGGAAATCTTGTCAGTGTTTTTTCGAAAAGATGAGAAAACCGCCAGCGCCTGCTGTTTGAGCGCAGCGAGTTCAGGCGCTGTTTTCGAGACTTTCGACTAAAAACACACAAGATTGGAGTCAGCTACCCTGGCTAAATCCCTTTGTCTTCAACTTCAGGAGGTACCCATAAGGGCGCCTCCTTTTCATTACAATACCCTGCCGTCAAAAATGGTCATGACCACCTGAATGTCCTTGATTTCGTCGGGGGCCACTTCAAAGGGATCTTGGTCAACCACTGCCATGTCTGCCAGTTTGCCCACCTCCAAAGAGCCCTTTTCAGACTCCTCGAAGGTGGCGAAGGCCCCTTCCATGGTATAGCCATAAACAGCCTCTTGAGGTGTCAACGCCTGTTGGGGCAGCCATCCGCCTGCCGGGTTTCCCTGCAGGTCTTTTCGTGTGACAGCTTCGTAAATTCCCTGTATCACATTGAAGGTTTCCACGGGGGCGTCGGAGCCGCAGGGCGCATGGATGCCCCGGCGCACCATTTCCTTCCAGTTGTAGGAGGTCTGTTCCCGTTCTTCTCCCACCCGGTCCCGCACGATGGTCCAGTCATAATCCAGAAAAATCGGTTGAATATAAGCCAAAGCCTTCAGAGAAACAAACTGATCCAGCAGGGTTTCGTTGGTGATCTGGGCATGCACAATGCCGTGACGGTGGTCGGCCCGGGGATTCTCCGTGAGAGCTTTTTCGATGGCTTCGAAGGCCATTGACATGCCCCGGTCGCCGATGCCGTGAATGGCTGTCTGAAAGCCGGCATCATGGGCCATGGCCACCAGTTCATTCAGGGTTTCCTGGCTGGCGGTGGTAATGCCCCGGTTGTCGGGGTCGTCGCTATAGGGCTGGTGAAGTGCTGCGGTTCGCGCTCCCAGAGAGCCGTCAATGAGCAGTTTCAACGGGCCTATTTTAAAATAAGCGTCTCCCCAACCGGTGACATAACCCTTGTCGATGAAACCTTGCAGTCGGCTTTTCTCGGAAAGCAGGCACTGCTCATACACCCGAAGAGTGCACTGGCCGTCGGCTGCCAGTTCTTGGTAAGCGGCAATCACTTTTTCATAGTCGCTTTGGGGAAGGGCTTCAAAGTCATCACTGCCCACCGAGGTGATGCCGCAGGCATTCAGTGCTTTGGAGGCCGTCACAAGCATGGCCTTGATTTCTTCCATGGAGGGAGCGGGAATGGCATTGTACACCACCCGCATGGCGTCTTCCCGAAAAATCCCCAGAGGTTCTCCGTTGGCATCCACATCAAAGTGGCCGCCTGAAAACTGGGGCGTTTCCCGGGTGATGCCCAGAATTTCCAGGGCTTTGGAGTTCACCACCAGCACATGCCCGCAGGTGCGGGTGAGGCAAATGGGGTGCTGGGTAGAAATGTGGTCAAGGTCGTAACGGGTGGGAAAGACCTTCTCGTCGGAAAAATGATCCTGATTCCATCCCCGGCCCCGCACCCAAGTGCCGGGAGAAATCACCTGCTGATCCATGAAATCCCGCACCCGGTTCAGCAGGGCGTTCAGGGAATCGGTGCCGGCAAGGTTGGCCATGGTGAGGGAATAGCCGTAGCTGAGCAGGTGCATGTGGCTGTCATTGAAACCGGGAAAAACTGCCTGACCCTTCAGATCAATTACCTGGGTCTGGCTGGTTTTTTCAGCCAGAAGTGCTGCTGTGCTGCCCAGGGCGGCGATGCGCTGCCCGCGAATCCCCAGTGCTTCCACCTGTGGCTGCCGGGGGTTCATGGTATGAATGCGTCCGTTGATCAATAGCAAGTCCATGAAAACACCTCCTGTAAATAATAAATGAGAGCGGCCAGACGTGTTGAACCCTTCTGGCCGCATTGACAATACGAATGGTGAGTCAGAGCATTCTGATGATGCACCTTGACAGCATCAAAGCGTCGGAATGGAATGTTTATGGAATGGTGTTAAGAACGTTTGGCCGGGTCATCTTCATAAAAAACGTGGAAGTTGCGGTCAAAATCACCATCACCCAGGTGTCGGCCCCGGTAATCCTTCACCAGATGAATGAAAGTGGGGCTGAGTACGAGGATCACCAGCACGTTGATAAAGGTGGGAATGGCTGAGGTTAAATCAGCAAACAGCCAGAGGGTGGCGCCGGGAAGCTCGCCGTAAACTGCCAACAACACCATGATAATACCGGGAACCGGATAAGTCCAGCGGTAGATCTTCAGGATGTTGTCCTTGGCGCTCACATTGTTACGGAACAGGTGGCGCAGCAGAATCTCGTAGTAAGCATACCAGCCGGTGGTGGTGGTGAGACCAAACAGGAAGACGGAAACCGCAATGAGATAACGGCCCAGGGTGCCAATTTCCATCTCAAATGCTGTAAGGGTCAGGGTGGCACCGGAAGCGCCGGATGTCCATGCACCGGTCATAACGATTACCAGCGAAGTGATGGTACATACAATGATGGTATCTACGAATACCTCGAAGGCGCCCCACAATCCCTGACGAACCGGGTGGTCGGTGCGGGCGGTGGAATGGATCATGGGAGAAGTACCCCAGCCGGCCTCATTGGAATAGACGCTTCTGGCCATGCCCATCTGAATGGCCCTGGCCATGGCAGCCCCGGCAAAGCCGCCCACGGCGGCGGTACCGGTGAAGGCGCCGGTGACAATTTGAGCCAGAGCGCCAGGAAGGTTGGCAATGTCTTTAATGATGATAAAGAGGCCCGCGAGAACATAAAAGACTGTCATGAAAGGCACCAGCCGGCCTGCCACCTTGCCCAGGCTGGGAATGCCGCCGCTGATGATCAGATACACCAGGGCAATGTAGGCGACTGAAACCGCCAGCAGGGGAATGCCGAAGGTGTTTCCGACGGCTTCAGAAACGGTGTAGTTTTGCATGGTGATGAAAAAGGTGGAAAAAATGCCGGCGCCGAAGATGAAGGCAAGAATAGGCCAGCCCTTGAAATGTTTTTCAATACCCAGGCCTTTTTCCATATAGAAAGTGGGGCCGCCGTAAGGGTTGCCCACTTCATCCTTGGAGCGGTAGTAAACGGCCAGGGTGACTTCCGCCATTTTAATGACCATGCCCACCAGTGCGGCGATCCACATCCAAAAAACAGCGCCAGGGCCTCCAACAGCAATGGCAGTGGCGACGCCGCCTATGTTCCCTACGCCCACTGAACCGCCGATGGCGGTGGATACCGCTTCAAAAGGAGATAAAAGTCCATCTGTTCCTTCGCCTTCATGTCGCTTCAACAGCTTTCCGAAGGTTTGCTGCCAGATGTGTCCAAACTTGAGAAATTGAAAAAAACCGGTTGCCACTGTGAAATAAATCCCTGTGCCGAGAATCGTGACGATGAGGGGTAGGCCCCACAACCACCCAACCAACTTTTCCAAGAATTCCATTGATGATGCCTCCTTTAAATGAGTTAAAATCTTCTGACAGCTTAACACTTCAACAGTAATCCCAAAAGAGATGGTTGTAAAGAGTGGAAAATATTCCCGGAATTATCCGAAATGAAAAAATTGTGTGCAGAATCAACAATATTTTGAATCGGGTGCAATTCAAGCACAGGCATAAAAAAAGCTGTATAGCACTGTTGATACAGTATCAGAAGCATCATATCGAATTTTCAATCATATTTTTAAAAATCACCAAAAAGAATGTGGCATTCAAGATTAGATCATGAAAGAGAAGTGGAAGAGTAGCTGACGAGTACGACCTAAAACGAAACATGAGTGTCGATTAAAACCAAATAACTGAATAGACTGAAAAAATACGGGAGATGGATCGCTGGAAGAGTAATCTGCCGAAGGAGACTCGTAGCTGCTATCAGGGGCAGGAAAAAAAGATTGACAACCATCAAAAGAGGAAATAGAATGAACATGAGATTCATTCTCAAACCAGCAGCCGAAAGGCCTTTTTATTTAAGCTTAAACCGACGCATGCGTCGGTTTAAGCACCGCCCGTTGGCAGGCCAAAAGCAGAAAAGGAGGGGTTCAATGCCGCGAAAAAGCAGTGAAGAACGCAAAAAAGAAATCTGGCAGGCGGCCAAAGGGGTTTTTCTGGAAAAAGGATACGAAAAAGCCACCATGGAAGACATCATTGCCAGAACCAGTCTTTCGAAGGGGGGCATGTACCACTATTACAGCCGCACCAAAGATATCCTTTTTGACATTCTTTGGTTCCATAACGAAACCTACCTGGCCATCAATATCGAACAAGGCATTTTTGAAAAGGAGGTGACCCCCGAGGAACAACAAGAGCTGATGCTGGATACCATTGTGGAAAAAATGTGCACCACCACTCCCGATCGAAAGCTCTTCGCCATCTTCATGGCGCAAATGGCACATGACCCGGAAATGGAAGCGGTGTTTCTCAAGCTGGAGGATTATTTTTTAAAGGGGCTGTGCCACCGGCTGGGGATTCAGGGGGACCCCCGGGAATATCCGCAGCTTTGCTTTATCAGCCGCACCATCAATGGCTTTACCCTGTTTCAAAACCTGCTGCCCCACCCAGAACTGCTTTCTGAGCGCCGGGAGGTGGTGCGTCAGCTTATTAGACAGCAGCTGCAGGTATTGTTTTCTGGATTAGAATCAGCTGTCACCACAGCAAGTGATGAAAGGAGCGACTTATGAAATCATCCAACTTATCCTTTATCTTATCCCACGCTGGCCGGCAGAAGTACAAAATGTATGCCTCGGTGGTGTTCAGCGTGCTCACAGCGCTGATGAATCTGGTGCCCTTCATGCTCATTTACAAAATACTGGAAACCCTCATGGCCGGGGGCGGTGCCAATGGCCAAGTGGGTCGCCTGGTGGTTTTCACTGCACTGGCGGCAGTGTTCCACATGGTCTTTCTTATTCTATCCCTGGCCTTTTCCCATATGGCGGCCTTTTCCATTCTCCACGAAATCAGGGTGAAGGCCATGGACCATCTGGGAAAGCTGCCCCTGGGGTTTTTCCGCAAGCACAGCACCGGCCACATCAAAAAAGCCATTGACGAAGACGTGGAGAAACTGGAGCTCTTCATTGCCCATCAGGTGCCAGACCTGGCAGAGGCGGTGGTGACCCCCCTGGTGGTGATTGTCTACCTCATCTCCCTCCACTGGCCCATGGCCCTGTTTTTGCTGGTGCCCCTCATCTTCAGCTTTTTAACCCAAGCGTGGATGTACCAGGGACGAGCGGAAATGATGCGGCAGTACACCACCCTGCAGGGAAGGCTGCACAGCACCATTGTGGAATACATACGGGGCATTGCCGTCTTTAAGGCATTTAACTTAACTGCCAGATCTTTTCACCAATACACCGAAACCACCAAAAAATACCTGGAGTTCTGGATCAACTGCACCTACGACACCATGTCCTATTACACCGTCAGCCTGATTCTCATTGATTCCGGCCTGATTTTCACCATTCCCGCCGGGGGCATTCTCTTCCTAAGAGGGAGCCTCAGCAGTGCCGGGTATGTGATGTTTCTCCTCCTGTCATCTGTGTTTCTCCAGTCCTTTAAAAAGCTGCTGGAGCTGGGAATGAACCTGTCCATGCTATTGGCAGGGGCAGATCAGATCAGAGGCATTCTGGAAACAGAACCCCAGGCAGACCTGCTTCAGGGGGGTGTACACCAGCTGAAGGGGGACATTGTCATCAACGATCTCAGCTTTGCCTACCAGGAAGAAGACGTGCTGCAGCAGGTCAACCTGCAAATTCCCGCCGGTTCCTCCGCGGCCCTGGTGGGGCCCTCCGGCTCCGGTAAAACCACCCTGGGACTGCTGCTGGGACGTTTTTACGATGCGCCTCCCGGCGCCATCACCATTGATGGCATTCCCATTGAAAAGATTCCGGTGAAAACCCTGATGGATCAAACCGCCTTTGTTTTTCAGGATGTGTTCATGCTCAATGACACCATTTACAACAACATCAAGCTGGGCATGGAAAAAAGCCGGGAAGAAGTGGAAGCCGCCGCCCGCAAAGCCCAGATTCACGACTTCATCATGTCGCTGGAGCAGGGGTATGACACCGTGCTGGGGGAAGGCACCGGCATTAAGCTTTCCGGTGGTGAAAAACAGCGAATCTCCATCGCCCGGGTGTTTTTGAAAGACGCTCCCATTGTGGTGCTGGATGAAATCACCTCATACTCCGACATCGACAACGAGGCCCGCATTCAGCAAGCCATGCAGACACTGCTGAAAAACCGGACGGCAGTGATCATCGCCCACCGCCTGTACACCATTAAAAATGTGGATCAAATTGTGGTGCTGGAAGAAGGCCGGGTAATGGAAACAGGCACCCATGAGCTTCTGCTGGCCAAACGACGCAAATACCACGCCCTGTGGCACAGGGGAGAAGGAGGGGTGCGCAGTGCTTAAAAAAGTACAGCGATTGACAAGTCCTGAACATTATCGAAAGTTTCGTACCCACGTATACCAGGTGCTGTTGGATGCCGTGTTCCATGCCTTTGTGTATAGCATGCTGTTTTTCGCCCTGCTGGACCTGGTGACAGATGCCGTCACCTTTGAAAAGCTGCGGAACTACACCCTCATCATGGTGGTCGCCAGTGTGATTCGTTTTCTGGTGTTGAACAAAGGCTACACCGGTCTTCAAGTGGAAGGAGCCAAGATCATTGCCGACCTGCGCATTCGCATGGGTGACAAGGTGCGCACCCTCCACATGGGCTACTTCAACCAGAACAACATAGGCGAACTCACCAACATCATGACCAACGATCTCAGAGATTTTGAACAGCTGATCACCCACATGATTCCCGGCATTGCCAAGCACGCCATTCTCAGCGTGTACCTCTCTGTGGTGATGGTGTCCCTGTACCCCCGCATCGGGCTGATTCAGGTAATTTTGCTGCTGTCCTGCATTCCACTGGGCTATTTTGCCGGTAAACGGGTGAAGGCTGCAGGCCGAAAAGCCAAAACCATTCGGGCGCAGATGCTTTCCCGCATCATCGAATATGCCGCCGGCATTGAAGTGTTCAAATCCTACCATATGCTGGGAGGCCGCTTCCCCAAAATGCGCCGGTCGGTGGATGAACTGAAGCGGGAATCCATTCGGGTGGAGCTGGCCGGGGTGCCTTTTATTGCCCCCATGCAAATTCTCATTGGTCTGTCGCTGCCGGTGGTGCTGTACCTCAGCTATCTGGAGCATGCCGCCGGAGCCATCGACGCCCAGCGACTGGTGATGCTGGTGGTGGTTTCCCTGGCCCTCACCACAGTGGGCAAGGGCTTTTCCCAGCTGTATGTGGAAACCCGGTATTACACCCTTTCCATTGACAAGCTGCTGGCGGTGGTGGACGCCCAGCCCATGACCTATACCATTGACGATTTTCAGCCGGCCCATCATGACATTCATTTTCAGGGTGTTACCTTCGCCTATGGGGACGACAAGGAAGTGCTGAAAAATATCTCCTTCACCGCCAGGCGCCATGAAATGACAGCCCTGGTGGGTGCCAGCGGCAGTGGAAAATCCACCGTGATGAATCTCATTGCCCGGTTCTGGGACCCAGGGGCAGGCCGCATCACCATTGGCGGCACCGACATTCGCCAAGTGGCTCCCGACAGCCTCATGGGGCAAATCAGCATGGTGTTTCAGGATGTGTATCTGATTCGGGACACCATTTACGAAAACATTCGCATGGGCAATCCCCGGGCCACCGAAGAAGATGTGTATCGGGCGGCCCGGCTGGCTCACTGCCACACCTTCATACAGGCCCTGCCTGATGGCTACAACACGGTGATTCACGAAGGGGGAAGCACCCTTTCCGGCGGTGAAAAGCAGCGGGTTTCCATTGCCCGAGCCTTGCTGAAAGATGCTCCCATTATTCTGCTGGACGAAGCCACGGCATCTCTGGATGCCGACAACGAGCACGAAATACAACAGGCCATTCGGGCCCTCACCAGCAACAAAACCGTGGTGGTCATCGCCCATCGACTTCACACCATACAGGACGCCGAGCAGATTATTGTTTTTGATGAAGGAGAAATTTTGGAGAAGGGTTCCCACGAAGAGTTGATGAAACAGCAGGGTACCTACGAGCATATGTACCGCTCCATGATTCAGGCGAAGGAATGGGTGATTGCTTAAGGCGCATCACATGGTACGGAACGGATGCCAGCTGGCAGGCGGGCATGAAAAGATAACATTGACAATGCCATTGGCCTCTACGACCTGCTGCTTTTATGCTGATAAAGCAGGTCATCCGCCAGCTTGATAATCTCATCGGCTGTTCCCGCTTCGCTGCCCGCCCGGCCAAAACTGACAGAAAGACCGATGGCAGGGTACTGGTCACAGATGGGCTGAAAAAGCTGGGCAACCCGTTCTTCCACCTGAGCGGCGTCGGTATCGGCGGTGCCCATGAGCAGCAAAATAAACTCATCACCACCATAACGAATGGCAATGTCGCTTTTACGGGAAGCCTGGCGCAGCACCTCCCCAAAGGCCTTTAAGACGACATCTCCCTCTGAATGGCCGAAGGTGTCGTTGATTTTTTTAAAATGATTCAGATCCATCATCAGCAGGGTAAAGGCTGAGTGTGGAGCGACATTTTCACTAGTAAGGGTTCCCAGTAAGTGATACAGGTAACGCCGGTTGTAGAGTCCTGTCAGCGTGTCGGTAATGGAGGCATCAAAAATACGTTGGTGCTCACTGGTGAAAGACCGGTTCATCACCATGATCACCACAAAAAAAGTGGCGGCGGCAATGAGATAATTGATGGATAGATCAATGGCCCGGAGGGAAGGGTCGGCATACAGGGTGTACTGATGGGGCCGGGTGGGTTCATAGACAAGAAGAAGAACGGTGATCAGGGCGGTTCCCAGGGGGAACAAGTACTCCCACCACTCGCTGGCCACGATGATACTGATAAAAAGAATGGTCATGCCGTAAAAAGACATGGCGCTGTATGAACCGGGAGAAGTAAGCCAGGCCACGGGAAGATAGAGAAAGCAAAGAAAAGCCAGAAAAAAAGTCTTGATGGAACGGCGATACCGGTTTTGCCGGTAGAGGCGGTAAATCCCCCCCATGATGACAGATGCCACCAGGGGAAACACCACATTTTCCCAGGGGCGATGATTCATCAGATTAATGATCACTGTTGCGGCGAACACCAGTACACTAATGCCCAGTACCGCCGCAACGATGCTGTTTTTCATTTCCTCCAGCTGATTGTTATGTGTGTGGTGCCATCGAAACCCCATGGCTGCATCGCCTCCCGAATGAGTGTCCAGCTATTAGTTAATACCCCAGACCTAGGGAAGCGTACCAAAAATATGTAAAAACGTTCAATAAAAAATTCCGCGCAAAGCCGATTTTGGCTGCATTTCAGCTTCAATTACATGATCCACAGCTTCTTAGCGTTACTGTATCCTAAGCCACAAAAAAAGCACTGCTTCATCCCTATGGACTGAGGCAGTGCTTTTTATGGTTCCCATCACAGAACCGGTTATTATTATAAAAAGCCTGAAAATGTATCAAGGCTCTTGAAATGGAGATTTCTCGCTAAGAAGATTATCAAAACAGATCGGTTTGTCATTATGAAATTGTTTGAAAAATTTTCTTTTCAGGGAATGAATGAAAAATGGCTACAGCTGTGCTGATAAATGATATAAAGTTCATCCAAGGTGAAATATCTGACACAACAATTACTGTGGCTTGTAGAATGACTGAGAAATAGTGTTGCGATGCTGACTAACAGGGTATATTCACAATATTATCTTGACTTTCGCATTAACTGCGTAGCAGGGATTGCAATAAAACAAGGTCTTTCTTTTCTTCTTTTTAGCTGATGAAACAGCGTGTACACATTTCTGTGATCCTTGGTTTACCTGACCTGCATTTCCAGCCTGGTGTACAGTATAATAATAAGAATACTTCAATATCCCGATGTTTGCCATAGAAGCTGAGGATCTCTTCTTCCCATGGTAAACAGGATTAAGAAATTGGCAAGTGTTGTTTTTAGAATTTGAGATTTGGCACAGCATTAATACGGATAATCCAAGTACTAATGTGGCACATTTCGATACATCGAGTTCCATATTGAAGCGTCTCCGCTAAGCTTCAATATAACATTTGGAGGACGATGAGATGATAAGAAAAAAAATGCCAATAATTGTATTGTTGCTTGTATCACTGCCTGTTTTTTTTCTAACGACATTGTATTATTTGTACATTTCGGATGAATTGATTAATTCAAATAAAGAGAGAATGAAGCAAGTACTAGACATTACAGTTTCCAACTACGAGTCATTCTTTGCTGAACGAAAGCAGGAAGTTGTTTATTTGTCAAAAAATGAACTGGTACAAGAACTTTTTTATCGATACGATCTATTAGAAGAGAATGATAGCATAAACTTCAGGATGGACAACGTGCAATTGAATGCATTCTTTAATGAAGTAAATGAAAATCAACAGTATATTAGAGATTTGTTTGTGTTATCTCCGTATGGCATGGTTTTATCTAGCACAGCTCCGGAGAGTCTGTGGATTGATTTGTCAGACCGACAATATTTTTTAGATGCAATGAATGGTATAACCACAATTAGCAATTTGCTTGTAGATCGAATTCGCAACGAAAGTGTTATTTTTATTGCAACTCCTGTTAAGCGTACTGAGTCCGATGAAGTCATTGGCGTTATGGCCGAAATCATTGATATGAAAATCAAATCAGATCAACTAAGACAACTGATTGATCCCGGCATTGGTGATGCATATTTGATCAATAATAAGAGTGAAATTGTTTTTCATACAGATAAGAACCTTATAGGAAGCTTGCCAAGCAACGATGGTATAAGAGAATATTTTCTTTCTGACGGGATGAAAACATCTGAGGGTTCTATGTTAATTAGTGAAGGCACTCAGAAAATGTTTTTCACCTATAAAAGCATTAATAATACAGATTGGAAACTGGTGATTGAACAAGATATGGGCATCATTACTGCTTCGGCATATAGATCGCTTGGGTATATGGTTGTTTTAAGTCTTGTGCTGCTAACAATTGCTTTTACGGTTGCGATTCGCTTTACTTATGGGATAACACGTCCGTTAACTCAGTTAGCGGATGTAATGAAAAGTGCTACAAATGGAGATTTATCAGCACGATCAACATATATAAGTTCGAATGAATTAGGACAGTTGTCAATGGATTTAAATTTTATGTTGAACAAATTAGAAACAAGTCAAAATGAATTGAAAGATATTCAGGAAAAGTATAGCTTGGCCATTAATAATTCAAGAGACATTATTTGGGAGTGGGATTACTCAAAAAATCATTTTTTTGCATCTGAAAATTGGACTAAACTAACAGGAAAGAAATCTTTTAAAGAAGAAGTTGATCAAATTGTGTTCGAAGAGATCTTAACAGATTTAGATAAAAAAAGAATTAGCCAACTGGTCAACCAGTTGCTCAAAGATGAAATAGAGTTACTAATAATGGATTTTGAATATCAAATGGATAATGGCCAAAAAAAATGGTTTACAATTAAAGCGAGCATTCTAAAAGAAAAGGGGGAAACTATCAAGATATCTGGAACTCTCGTTGACAATACATTAAAAAAACAATCAGAAGAAAAAATATGGCGTTTGGCATACACCAATCAAATTACGAATGTTCCAAACAAACTTGCGTTTATAGAACGAATTGAGTCAATTAAATCGGATTCAAATGGGTCACTTAAAAAATTCTTGGTTTTAATTATTGATATATATAACCTTAAGCAAATAAATAATTTATTTGGGCATGATGTTGGCGATCAAATTTTAAAAGAATTAGCCAATCGATTACACAGTCAATATTCAGATTGTTATCATCTTTCAGGTGATGAGTTTGCAGTTTTGATTGTGGATGAACCAGAGGAAGACTTTATTGTTAAAGAAATTATCCATATTTTTAGTATGATTCATACTCCGATGCTTATTCAAAATAGAACTTTTGAAATTTCTGCTTATATCGGTATTAGTAGATACCCAGAAAACGGGAACAGTGCAACTGAGTTGATTCAGAATGCTGATACAGCATTGTACCATGCAAAGTCTCTGGGCAAGTCAAATTATTCTTTTTTTGACAGTCTAATGACTGAAAAAATAGTAAAGAAAGCAGAAATAGAAGGCATTTTGAAAAGAGCGGTTCAGGATGGCCTGATATCAATGCATTTCCAACCTTTGTATGCAACAAAGAGCAAAAAACTCGTAGGTTTTGAGGCGTTAATGAGAATTCAACTAGAAAATGGTCATTTTATTCCACCAAGTGACTTTATACATGTAGCTGAGGAAACTGGGGATATATTGGAATTAGGAGAGTGGGCGTTGGAATATGTTTTTAAAAAGCAAGTAGAATGGATAGCAAAGGGGTACGTTGTTGAAAAAATATCTCTTAATGTTTCGAGTGTACAGCTCAATCAAAAGGGGTTTCTTGATGCTGTCAAACGCATTACTAAAAAATATGGAATAAATCCCCGGGGAATTTGCTTTGAAATAACAGAATCAGTTATGATGAATGCGATGGATCAGACAATTTCAGATTTGCAGATATTAAGAGAAATGGGTTTTGAAATAGCAATTGATGACTTTGGAACTGGATATTCGTCTTTCAACTATTTAAACAAATTGCCAATTGATTATTTGAAAGTGGATAAATGCTTTATCGACCAAATCGCCTTTAATTTTAAAGATAAGCATTTGCTTAAACAAATTATTGAAATAGCACAACAAGTGATGGAGTTGAAAATTATAGCTGAAGGCGTAGAATCAAAGGAACAATATGATATTCTTTGTGATTTCGATTGTGATACTATTCAGGGGTATTATTTTAGCAGACCTTTAAGCGCTGATAAATGCGATGAATTGTTAGGAGCGGTTTCTTCAACTTAGCTGCAACAGGTCGGCAATGTATTTACAGTAAAATTTGGCGGTGGGGGGTACCGCAACGATGACGTATGAATTTGACATCTACAATACAATTACAAGGAGCGCTGCATCAACTCAAAGATTTGATAGCAGCGCTCTTGTTCTTCCAATTACAGGAAAGGCCCCTCTCAAAAGGTTGATCAAGGGAGAGACCGCTATTTCAGGGCACACTGGGTGAGAATCACCGGGGCGCTGGCCCTGGCAACAGACACACTTTCTCCGGCTTCCGTTTCCAGCATATACAGGGAAAATCCGCTGACTTCCCTTTGAATACCAGCCTTTTCCAGATGAATGACCATATCGTCAACTGAAAAGCAGGTGACCATGGCAGCGGTTTTAACCAGGTGCGTATCTCCCTCCTGCAGCACTTGTAACAACGCTGTGGTGCCATTCTTTACGATGAAATTGTAGTCGATGCAGTCAGGGGTATTCTCCGAAGCCGTCGGCCAGGCGCCGTCAAAGTACGCCGGTTCATAGGCCGCCAGCTCCCGGGCAAACAATCTTTCATGTGAGAGCCGCAGGGTTCCCCTCAGAGGCAGCAGGTACCGCTGGTAACCGCTGAAATCAGAGAAAGCAGACTGGGTGGTGGTGAAGGTGGCCGACGAAATCCGCCATAAAAAATCTCTTTCAGAAAAAAGGGCATTATCAGGATAGATGGCCAGCTGGGTGGTTTCGCCCCCAGCCCACTGAGTGGTGACGAATGCGTCACGATGAACACTGGTTTCCTTCATGAGAAAGCACCTTCCCCTTCAGTCAAGTTGGAATTTCGGGAGACCGCTGTCGGCGGATCACCGCATGTTAACTGATTTTTAATTCGGTAATGGCCGCGTTAAAGGCGTTGATTTTTTCTTGATCCTTTACCAGAGACAAATTCGCTTCAATGTTCATCACGCAGCCATTGGCGCCAATTTTAGCCAACTCGCAGCCAATGATCAGGTCGGAATGGCAGTTGGGGTTGGACTGATTCACCAGTGCAAGACCGATGTGATACACTCGGTGGCAAAGCCTGGCGTTTTCCATGGGGGCGGTTGCGCCAACGATTCCTGCATGGGCAATGGCCTGGGCCCGAGCTGCCTTCTCTTCATCGGTTTCCTTGGGCAGCTTATAAGCATCTCTGATAACACCGTAAGCGTTGGCATCGGTGACCACGCCGGCAAGCAGCTGCTCCCGCAGCTCTTCCAACTCAACAGCATATGCCAATTGAGCCTCTGGTGCAACTCCGTAATCTTTTTTAGTGGACAGCTTGCAGACCATGCCAATAAGTCCGCAGGCGGTTGCGCCTGCCAAAGCAGAAGCACTGCCGCCTCCCACAGTCACGTCGTCGGTGTCCAAAATCAAATCCAACACATCAATATAGTTCATGATATACCTCCGTCTGATCTACTTTTCATCCAGTAGTCTTTTTTCCAATATCTGATCAAGATTGAAGTTCTCAATCTGCAAATAATACTCAGCGGCATCCAAAAGCGACTTCATGGGAATGGTGCCGATCACTTCACTGCCAACGATATTGACGCCGTATCTTTTTGCTTCGATTCTCACCATCTCAAAAGCCTGATAGACGGATGACTTCTCGAAATTCACCAGGTTCATGGAAACTTGTGTCTGGTTGCGTTCCTCCAGCTTTAAACCGATGCCCTTCACAAAGCGCAGGCCGCCGCCAATGTGCCGCACCTTTTTGGCGATCTTATCGGCAATTTCCACATCGGGGGTATCCAGATTAATGTTGAAGGCCACCAGTGGTACTCGAGCGCCAACGGCAGTGCAACCGCTTTTGGCATTCATTTCCTGGGGGCCGAAATCAGGCTTCCAGGCTTCGTCACTGATTTTTTCAAAAAAACCTTCATACTGCCCCTTGCGTACCTGGGCCAGGTTGGTGCGCTCAGGCTTTGAAGCTGCATCTTCATAGAGGTAGACGGGAATTCCCCAGCTTCCCAATGCGGCACCCACTTCTTTGGCCACCTGAATGCACTCGTCAATGGTCACGTTGGAAACCGGCGTAAAGGGAATCACATCGGTGGCGCCCATGCGGGGATGAGCCCCCTCGTGCTTGGTCATGTCAATCAGTTCAGCGGCTTTTTTGGCGGAATCAATGGCCGCCTTCGTGATTTGCTCCGGTGAGCCGATCATGGTGAGCACGGTGCGGTTGTGATCTTTGTCAGACGAATAGTCTAAAATGGTGATGCCTTCAATTTTTCGAACCTCATCAATAATCTGCTCCACCAGGGCCAGGTCTCTGCCTTCACTGAAATTGGGAACACATTCCATTAGCTTTTTCATTGGTACGTAAGCCTCCTCTATTTTAGGTTTTGCACAAAGGTTTTAATAAACCAAATGGTTTGGGGCTGGTAAATCACATCCACTAAAAAGGCGCCGACGATGGGAACAATCATCATGGCTTTACGGCTCATGCCGTATTTTTCATTGACGGCTGTCATGTTCACAATGGCTGAGGGAGTGGCTCCCAGACCGTGGCCACATAAACCGGCGCACATCACGGCAGCATCGTAATTTTTGCCAAGGATTCTGAATACGACAAAGTACGCCAGCAGTGAAACCAATAACACCTGGGCCATGACAACAATGAAGACCCCGCCAATCAGGCCGGAGAGTTCCCAAAGTTTCAGCGTCATCAGTGCTAAAGAGAGATACAGGGTCAGCATCACATTGCCAATTTCATCAACCAGGGCAAAGTCAAATCGGTAGAAGTGAAGCTTTTCATTGAGGTTTCGGAGTATAACCGCCACAAACATGGCGCCAACATAGGAAGGAAAGCCCATGTTGATGATGTTGCTGATCCAGCCGGAAACAATGGTTCCCAGGGCCATGCTGATAAGGATGACAGACACATTCTTAATGACATCAAGGGAACTGAGTTTTTCAGCCAGACCCACGTTAATATCAGTGACAGAGGTATCGAACGCTGCATCTTCATCGGGTTTCAGATTGTGCTTTTCAATCAATCTTCTTCCCAGGGGGCCGCCCACAAGCACGGCAGAAATCAGACCAAAGGTGGCGGCAGCTGCTCCCACCAAGGGGGCCACTTCATAGCCCATTTCACCGAAAGTGGTTCCGTAGGAAAGGGCTGCACCGTGGCCGCCGATCATGGAAATGGCACTGGCCAGCAAAGCATAAGGGGTTTCCAGTCCAATGATTTTGGCAAGGGTAACGCCCAGGGTGTTTTGAAAGATGGAAACCACGCCGGCGATGAGCCAGTAGACAATCAGGAGCTTGCCGCCTTTTACAAGCAGTTTGTAGCTGGCGCCAAGGCCCACTGTGGTAAAGAAGGCCAGCATAAAGGTGTTTTGAAACATGTTGTCAAAGGTGAAGGCAAAAGAGCCTGTCAGGTGACCAACCCAGGTGACAAACATGAAGATGAAGCCGCCGATAACGGGTGCAGGGATACAATATTTGTCCAGCAGCTTCACTTTGTCTTTTGTATAATACCCTAAAAGTAATAAGATTGCGGCAAACGCCAACGTAACAGTGGAATTCACATTGATCATTGAAAGACCATCAATTAGTTCAAAGCTCATCGGTATCCTCCTTAGTAATATCATTGGTAACATCATTGCTAACATCGCCGGTAGCATCATTTTCTGTGGTCACCCATCCCGGCAATTTCCGGCAAATACGTTCTTTCTACCTGTTCTCTTCCCCCTCCCTGTTCTCTTCCCCCTCCCGTATTCCTTCATTCCCTCTTTATGGCAGCCGCTTCTTAGGTGATCTATTGCATGATTCATGCCAAGGATCACCCCATCAAACAACGCCCCAATGGCAAGGCATGCGGGGCGCGGCGAAAAGATGGCAATGCGGTTCAGGCAGAAAACAACCCTGCAAAATTTGCACGGTGCAAAATCTGCAGGGTTGCTGAATGATGGTTTGATCGTCTGGGGAGGGTTGTGCTGCCGGTCACGCGTTGTTTGTATCGGTCGATGGCCGTGGGATCAGGGCTGTACTATAAGTGATACTCTTTTATCTTGTACCGCAGGGTTCTTTCGCTGATGCCCAGGCTGTCGGCAGTCCATTTTCTGTTGTGATCGTTGTTCTTCAGGGCAAAGGCAATCACTTTTTTCTCAATTTCTTTCATGGTCTCCCCCTCAAAAATCGTCAAATGGGGGTCTGACGCCTGGCTGGCCGTCAGGGCTTCTTTGGGCTGGCCGATATGCAGCACATGGGGTTCGATGAAATCCCCTGTGTTCAGCAGCACCGCTCGCTGCACAATGTTTTCCAGCTCCCGCACATTGCCCTTAAAGGGGTTTTTTCGAAGTGTTTCAAAGGCCTCATCTGAAAAGCCTGCAACGTTTTTGTTGTAGGCAATGTTGTATTTGTCGATGAAATGGGTTGTCAGGTGGGGCAAATCATCAATGCGTTCCCTTAAAGGGGGCGACACAATGTTGATCACGTTGATGCGATAATAGAGGTCTTCCCTGAAGGTGCCCTTTTCCACTTCCCTGGTCAGGTCCCGGTTGGTGATGCCAATGATTCTCACATCAACCTGGTGTGTCTGGGCATCGCCAATGTGCCGCACCTCTTTATCCTGGAGAAACCGCAGCAGTTTAGACTGCAGGCGCAAATCCATTTCTCCGATTTCATCCAAAAGAAGAGTGCCTTTGTGGGCCCTTCTGATAATGCCCATTTCATCTCTCTGGGCGCCGGTAAAGGCCCCCTTACGGTAGCCGAAAAGCTCGCTTTCCAGCAGTTCTCCCGGCATGGCGGCACAGTTAATGGCCACGTAAGGGTAGGCAGAGCGATTACTGGACCGGTGAATCTGATGGGCGATGAGTTCTTTTCCCGTACCGCTCTCACCCGTGATGAGAATGGTGGCATCGGTATCTTTCACCTTGTCGATCATCTCGGTGATTTTCTGAATACAGGGGGAGCTGCCAATGAGTTCCTTTTTCAGGTGACCTTCAAGGTGGTCAATTTTCCTGAACATTTCCAGCTTTTCAGTGGCGGTGTTCAGCAGTAGCAGCAGCTGGTCATTGTTAATGGGCTTGGGAATGAAATAATAAGCCCCCGATTTAATGGCGTTAATGGAGTTTTCCAGGGTGGAATAGGCCGTCATCATGATAATGCAGGCCTTTGGCTGGTGATTGAGACACTGGTTCATGAGCTGCAGGCCGCTTTCGTCATTCAGCCTTAAATCCAGGAGCATGAGGAAAATGGCTTCTTTTTTGAAAATGGCAAGGGCATCTTTTGAGTTATCGCTGGTGTAAACCTCGAAGTGCTCCTCCAGCAAAAATGTGAGAGATCTGAGTATTTTAGGTTCGTCATCTACAATCAATAGTTTATGCTTCATCTTCATCACCCCTTTTAAGGCTCATGTGAATGCGCATTCCCTGGTGGGGACCGTCACTTTCGGCGGTGATCCGGCCGCCGTTGTCATCAATGATCTGTTTCACCACAAACATGCCCACCCCGTTGCCGAACTCCTTGGTGGTGTAAAAAGGTTCAAAGATATGGGGCAGGTTTTCCCGGCTCATGCCGCAGCCGTTATCCTGAAAAGTGAGCACAATTTCATGGCCCTTTTCCTGGGCCGTTATTTCAACGACAGCATCATCGGCGTTTCGCAGGGCCTCGTGACTGTTCAGCAGCAAGTTCAAGACAACCTGTTTAAACTGGGAGACATCAAAGGTTACGAACAGCTGCCTGTCCACCGACACCCGAATGCGCATGTGATCCATGTGAAATTTTGCCAGCTTGATGGCGCTCATCAACTCATCATATAAGTTGATGGTGGCAATAACAGGTTTTTTGGGAGAGGCATACTCCATAAATTCTTTCAGCAGGCGGTCAACCCGGTCAATTTCCTGGGGAATATCTTCAGAGGCGGCCAGCAGAAAGGCGCGGTTGTCGATTTTTTGGGGCATCTGATTGGTATATATTTTAATGGAGGTCAGCGGATTTCGAATTTCATGAGCGATGGACGAAATGATTTTGTTCATGAACTGCAGCTTATCATAATGCCGAAGCTCATGCATCAGGGCTTTCTGTTCTTCGGTTTTGACGGCGATCATCCGTTTCAACTTGTTGTTGGCGCTTTTAATCATGGTCACCAAGGCAACCAGTGCGCCGATAATGCCCAGGGTATATTTCCAAAGAACTTCGTAATTGGAGGTGGCATTTTTAATGGGTGCACCAAACCATTTTCGATATAATGAATCATACATGCCGTTGTTTTGAATCTCCAGAATACCATCATTCAGCTTCTTCAGCAGCTCCGGGTTGCTTCGATGAACGGCGATGGCGTATTTCTGTTCGTTCATCGACCTGCCGACAATCTTCACAAGGTCGATGGCATTTTTTTCTTTGGATAAATAGTTGACAGTGAGGGTATTGCCGATTAAGGCATCCACCTCCCCGTCCAATAAACCCTGAAGCGCTTCCCCCAGGGAATCATACTCAGCGATGATGACATTTTCAATTTCACTGATTTCCCGATAACTGATATCTTCTTTGTTCAGAGCGATGGTTTTTCCCTTCAAATCACTTTCATTTCGAACAGTGTTGTTTTGATCCAAGACAAAGATGGACTGAGAACTGGTGAGGAGTGATTCTGAAAACAAGAAAATGCTTTTCCGCTGTTCCGATTCCTTCATTCCCTGTATTAAATCAGCCTGGCCCTGATGCACCGACACATACGCATGCTCCCATTTCATGGGGATAAACTCAAACTCCATTCCGGTGACAAGGCTGATGGCTTTCAGCAAATCCACATTAAAGCCTTTGAAATTCCCGTCGGCATCCACATATTCGTAGGGGGGGAAATCCCTGTCTCCCGCCACCCGGTATACTTCAGCGGCGGCATAAACGGGGGTGGAAAAAAGGGCACAGAGCAAAAAAGACAAACTGAGCAAACAGAACAAGAGCAGCCAATAGATTCGCTTTTTCATAAGTACCACCATTTCATAAACATCACCATTCCATGAGCACCACCGTTAAAGGAAGATTTTTTAGTCGGTTCAGTCGGTTCAGTCGATTCGGCTGGTTCAGCTACTTCATTATACCCCAATACCAGGTGATCGCGGTATACTCTCAGAAAAGGTCTTTTCACCGGCAGTGGTGATAAAAAAGAAAGTACCTTTAACGAATGATGATTGTGTGCTATAATATACGCGACAATGGCAAGCGTTTCAAAGGAACCGCTGTGTAAATATCGACAAGACCAACAGGAAACTCGCAAGAGCCGGGCAGGAAGACCCATGAGGTTCTTTTGCTGCCGGCAAATGGGATTTGAATCGGGCACACGCTGCAGGATGCCGCGCTTCACCGGCACAGGCAGCGTGTTTTCGTGTGAGTAGATGATCATCCTCACATGTCGTCAGATGATAACCATAACAGGATCAAGACAGTCTGACAACAGTATAACCACAGTCTGACAACGGCATGACAACAGCATGAAACATGTCATCAACAGTGAACCAGGGAAAAAGGAGAACAGCAATCATGAGTTTGTTAACGGTTAAAAACCTGAGCCACGGCTTTGGCGACCGGGCCATCTTCGACGATGTGTCTTTCCGGCTGCTGAAGGGAGAGCACGTGGGCCTTATTGGTGCCAACGGCGAAGGCAAATCCACCTTCATGAACATCATCACCGGCAAGCTGGAGCCAGACGCCGGCACGGTGGAGTGGTCCAAACGGGTGCGGGTGGGCTACCTGGACCAGCACACCGTGCTGGAAAAAGGCATGACCATTCGGGACGTACTGAAAAGTGCTTTCAAATACCTCTTTGATATGGAAGCAGAAATGAACAGCCTTTACGAAAAAATGGGAGACGTGGATGAAAACCAGCTGAACGCCATGCTGGAAGAAGTGGGCGTGATACAGGACATGCTGGACCACAACGACTTCTACATCATCGACGCCAAGGTGGAAGAAGTGGCCCGGGGCCTGGGGCTGACAGATATCGGGCTGGACAAAGAAGTCAACGACCTCAGCGGCGGCCAGCGCAGCAAAATTCTGCTGGCAAAACTCCTGCTGGAAAAACCGGAAATCCTGTTGCTGGACGAACCCACCAACTACCTGGACGAAACCCACATCGAGTGGTTGCGCCGGTACTTCCAGGCCTACGAAAACGCCTTTATCCTCATCACCCACGACATGCCCTTTCTCGACAGCGTGGTGAATGTGATTTATCACATGGAAAACCAGAAGCTTGATCGCTACACCGGCACATACGAGAACTTTCTCCAGGTGTACGAAGTGAAAAAATCCCAGTTGGAATCCGCCTACAAGCGGCAGCAGCAGGAAATCGGCGAGCTGAAAGATTTCGTGGCTCGCAACAAAGCCCGGGTGGCCACCCGGAACATGGCCATGTCGCGGCAGAAAAAACTGGATAAAATGGATGTCATTGAACTGGCCAGGGAAAAACCCAAGCCAGAGTTCAATTTCAAAGTCGCCCGCACCTCCGGCAAGCTGATTTTTCAAACCCAGGAGCTGGTCATCGGCTACGATGAACCCCTTTCCCGTCCCCTGAACCTGAAAATGGAACGGGGCCAGAAAATCGCCCTGGTGGGAGCCAACGGCCTGGGCAAAACCACCCTGCTCCGCAGCCTGCTGGGAGAAATCACCCCCATTGAAGGCGTGGTGGAAGAAGGCGATTACCTGCACATCGGCTACTTTGAACAGGAGATTAAAGAAGAAAACCAGCGCACCTGCATCGAAGAAGTCTGGGAAGCCTTCCCCGCCCTGAACCAGGGAGAAGTGCGGGGCATCCTGGCCAAATGCGGTCTCACCACCAAGCACATTGAAAGCCAGGTGCGGGTGCTCAGCGGCGGCGAACAGGCAAAGGTGCGCCTGTGCAAGCTCATCAATAAAGAAACCAACCTGCTGGTGCTGGACGAACCCACCAACCATCTGGATGTGGACGCCAAAGAAGAGCTGAAAAGAGCCCTGAAAGCCTACAAGGGAAGCATTCTTCTCATCAGCCACGAACCCGAGTTCTACCGGGAAGTGGTGACAGAAATCTGGAACTGCGAAGACTGGACCACCAAAATCGTGTAAACATATCAACACCAGCGTCAATATATCAACACCTATCAAAACTTGTGTCAACATATCAATGCGCGAGGATCGAGAGAAGGGAACGAAGAAAACGTGATTAATGTAACCAATCTGGCCGTCAGCTTTGGCGGACAAAAACTGTTTGAAGATGTGAACCTCCGGTTTACCCCCGGCAACTGCTACGGGGTCATTGGCGCCAACGGAGCCGGCAAAAGCACCTTTTTGAGAGTGCTGGCAGGAGACGTGGAAGCCAACAAAGGAGAAGTGCACGTAGGCCCCAACCTGCGCATGTCGGTTCTCAAGCAAGACCATTTTCAGTACGACGCCGAAGAAGTCATGGAAACCGTCATCATGGGCAACCCCCGGCTTCACCAAATCATGAAAGAAAAAGACGCCCTCTACGCCAAAGAAGACTTCAGCGATGAAGACGGCATGAAAGCCGCCGACCTGGAAGCCGAGTTCAGCGAACTCAACGGGTGGGAAGCCGAAGCCGAAGCTTCATCCCTGCTTCAGGGGCTGGGCATTGGCACCAGCCTCCACGGCCACCGCATGGCCGACCTGAAAGGCGCCCAAAAAGTGAAAGTGCTCCTGGCCCAGGCCCTTTTCGGCCACCCGGATATTCTGGTGCTGGACGAGCCCACCAACCATCTGGATATTCAGTCCATCCACTGGCTGGAAGAATTTCTCATGAACTTCGACGGCATCGTCATCTTCGTCTCCCATGACCGGTACTTTCTCAATAAAACCTGCACCCACATGGTGGATGTAGACTTTGGCAAAATTAAAATTTTCACCGGTAACTACGACTTCTGGTATGAGTCCAGCCAACTGGCCCTGCAAATGATGAAAGACCAGAACCGGAAAAAGGAAGAAAAAATCAAGCAGCTTCAGGAGTTCGTTGCCCGGTTCAGCGCCAACGCCTCCAAATCAAAACAGGCCACCTCCCGTAAAAAAGTGCTGGAAAAAATCACCCTGGACGACATCCAGCCCTCCACCCGCCGCTACCCCTTCGTGGGCTTCAAGCCCCATCGGGAAGTGGGCAACGACATCCTTATGGTGGAAGACCTGAGCAAAACCATCAACGGCGAAAAAGTGCTGGACAAAGTGAGCTTCATGGTGGGCAAAGGCGATAAAATTGCCTTTGTGGGAGAAAACGAGCTGGCCAATTCCACCCTGATGAAAATTCTGGCAGGCGAAATGGAACCAGACAGCGGCACCTTTAAATGGGGCATCACCACTGCTGTGGCCTCCCTGCCCAAAGACAACTCCACCTATTTCAACGATGTGAAGCTGACCCTCATCGACTGGCTGCGCCAGTTCTCTGAAGAAAAGTCAGAAATCTACATTCGGGGATACCTGGGCAAAATGCTCTTCTCCGGCGAAGAAGCCCTGAAACAGGTGGACGTGCTCTCCGGCGGCGAGCGAGTGCGCTGCATGCTTTCCCGCATGCTGCTCACCGAAGCCAACGTGCTGCTTCTGGATCAGCCCACCAACCACCTTGATCTGGAATCCATCACCGCCCTGAACAACGGCCTGCGAGACTACAGCAGCAACGTGCTGTTCACCTCCCACGACCACCAGTTCATCCAGACCATCGCCAACCGTATCATCGAAATCACCCCCAACGGCGTACTGGACTACCGCAAAACCTACGACGAATATTTGGAAACCAAAACCGCATAAAGCAATAAGAGGCTCAAAAAGCCCTCAGCGATCAACAAGCACCCCTGCGCATCTGTGTTATTCAGACAG
Source organism: Anoxynatronum sibiricum (assembly GCF_039414295.1). NCBI lineage: Bacteria > Bacillati > Bacillota > Clostridia > Eubacteriales > Clostridiaceae > Anoxynatronum > Anoxynatronum sibiricum. The sequence goes on along the minus strand of NZ_JBCITM010000018.1, from coordinate 8,893 downwards.
CGTGAAGGGGTGCTTTTGTGTGTGGCAAAAAAGATGGGAGAGAAGAATGAGCAGAAAATCTCATAAGTAGGATAAAATGCAGAATTTTATACAAAATTTGCTGGATTTGCAGGTATAACTAAGGCATAATAAAAGCAGTGGTCATAAGAGTTTAAGAAGACGGTCCAGGAAGTGAGCATTAAGAGTCTTGGAAAAATTCAGAGTCCGTTGGATAGGTTGTTGGAAGAATAAAGAAAAGGGACTCTGCATTGTTACAGAAAGAAGTCGATATTACCGAACCAAGGTTCGCAAATACCTACTGAAATGGGAGGTAAAACGAACTGAGTCGCAGACTCCGCATAATCAAACAACCGTTAACCAACAATTAAAGTGAGAAGAATCTGAATATAGTCGCAATATTCTGCAAAAAGGATATTGCAGCGCTGGTGTCGAATACCTACACAAATTCGATTGAAGGAGTGTGGGATGCCATGAGTCAGGGAACCATGATCGACGCGCACAGCCCTGGTAAAGCCGGTCTGATCGTAGGTTTGTCAGAAGAAATGGGACTGGTGGAACTGTTTAACAAGAAGCTGTCTTCTGACCGAGGGAGACCGGAAGACATTCCCAACGGCGTCATGGCCCAGATGATGATGGTGAACATGTGCGATGACCACCATCCCCTTTGGCGATTGGATGACTACTACGCCATGAAAGACCTGGAGGGACTCTTCCACTATCCCATCCGGCATGAACAGATCAACGACGACCGGTTTGGTCACTTTTTAGACCGGTTACAGGAAGCAGGACCCCGGGAAATTTTCAGCCGTCTGGCCGCCAATGCCTTCTTACGTTACGACATACAGGTTCAGCACATTAACTATGACACTACCTCCAAAGTCATGTGGGGCACCTACGAAACCGAGGATGGGAAACTGGGCGAGATAGAAATCGACTTTGGCCACAGCAAACAAAAGCGACCCGATAAAAAACAAATCAAACTGGGCATTGGCACCGCTGAAGGTATCGTGGTGGATGGCCAGGTCTTCTCCGGCAACAAAGATGACAAAACCTGGAACAACGAAAACCTTGAACTGGTGGAAGACGTCCTGTCTTCCCTTCACATCAACAAAGATACCTTCTGCTACATCGCCGACAGCGCCCTTTTTTCAGAAGAAAACCTGAAGAAAGCTGCCCAAAAAGGCATTACCCTCATCACTCGGATGCCTGACAACGTCACCGAAGCTAAAGAGCTGCTGCAACTGGCCGTGGAAGCCTTTGATACCCTTGAACCCTTAACATTGACCAATGCCAAAGATCAGGTTGTACCCTACCGGGTACGCAGCGAAATCATCCAGTACAAAGGATACCCCCTTGCCTGCGGAATCTGCTATTCTGCTTCCATGAAAGAACAGAAAGAAAAGAGCCAGCAGAAGAAAATTGCCAAAGAGGGGGAAGAACTGGCAAAAAAACTTAACCCCTTCCAAAAACGCACCTTTGCCTGTGAAGAAGATGCCCGGCTGGAAATCCAGAAGCTTTCCAAAGACATCCAGAAACTGAAGTTCCACCAGGTGCAGTTTGACATCAAAGAAGTTCCCAAACGAAAGCCCGGTCGACCTGCTAAGGGCAAAGATCCCCAGTGGGTGTACCAGCTGGTGCCCCACATCACAGAGGACGAAAAAGCCATTACGGCCCATCTGATCCGGGAATGCACCTTTATCCTGGCCAGTAACCGTACAGACTTCTCAGCCACCCAACTGCTGCAGGAATACAAAACCCAGAGCCAAACGGAGAAAAAGTTCCAACAACTTAAAAGTCCCCATTTTGTCAACGCCATGTTCCTGGACAGTCCCCAGCGGATCGAAGCCTTTGCCTATCTGATGCTGATGGTCATCTTACTCCTGTCCGTGGCTGAGTATGTGGTACGCCGGGAGATGAAGAAAACCGGCGAAAAAATTGTTGGCCTGGGCAAACGGGAGGTATTCAACCCCACCCTGTTTGCCATTTACACCATTTTCTATTCTGTTCGGGTGAACTTGTATGAGCACAACGGGCGCATTGAAAGACGGTTAGCTCATCCTCTTTTTGACAATGTGAAGACGGTGCTTAAACACCTTGGCATCCCGGAAGATACGTTTACAAGGGGGTCAGCATAGCTTTTTCAGAGATTTAAAGGATTTTCGAGTACGTGTAGCTTTAAATTGTGTTAGGTTTTTAATGTATTGTGCGGAGTGTGTGCTGAGTGGCGGGAATAAGACGTTATGTGAAACATGGCGGAAATACACCGTGCGTCCTGCACGGAAAAACAAATACATAGGTGATAATATGAAAATCTACGAAAGAGACTATACCATCTTAACGGATGAAGAACTGGATGAATGGGAACGAATAAAGGAAAAAGAGAGCATTACAAAAGACGGGAAGAAATTACTTTTTAGAAAAAACCTTTTTAGAGAGTATCCAAAAGCAGCAAGACATTATATTTCATTATTTCCAAACAATTATCTTGATATCAATGAACTTGAAGAGTCTGAAAAACTGATTCCCTTTTTGGATCTTTTTTTAGAACTACTTGATGGAGCACAAACTGATGAAAGAGCAATATTGAACTTTATAAAAGAGAAAAAGGCCTATTTTTTAGTAGGTGCGATACTAAGAGGATATTTCAATTTTGGACATCACGATGCATACATAATACCTGAATTCATGTTAGGTGTTTCATATAAAGTTGACTATTTGCTAATAGGCAAAAATTCTGGGGGTTATGAATTTGTATTTGTTGAATTTGAAAAACCAAGAGGTCGAATTACCAATGGTGATGGAGAACTAGGAGAAGTATTCCGAAAAGGATTAAATCAAGTTCAAGACTGGGATACGTGGTTGGACTCGAATTATTCGTCTTTGTATGAAGTGTTTTCCAAGTATAAACATCCTGAAATTCAACGGGATGGAGAATTCCTGAAATATGACAAAACGAGAATTCACTTTGTCGTCGTGGCAGGTCGACGAGATGATTTCACTGAAAAGACATATAGAATTAAAAGATCCAAATTCGATAGAGAAAAAATCAGCGTATTACATTACGACAACTTGTTTGATGTCGCAAAAGAGCTTATTGGAAAATCAACATATTGATTGTTGAAGAGTGCGCCCTCCATGGCGCGCTCTGAACTGGAAGCCGCCAGGAACCAGCTAACAATGCCTATGTAGCAAGGGTTTCAGGCCGATTTGGGTTGGTTCCGGAGGTCGCCCGGCACCACACCCGGAAGTCCCTCTTTGGGGTCGAAATACTCCTGTCCGGCTCAAAAGTTTCGGCAAGGCGGAGCGTTATGCGAAATGCATACTGAAAAATTTAAAAAAGGAGAATTAATATGAAGTTCGTTGAAAACAATCAAATAAAAATGGCACATGAAGTAAAAATACTAATTAAAAAATCAAGAGAAGTGCTAATTTCAGTAGCTTTCTTGAGGTATAGTGGCGTCAACATTATTATCGATGATTTGGAGGAAATGATTAAAAAAGGAGGGCAAGTAAAGGTGCTTTTCAGCTCGGGATTTGGCATTACAGAGTGGAAGGCAGTTAATGCCCTACAAGAAATCGGTGCAGAGTTGAAGTGTTATCAGGGAGAAAAGGTTTTTCATTCAAAGGGGTACATTTTTAGAACTGATACACTTGCACATGTTATAATTGGGTCATCGAACATATCAAGTAGTGCACTGATTGAAGGCATAGAATGGAATATGTCGTTTGATTCAAATGAATTTAATTGTGATGATATAATCAATGAATTCAATCGTTTATGGCAATCTCTCGATTCGAGATTGCTGGATGACACATTGATGAAAGAACTCAAGAGAAACAAAAATGTAAAGATTACGGATATTGGTTTCAAAGAAGACCAGGAAATTGAAGACCCATCACTGCCATCCTATAACGAGTTGATGGATGATACGAAAAACTATATAGTTTCGAGAAATAAAGTAAACACAAATCAATGGCAATATCAGATATACAAAACCAGACTAGAGGAATATTCACAAAGAGGTAAATTCAATATAGTTATTGTCGGAGATGCAGATGCAAATGATCCCAAAATCATTGCAATCCCATACGATTATCTAAAAAAGAATATACTTCCGGTGGCTTCCTGTGATGACCGAGGTCGATATCTTTTTGAAGTCAGAAAAAGCGATTTGCGGTTTAATTGGCGGCACAGAATTAGTATGGATGGAAAACGTTTCAAATATAAGAAGTGAGAGCAAATACACTTCGTGTAACAAGCCATTCCCACAAGGGTGCAGGAAGCGATGTAAGCTTTGGAGTCATAGGGGATCTGACTGATCAAATGGATGGCCATTTGAGAATCATGGATATGGGCTGGTGCTTCCATGATCACTACCGGCAAACCGGAAAAAGTATCACAGACCACATGTACTTTCCAGCTATACCAATAAAACTTGTTGCCCTCGGTGTTCACAGCTGGGAGAGCTGTCATCCTTCTTACACTTTGACCGTGCCACAGCTTTTTCATAGGCCTTCACATGAGTGGCATCAACCGAAACATTTTCTTTTTGAATCAAGCCCAGTGCCATGGCTTTATCCCTTTGTTGCTGGAACAATAATTCTGCAATGCCCGCTTCCTCCAGTTGTTTCATAAATCGTGTGAAAGTCGCTTGGGAAGGTGGTGGCTGGTAAGGATCAAAGCCACAGTTGTACCTAAACCTTGCATCATCTCGCAACCGATCACAGAGTGCTTTGATGGTAGGGATTTTCTCAACAATCCGGGCAATGACAGCGTAGAGCATGGCTCTTTTGCAGTAACCTCTTGGCCCAGTGCGAACATCCTGGGACTCAAGCTTAGACATGACATCACTTAGGTCAATCTGTGAAAGAATCAGTTCCAACTTCGTAGGTGGCGAAAATTTTTCAATTTCTTCGAAGGATAATAGGATTTCTTGTCGAATATACACAGTGAGGGTTCATTCCTTTCTCTGTGAGGTGTGTTGGTTCGCACTTATATACTTCGACAGAGGAGGGGTGAACCCCTTTTTGATTATGAAAAAAGTTGTTCATTTTTCAAGGTTTTTAGTAATTTGAAATTTACTCATGTAGTAAAATTTAGTAAATATATTCATCAGACTAAGGAGCAATATTAATGACTAAGCTATACACAATCGGACACTCAAATCATAAAATTGACGAGTTTATTTTATTATTAAGAAAATATCAAATTAATTGTGTGATTGATGTAAGAAGTACTCCATACTCTAGGTTTTCCCCACAATTTAGTTCAAATGAAATCAAGAGTGAGTTAAATAAGAATGGAATTTACTATATTTTTATGGGTAATGAGTTAGGAGCAAGAAGAAAAGATATAAGTCTATATACAAAAGAAGGATACCTAGACTTTGAGAAAACAAGCAAAAATCCCTTGTTTTTAAAAGGGTTAGAGCGAGTAAAAGAAGGAATTGAAAGGGGGTATACTATTGCGTTAATGTGTACAGAGAAAGATCCACTTGATTGCCATAGAAATATATTAGTTGCTAGAGAGTTTTACAAATTAGGTTATGATATTCACAATATTCTTGCAAATGGGATTGTAGAAACTCAAAAGGAAATAGAAAAAAGATTATTAGATGAATATTTTCCTAATAGAGATCAAGTTACTATTTTTGAGTTGATAAGTGATAGAAAAGATATGGAGGATTTAATTAATGAAGCATACTTATTAAGGAACAAAGAAATTGGACATATTAGAGATAGCGAGAAAGAAGGTGAGAACAGTTGAAAATATTTACAATAGGATTTACAAAGAAATCGGCTGAAGAATTTTTTTCCAAACTAAAAGAGAATGAAGTAAAAAGAGTGGTTGATATCCGATTAAATAACTCATCACAGTTAGCAGGTTTTACTAAAGGCAATGACCTAAAATTTTTTTTAGATATGATTCTAAAAATACCTTATGAGCATAACGTCAAGTTGGCACCAACAAAAGAAATACTTAGCGACTATAAAAATAAAAAAATAGAATGGAGTGAATATGAACGCCAATTTACTAACTTATTAAAAGAAAGAAGCAATAAGAATACTTTAATAGAAAAAAACAAACTTGACAATGTGTGTTTTTTGTGTAGTGAAGCATATCCAAGTAATTGTCATAGAACATTAGTAGCTAATTTTGTTAAACAAAATTACCCTGATTTAGATATAAACATTATTCATATTTAAAACATTTCATGTAGCACACACTCCGCACAATTCACTAAAAATCTAACATAGGGTCTGCTGAATAAACCCCTATGTTATCAAACAACATAACACTCTTTCAACAAACAGAACCTGTATAGACTCTTTTTCAGACTCTTCCAGAGCCAATTTGAAAAAGAGGGCAAAAGATCCCGGAGCTTGCGCTCCAGGTTCATCACATAGAGAGCAATCCCAATACTTGTTTCACAGGTTTCTTTAAGTTTGGTCCTGAGTCGGGAGAGGCCGTATTTTCGTTTGCCTTCACCGAATTTTCCTTCCACAGCGTTTCGAATGGAGGCATCAGCTCTTTCAACCTGACACAGCATTTTCTGGATGGCCTTCCTTGGCCGGCCCAGTTTTGGACCACTGATGCGGATGCCTCGGGCTTGGCAATAGGCAATGTTGGTGCGGTTGCGGTAGATCTTGTCAACAATGACAGCTTCTGGGTAGTGACCGTGACGTTCTCTGAATCGTTCAATGGCTGGAATCAAATCTGCACTTTCATTGAAGCTGTCCCAGCTGAGTCTTTCGATGGTGGTGTAACCGTCCACCAAGCTGATGGATAGCTTGGCACCAAACTCTGAGGGGTTGTTTACCTTTCCCCGGACAATGGGCCTGACGTGGGGTTGACTGATACTGACGATTCTGTCAGGAACGCTATGGCTTTTGGTTTGGTACATGGTGTACTGTTGGTCGTACACTTTCCTGATGATTGCAAGGATGGTTTCCTGTCTGGCGGTTAATGGCTGCGCTGCTGGATGTTCCTGAAGTTTTTCAACTGCGGTCAGGTTTCTTTTCACATAGGCCAACTGTTTGCGAATACCGTTACGCACTTTCTTTTTACCGGGTTTCCTGGACTTTGATATGTTCGAAAGTCTTTTCTCGTCTGGTTGCGATAGGTGCGTGGTCGTTTCTCTTTTCCAACCAGTGGTTTGTGGAGGTGATCAATGAGTTCATCCAGTTTGTCCCGGCTTTCGATCGGTGGGGTATTTGATGTCGGCAGGGATGCAGGTGGCGTCCATGATCAGGCGGCCTTTGTTTTCTGATGGGGGTTTGGTTGATGCTGACCCTGTGCCGCTGCCTGGTGGTTCGTCATCGTCTTTTTTCTTCGGGCGCAGGGTTTCTTCGTTGATACTATCCACAAGATCCAGGTTGATTCGCTTTCGAAAGTGTGTCATCAGTGAGGGGTCAAAAGGCGGTGTTGTCTGGAACTCTTTTAATCCGATGAACCACTGCAGATAGGGGTTTTCGGTGATCTGTGCGACGGTTTCTTCGTCGGTGGTGTTCAGCCGTGCTTTGATCACCAGGGCACCAAAGGCCATGCGGGATGGCTTGGCTGGTGCGCCTTCCTCTCCAAAGTTGGCTGCGTATTCTTTTTCAACGGTATCCCAGGGAATCAATTTACCTAATTTGATCCATCGATTGTTTTCATCCAGTCCTTTGCCGAAGGGTGAAACAAACTCATAAATGGAATGTTATAGGTCAGGTTTTCGGTACATCCTGAACTTTGCACCTTTGTTACACTAAAAACCCGTAACCATTGAAACTAGATGTTCCTATCATTTTCATCAGTGCAACTCAGTTACACTAACGATTTGAGAAAACCCAGTAATAATGCGGTTGGGGAAGTTAGTGTAACTTTTGTGAAAAGTTCAGATTATTGATTAATGGTTGTTTGATTTTGCGGAGTGTGCGATGTAGTACGAAAAAAGGGGGAATAATCATTTGAAAAAATCAATTATTCTGTTAACAAAATCAAAAAAGTATAGAAATTATTGTATTGCTGGAATAGATATAAATAACGGTGAGTGGGTTAGAATAGTATCTAATGATACTAATATTCATTATGCTGTAAAACAAGAAGATATAATGTATGAAAATAATGAAGAAGCTGAAATATTTGATATTATTGCAATTGAGTGCGAAAAAGATAGAAAAAGTTATTATCAAAGCGAGAACTATATTTTTGATAATGCTTACTACTGGGAAAAGATTGGGAAAGCAACTATAAATGATGTACTTGCAATTAAACCATGTGAAAATAGAAATTTTATATTCTATGATACAAACAAAAAGGTCGCAAGCGATTATTTAAAGACTATAAATAGTGATGATATATATTCATTAATGCTGATTTGTCCAACTAACGTTGAAATAATTGTCAAGCAGTGGTCACATGATGAAGAAAAGAAAATTACAATGAACTTTGAGTATAACAGTAATAGATACAGATACATACCTATAACGGACGAAATATTCAACAATCAGCACAGAACTAAAATAGATGGAAATTATTCCTTGCATTATAATCCAATATTAATTATGAGTTTAGGAGAAATGTACGAGAGAGATAAATGTCATTATAAATTGATAGCATCAGTATTAACATAATATATTAGGGTCTACTGAAAAACACTAAACCCATTGAAAATGAGACAAAAAGACACGAGGGGACGGTTCTTTTGTGTTAAGTTAACTCTCGCTTCATGCTAAGATGAACATGAGGTGATCATTTTGCCAAGAAAAGAACGAAAGAAAAGGCATACAGGAATATACCATGTCATGCTAAGGGGAATCAACGGCCAAATCATATTTGAAGATCGGGAGGATTCCATCAAACTATTAGAGACAATTAAATACTACAGAGAAGAAAGTGGTTACGAAATCT
>NZ_JBCITM010000017.1:0-76391 GCF_039414295.1 Anoxynatronum sibiricum | reverse complement strand
CAGCAATGCCATCAACGGTGACTGTGGCAGACCCATGTGCTGTGCTGGGTGTCACGGTGATGCTGGTTACGGCATTACCCACACTGGCGGTATAGGCTGTCGTATCGCTGTGAAAAACAGGATCTAAAGTGCCACTGGACAAGGTGAGTCCGCTTAAGTTGGCATTAGCAGAGGCAGCTCTGGTTACCTGGATGGTGTAGGTCTTGGTAGTGGTGCCATCTTCGGCGGTGACCACCACATTGATGGTGGTTGCGCCAACAGGCAGGGAGATATCAGCACTGGCAGTACCGCTTGAAACAGCAATGCCATCAACGGTGACTGTGGCAGACCCATGTGCTGTGCTGGGTGTCACGGTGATGCTGGTTACGGCATTACCCACACTGGCGGTATAGGCTGTCGTATCGCTGTGAAAAACAGGATCTAACGTGCCACCGGACAAGGTGAGCCCGCTTAAGTTGGGTGGCGCTTCTAATGTCACTATTACCGTCACTGCTTCAGTTGGCATTAAAAAGGTATACACTCCCGGGGTTCCCATGGTGGCTTCTCCCACAGCTCCCGTTACATTCACGGATGCCACTTGCTTGCCCGCTTCAATGTTAGCGATGGTTATTGTCACTGTTTCCCCTGCTGCTGCCGTTGCTTTGTCTGTAGTGACCGTGGCAGTTCCGCCTGCTACATCTGCGACTGTTATTGCGTAGGTTGCGGGTGTTGTTACACCTGTCACAGCAGGTGTCGATGGAGAGGCTGCGTAATCGCCGTCTACCTTTCTTCTTGCGGTAAATGTGTAGCTGGTTTCCGGGGTTAGCCCTGTAAACGTTCTGCTCTCTTGCCAGTTCCCCCCACTTCTATGATATTCGATACCTGCTCCCAAATCACTTAGGGTGATTGACTGTGGTGTTTGAATCTCTACTATCGGCGTATTGGGCATGATTTGCATGCCGCCTGTTTGCTCACGCCAAATCGAACGTCCATCTGCTGTTTCAGCACTTACTCTAAACCTGGTATGCGTTGTACCTGCGGGGATTGTGTACGTTTGATGATTCGTTATTCCCGTGTTAGCATAAAAGACGTATCCTGCTTTATTTCTATCAACCTCCACACGATAACTCCTTGACGCTTCCGTCCCCGTCCCCCAGTCACTGATACTTCCCCATGAAATGGTTAGCGCTTGATCCGTGATTTGAGTGCCAGAAACAGAAACTATTCCTGGTTGAGTGGGCGGAAAGGCAAATATCACATTTGCTCCATCTTCATTAGAATCAACTCGTATAAAAGATGGGAGGAACAACGCAGGACGCACACCGGCAAAATGGGCTACATGGGGGTTGGCAAGTTCTCCATTGGTAGTCGCAGCGAATACGCCGGTGGGAGTTTCTTGTATTGGTGAACTCGTCCAAAAGGAACTGTTTGGATATCCAATTCTCGCCCTATACGGAAACCATTCATTCCCGGAGATCAAGCCTAGTTTTTGTGTAAAATCAAGTGGTTCTATTGCTCCTGACCCAGTGCTGGTACCTGTGTAAAGTCCATGCATCCTATTTTCCCAAGTACTTGATCTGATTTCCCACTTCGCATTTATGATGACCCCTCTTGCTTCCGGCGTTGTTATAATCTGATTGAAGTGCGTGTTTAAGTAGTCAAATATGTATGATGCATTCTTGTTACTGTAGGCAGGGGAGCCACCGACATCACCGTCACCAATATTAGGATTCCATTGTATATCGGAACCGTAGTTATCTGCCATGACTAAATAAACCCCATTTTCATCGTGTCCTGGAATGATTCTGTTCCTATTCGCTACCTTCCACTCTCTTCCACCAAAGTTTACCAACTGCCCATTACTCGGTTCAAAATATCCTTGTGCTTCTACATGTGGCGTGGTTGAGAATATGAGTATTAATGTCATTAATATACATGTGACGATGAACAATCGTCTGAACTTAGATACAACTCTTTTCATTTTTGTCATCTCCTTTTGACTATAAAATCTTAGAGTTTCTACGATGCTGTTGTATCAGGCTTTTATAGTATATCAAAGCCCTCTGACAGGATTCTGACAAATGTACTGCTGGCACAAGGAGACGCACTTAGCGCCCCAAAAGAGGCGACTCATGAAAGAACACCCGGATGTTTATACGCGGATGGTCGCTGCCTATGTCCTTAGTTATTCGATCACCGATGATTACCTGGCCGAGAATCCCCATCTCAAATTTGCCAGCGGTTCCGGCGAGTATTTTCCATACCTTTGATTTCCCTTTCTACTATTTCAATATCCGCGCCAACGCCGAAGAACGGGTGGCTAACTACCTGAAAAAAGCTAAATAAATGAACTGGATCAATTCTAAAGAGCCTGCTTCTGCTGAAAAAAAACCTGCCCCAGCGGTTTACTTCGCTGAGGCAGGCTTTTTCATCGTGTCATGAACTGCTTGTTGACACGGATCTCACCCATTTAACCCATTTTTTTCTTACGGCACCTGATCGGTGAGCACCTCTTGGGGGCGACCCTGGGTAATGATGCTTCCCTGACGCCCCAGAACAACCACTGCATCGCAGAACCAAAAAACATGGTTGGGGTCATGGGTGCAAATGATGGCTGTCTTGCCTGTTTTCATATTGCTGAAAGCTTTTAGGATCAATGGTTAAGAGAGTGTTATTCCTTGATTGTTTTAGGCTATAATAGTACAATAAGAGTGGCATTAACCAATTTGAAATGAAGTTCCAAATTTTGGGTCTGAAACTGTTGCAAATAAAGGGTTTAAAATGCTGCTGTCTGAAAAACTTCCTCGCCTGATAGAAGATTAAAACATTTGACGAAGATCATATAAATGCAAAAAGCCTGATACTGCCTCAGTATTCTCTAATAGATGCGGCAAGAGTAGCATATAAAAAATTAGGTAACTATCGAGAAGTAGAACGGCTGTAGGAGTGGCTAAACGATCCAGGAGTGGCAGACATTTTTGTAGAAACCTGTGGAGCTTTTAAGTATTAGAGTTGATTAAGGAAAGTCTAAAATCAATCGTAAAGGGAGGTTAAATTATGGGATTGGTAGAGTTTGTAGAAAATCTGAGTGAGACAGAGTGGGAAGAGCTGGCGAAGCTGGGCACTGTAGAGGACATTAACGCATTCGCCGAGAGCAGAGGTGTGACGCTTGATCAGAAAGAGTTGGAAGAGAATGTAAATCTTAACAGTGAGTTAGATGAAGAAGAGCTGGATGGGGTAGCGGGGGGATTGAAACTTCTCTATAATGGACCAGCGACGAATCGGCATATATCTTACACCTGTCCCGATACAGGGGAAAAAAAGTGGCGAATAAACTTTATGAGAAGATAGTAAGACATCCATGCGTCAATTTAAGAAGGCACCAGTGGTGCCAGAACAACATTTATTCGAGTTCGATAAGGGTAGTGGAACGATTACATCATACTCCTGTAATGTATCGTTGGTAATTAGAAAACCTGCAGTTAGTCCGGTTTCTAAAAACCTTGAAGTGAAAATGATCTAAAAAATCCTTTCAAGAGGTGTGGCCCACACTCTTAAAGGATTTTTTAGATTAAAGTTTATTTGATGGAAGTTTTTACCCTGCCAACTTGAGATGTGACCAAGTGATGAGCGCAGTACACATTTGCTGTTGTCTTTCAGCAATTCATGCACTCTTCGCTGATTCGTTGTCAATTGATCTGCCTATCGGTACCGTTCAATAAACTGGGTGAGTCGCTTGACCCGCTGGTTGATCTCTTCCGCTTTTTTCAATACTTCTTCAGTTGTGGCGGCCTGTTCCTGGCTGACAGCACCGACAGTGCCAATGTTTTCATTGATCTCCTGTACACTGTGATTCATGCCATTGACAATTTCCTCGATTTTCTTCACTGCCTCCTGAGACTGGAGTGACAACTTGCGCACTTCGTCAGCCACAACGGCAAATCCCCGGCCATGTTCTCCCGATCTGGCGGCCTCAATGGCGGCATTAAGACCCAGCAGGTTCGTTTGGCCGGCAATGCTTTTAATCATATCCAGAATGGCAAAAGTGTCTTTCTGACGATTGGACAGATCGGTTACTCTTTCAACGGAATTTTGCCCTGCGCTGGCCAGATTATCCGAAGAGGCTGCCAATTGTTCGATGCTCTCTGTTACCTGTTGCACAATGATTTCCAGTTCCGTGACATTTTCAATGAGTTTTTTATTGGCTTCAAAGTCAATGCCGGAGCTGAGGGTGCCGATCACTTCATTGTTCACTCCATAAATGGGTGTGAAAATGGTTTTGATGGCTCTCCCGTAAACTTCCTCCGGCACGTCATCAAAAGTATCTTTTTTATAGCGCAACGCTTCTTCTATGGTTTTAATGCCTTTGATGGGCTTGCCCTCAGGCAGGTCAAGCTCAAAGGCATCGGCTCGATAATAACCGATGTACTTGTCCAAATCGGTTAGCCCCACTGCCATGTCTTCATGAACTACCCGGTTGATATAGGGTAATACCAGTTTGAACGCCGCCAAAATCTCTTCGTTGGTTTGAAATGAATGATTTGCCAACATAATCTCCCCCTCTTCATGGAATCAACTCACCATGCATCCTATCCCTTTTCTGGAGGTTTTCAAACCCACAGTGAAGAAATGAGTGTTTCGGACACATATACATCTTGTGATTATGTTAATACCACAATGAGGGAACTTTGTAACAACATCCTTTAGTGACTTAGTTGCTGCGATCTGTTTCCGTCACTGCTTTTTCCCCAGAAGGACATACCGGTGATAGGCATTCAACAGTTTTTTCTGAAGAGGCATTTGCTGCCACATGATCCGATCCACTTCTTTTAGCGGAATCTGCACCACATTTTTAAATCCGCAATTGTTGGCCAACTTTGTGAAAATCTGCACGCCGTTTTTTCCAATGAGGGGCAATGATGCCATGATGTGAGGATCATAGGTTTGTTCTTCTTGTTCTTCATGCTGCTGATTCTTTTGGAAGCTTTTCAACAGCGTTCCCATGGCTTTGAGTAAGCGCTGTTGAAGGGTTGGGCAAAACCAATTGGCATCGATCATAACGAAAATCCCTCCGGGTTTCATGACGCGATGCCATTCACTCAGGGCTTTTTCAGGATCTGTGATGGTCCACAACACATTGCGGCTGATCACCACATCGTACTGATCACCGGTGGTTTCGCTTAGCTCTTGGGCATCCTGCTGCTCAAAAACCACTTTTCCCATATGTGGGGGCTGTTTGCTCCTGGCGATGGCCAGTAATTCTGCCGAAAGATCAACCCCTTTAACACTGTATCCCAGTTCTGCCAGCATGAACGCCAGATTTCCGGTACCTGTTCCAATATCTAAAATATTTCTGGGCGACTCTCCAATCAGTTGACGCAGCAATTTCATCCACAACTGCTTCTCTGCATCACTTTTGACAGCATGATCGTACCCTTCGTCGTAATGGCTGGCACAATGATCCCATCTGTGGCGAATAGCTTCTGTCAGCGCTTCTGTTTTCCTCATTTCAATCCTCCTGCCCGTTTACATATCCATCACGGTGTCCAGAAAAGGCATCACCACCGACCGATGTCCAATTTGCTCTACTTGGCTGATTTCACCGTATATCTCCCGCAGTACTTCGTCGGTGAGCACGTCTTGGGGGCGCCCCTGGGCAATGATGCTTCCCTGACGCCCCAGCACAACCACTGCATCGCAGAACCAAAAAACATGATTGGGGTCATGGGTGCAAATAATGGCTGTCTTGCCTGCTTTCATATTGCTGCGAATGGTTTTCCACAGGAGCATCTGGTTTTTGAAGTCAAGACTGGCGGTGGGCTCATCCAGCAGCAACATCTCTGTTTGTTGTGCAAAGGCTCTGGCCAGTAATGTCAGTTGTCGCTGGCCCCCACTTAACTGGGTGTATGGCACCTCTACCAAAGAGGTGATGCCGGTCTTCTCCATGGCTTCAACAGCGGCTTCATAGTCAGAGGTTTTAGGGCCATACACACCTCCCATATAGGGTGTGCGCCCCATCAACACCACTTCTTTCACCTGGTAAGGAAAAGGGGGTGTATGTTCCTGGGGTACATAGGCCATCATCTGTGCTCTTTGTTTCGGGGGCATGCCGTGCAAAGGCTTGTCTTCCAGAAAAATGTGCTGCTCATGTTTTCCCGGCATGACGCCTGTCAGGCATTTAAACAAGGTGGTTTTACCCGTTCCATTAGGGCCAAAAAGACCGCACAGCTGTCCTTTTGGCACTGAAAAACTGATTTCCCGCAGCACCTGATGGCTCCCATAGCTGAATGAAAGTTGCTCCACATGAATGGTCACTGTTCAGCCTCCCATATAGTTTGATCGCCGCCTTAGCAGGAAGAGCAAATAGGGTGCTCCCAGAATGGCGGTAATGATGCCGATGGGCACTTCCCCTGTGGAGATGGTGCGGGCAAGGGTATCGCAGACCACCAGAAAAATGCTTCCCATGATGGCGGCCAAAGGAATTAAAAAACGATGATCCGGGCCAACAATCAGCCGGGCCGCGTGTGGGAGCATGAGCCCCACCCAACCGATGATTCCGGTGAGAGACACAGAAATAGCAGTTATGGCCGTTGCTGTCACCATCAAAACAGCTTTTGTTCTTTCTGTATGAATGCCCAGGGTTTTGGCCTCTGTTTCTCCCAGAGATAATACGTTCAGTTTCCAAGCGTTCATCCACAATAGCAACACCCCCACCGCCACAACGGGTAAGATGGTTTTGATATCTGACCAGGTGGCCTGGTACAGCCCGCCCATAAGCCAAAAGACCAGTCGTCGCAGTTGTTCTTCGGTGCCAATATACTGAAAAATAGACACCATGGCCGAAAAAAGGGAGCTGATGATCACACCTGAAAGAATCAGGGTCACCAGCGGCGTTTCACCATTCATTCTGGCAACGCTGTAGGTGGCTGTCACCGCCAGCATCCCAAAGAAAAACGCCAACAGCTGAAGGGAGTAGGGAAATTCAAAGAGAATGGCCAAAGCTGCTCCAAAGGCGGCGCCGGAGGAGACTCCCAGAATGTAGGGTTCGATGAGGGGATTTCGAAAAATTCCCTGATACACCGCTCCGCTGGAGGCCAGCGCTGCCCCCACGGTCACTGCCAGCAGAATGCGGGTCAGTCTGATATCCCACACGATGGTGCCTGCCATTCCGTTGGGAACAGGCACTCCCCATAGCTTGTGCCTTAAAATCTGAAAAACTTCTCTGGGATCAATGAAGTAGGCTCCAATGCAGAGAGAGGCTGCCATGACCAGTACCAGCAACAGCCCCATCGTGCCAATAAGCTTCTTTTTATTCTGATTGTTAAAGGAGATTTTTTTTGGTGCTTTATAAATTTTCTGAGAGACTTTCATGCTGGACAATCTCCTCACCCGATGTTTAGTTGACTTCTACGATGGCAGTGTATCGCTGGGCTTCGATGGCCTTCAAGGCTTCTTCTCTGGTCATACCGTAATCCTGCATGTACATGTTCACTTCTTCCGCTTCCAGGTCAATGTCTTCAAAAAGGTCAGGATAAATGGTTTTGGCCATTTTCAGAAGTGCCACAGGTGTTTCAATGGTTGCCCGCCATTCTTCATATCCCAGACTAATGAACCTGTCATTTTCAATGGCCTGCAGGTGTTGTACATTGCCCCAGTTGAGACCTGCCTGTCTGCCCTCCCGAACCACCGCAGGGTCCAGGTAGCCGTCGTGTCCGTGGATAATCAAGACATCAGGATCCAGCTTCAAGAGCTGCTCTTCTGATATCTTGACAAAGTCACCGCCTTCAATGAGATTGTTGGCATTGATGATTTCTGTTAAAAAATAAGATTGGATGCTTTTGGTGCCCATCACATTGTCCATGGTGGCAAAAATCACCACATCGGCTTTGTCTGCTGCTTCTATTCCCTGTGTGCGGCTGCGAATCAAAGCCACTTTTTCATCCATTCGCTGAATCAGAGCTGCCGCTTCCTCCTGTTTTTGGAACACTTCTCCCACCAGGCGCACATGCTCCCAGGCCGTGTCGATGTGTGGCTCTTCAAAGCAAGAGGGGGACAGGAAGGTGATGACAGGAATGCCCAGCTCTTCGATTTTGTTGATGGCATCTGAGTGCAGCTCTTTTTCCGACTCATTGGTGACCCACAGTTCCATGAAAACCACATCTGGCTTTAAGTTGGCCAGGGTCTCATAGTTCACCCCTGACCACGCTGACCCGATGTCTGGGACAGTTCCCACCACTGGCACAACATGATTGCGAAAGGTGTTTTTCTTGGCATAATCGTCTACACCAACAATCATCTCTTGAATGCCAAATATCTGCATGGACTTTGCCGCCAAACCCTCCCATTCGATGATGACTGCCGATGTGACTTCTTCTTTTATTTCAACTTCCCGGCCCCACATATCCTGAACGATGCGGGTTGAATTCTCTTGTTCATCCCCTGTTTCCTGAGGTGCACAACCATTTATGACCAGTAATGCCACGATTGCCAGCAAGATCATCCCTGCCGGTTGCGTCCATTTCATGCCCCTTTTGCTCTTGGAAAATGGCATGGGGTGATGTTTTTGAAGGCACTTGCTCATTTGATCAAATCCTTTCAGGTTGAATTGATTTTTCGTGGGTGGTGGCTCATGTTGTTCCTATTCTCTACTTGCAAATGATTTGCATTTAAATGAACGCTTTCATTTTATCATTTACTGCAGATTTGTAAAGTGCCTTTTTTAGCATTTAGATTAAATCCATTGCATTTTGGACTTGCCTTCTATACTTATTAATTTGGGAGGACTACCATCGCTTCACCTGAAAGCAGTCCACGCAAAAAGCCCTTTGTTCCACAGGGGAACAAAGGGCTATGAGTCGCACAAAATCGCAACGCTAAGCTACCTTTCCCAGATCCACGTGGGCATGGCACTACCATCGATCACAGGCAGGTCTCCTGGCTTGAGCTTCATCATTGCTTCCTCCTTCCCACGCCGCAGGCACAGTGGTGAATGAAAGCAACTCTTCTCTTACAGTGGCGGGACCGCGCTAGATTTTCACTAGACTTCCCTTTTAAGTGATGACCCTCGCGGGCATCACGCCTGAAATCGTATTAAATTGTCTCAGCACTTAGCATATACATATAATATGATATTGTCAACGCGATTCTTATCTTCCCATCAGCTGCGACAAATCGATTTCATCGATGGTTTCACCGCTGCGCAGCCGATGTCGATAGGACAGCATCAGCTCATCCAGCTGCTGCAAGGGCGCAATGTTCTGCTGCTCCTGCACCGTGGTTGTCACCACCTTTTGAATGGCACCATGGCGCAGTACCAGGCGTTTGGAACCCATGAGAGCCAGCACGGGATCATGGGTGGACATGAGGATGATTTTCTCCCGGCTGACCAGCAGGTCAAGGGCCTTTTTCCGATCGATGCCGGCATTTTCGATTTCATCAATGAGCACAATGGGAGAAGTGCTGAGAAAAGCCGTATCGGCAATCATCAGCGCCCGGGACTGGCCGCCGCTGAGAGCGGTGACGGGGGTATCCCAATAAAACATTTCCCCTGCCAGGGCGTTGGCCTGTTCGGTGATTTCTTTCACCTTTGCCGCCACTTCAGGCTTGGGAATCATGCGGCTTTCGGCGTGCATTTCAATGAACTCGCTGACGGAGAGGTCCATAATGAAATTCATGTTCTGGGATAACTGGGCCACCAGCTTATGTTCCAGTGAAAAACGCCAGGATTTGTCAGGCACCTGCCCATTGATGAAGATGTGCCGTTTGGTGGGAGTGTCTCCCTGGGCCATCCATTCAATGTCGGCCAGCAGGCGGCTTTTTCCTGAGCCAGTGGGACCCACAATGCAGACGATTTCTCCCTGATGAATGGTCACTGTGACCTTTTCGGGTTCTCCTTTTTTATTCTGCCCCCCTGCAATGGTCACGGAAGACACCTTCAACTGGTTGCCGGCCTGCAGGGTTTTCATGTGATCAAGATAGCAGGCCAGCTGGGTCACCAGGTCTTCCCTGTCGATGCCCAGATCTTCCAGCAGCTCCTCTTCCAATTGATGCAGGTATTGCTGCAGGGTGATGCCTTGCTGGGGAAGGGGGAGGCCGGCGGCTTCAAAGAAGCCGGTTGTGTGGGTATCGTCGGTGAGAACCGTTTGGGGAGACAGTGATTGCCCGGCGGGTGTTTTCTGTGTTAATTCCTGATGTGTGATTGGATTTTGGTTTGCGGCAGGCATGGTCTCCGCACCACCTTTCTTAAAAAGCTATGGTGAAAAATGATAAAAGCAGGATTTACCCGGAGTTTGTGCCGGGTGGCAGCTATTTGTGAAACTGCATTTTCCGCACATTTCCCATCTGAAAATCAGCGCCGATTTTCACTTCTCCCAGGCAGTAGGAACAGAGGGCTGCCGGCATGGAAAACCGCAGCCGCTTGCCGCTGAGAGTCTTCACTTCATCGGCTGCCTGCAGCAGTGTGGCGGCTTCTTCGGCTCCCTGGCCGGTGATGCCGTTCACATGCACGATATGTGCCCGGGGATTGGCCTGACGTACCCGGAAGGCGAAGACTTCTTTTTCTGCCTGGGAAACAATGTCATATTTGGTGATGATCACCACGTCTGCCAGTTTCAGCATGGGACCAATTTTCTGGGGGGTGTTCACTCCCATAAGGTTGTCGATGACGCACACACCCATCACCTCTTTGATATGGGGAGAACACCGGTTGCACAGGCCGGCACTTTCGTTGAAGAGGATGTCCAGCCCCTGGGACTGGCCCCACTGAAAGCAGCCTTCGATGTTGCTGATGAAAAAATGATCGGGGCATAAATTGCCTGACAGGCCCACTTTCACGGGAATGCCTGCTTTGGTGTAAAGCTTGTCATCGTTGGTGGTGAGGCAGTCCATTTTCACCACACCCACACCAATGCCCTGGCGCTGCATGCTTTTGCAGACGTTGATGATCACCGAGGTTTTTCCTGAAGAAGGAGGGCCAGATACGGTGACTAGTCGCATGAACTCACCTCTCGAAAAGCCTGAACAAACACCTGGTTTGTCTGGGCTTTGAGGTCTTCAAGGGAATGACTGCGAAGAAAATCCCAGCCCAGCCATTTGTAGGCGATTTCCCCGGGCAGGCCAGTGGCGGTATGGGCGTTGACGGGGGGGAACCCCACGCCGGAGAGAATGGCTGCCATTTCGTCGCTGGCCAGGAGTTGGCACAGCGCTGGCATGGTTTTAAGTGCCTCTTTCTTCACAAGACAGGTAATGGGATTGAGAATGGCACCGTCTTCAGGCCAGACCAGGGTCACCTGATCGGTCTCCTTGATGAGTTTTGAGAAGGAATAGGGAATGGCCGCCACCGCCGGGGCTTCTGCTTTTCCTTTGCCCGCCATTTTCACCATTTGTGCCGGGTGCAGGCCCATTTTCAGAGACCGGCCCATCTGCGCCACGCCTTCCATCCCATGCTCTTGATAGACATTGAGTAAGATCCCTTCGCAAAAATCTTCATCATTGTGACCGCGAATGGCGACTTTCCCTTCATAAACGGGGTCCAGCAGGTCTTCCCAGCGCCGGGGCACCGGCAGGTCCTGGTGAAAGGTGCGATCCACCAGCAGCAGGGTGGGATTGAACCCCAGCAATGTATAATGGCCTTCCGGGTCGAGCACTCCCGCATTCCGCAAGGCCTGGGGACAGTTCTCCTGTTGGTTCAGGGTTTGGTAGACTCCGGTGTCTTTCATGTGGCGCATAAAGTGATGGTTGTAAAACCCGTTGAATCCTGGAGCAATGAAGATCTCCGGCAGGTCATCGGGGGTTTCCAGCTGATCCACCACTTCAAAATAATCCAGCTGACGATTGGCATTGGCCACCACCGCCAGTGTTTTAGATGCATAGGCTGGGTGGGCTTCCACAAACTGGTCAAGGCGTTCTTCAAAGGGAACTTTCAGCGCACAGGGTATCAGCCCCAGAAAGTTGACTTTCAGGGCGTCCCGAATTTCTTGATGGCTGTCATGCATTGATTCACCAGCTTTCTATTGTTCTGTTTTTCTGTTTCTCTGTTTTTTTATTGACTGCCATTGATACCTTCACTAATTCCTTCAATCAATCCTTCAACGAATCCTCTTATTCGTCTTTCCATCATTCCTTCAACGGCCCCGGCCCCGGTAGAGGAGATACAGAAAAAAGGGCGCTCCCAATACAGAGGTGATCACCCCCACCGGCAGTTCCACCGGCCGAAAAACGGTGCGGGCCACGGTATCTGCCGTTAGAAGGAGCAGCCCGCCCATGAGCCCGGAACCAATGGTCAGATACCGGTAATCATCCCCCACCAGCAGCCGGGTCATGTGGGGGGCAATGAGTCCCACAAACCCGATGGTGCCGGCCACACTCACCGCACTGCCTGCCAGCACGGCGGCAGTGATCATGATGAGCGACCGATACAGACGCACCCGCAGCCCCAGGCTGCTGCCCACTTCTTCTCCCAGCAAAAACAGGTTGATTTTAGGGCTTAGCAGCAGGGCTACCAATACTCCCAGCAGCGTGTAGCCGGCAATAAGGCTGACGTACGACCACCCCCGGCCAGCGAGGCCTCCCAGCAGCCAGGAATAGGTGACTTCAATATCATCACTGTTGAGAATCATCAACCCGGAGGTCATGGCATTGAGAAAGGCAGAGACCGCCACCCCTGCCAGCACAATGCTGACAGTGGTGTTCAGTTGTTGATGAAAGGTGAGCCCGTACACCAGCAGCACTGCCAGCAATGCCCCTGCAAAAGCGGCGGGAGGCAGTAGACTGAGCTTGCCGGGAAAGAAAATCATCACGCTCACCGCCGCCAGTCCGGCCCCGGCATTGACACCAATCACCTGGGGTGATGCCAGGGGGTTTCGCAGCACCCCCTGGAGCAACGCCCCGGAAACCGCCAGGTTCACGCCCACCATCACTGCGGTTAACATGCGGGGAAGCCGGATATTGTAAACCACCTGGCGGGCCAGACTGTCGGCATTGGAACCGGTGAAAACACCCAGCACCTGCCGGAAGGTGAATTCAACGGTGCCCATCCGCAGGGTCACCATCATCAAAACTGCCAGTCCCAGGGCCATGAAGGTGAGGGACCACATGCGTTTCTTTCTGACTGCGTTCAGCACCTGTTCAGCTATGGCGGTGTTCATCCGGTCTATTCTCCTGCTCCAATGATTTTAGCGGTTCTTCGCAGGGCTTCTTCGTTGCTGATATTGCCGGGAGCAATCTGAGCCGGCAGTATGAATAGCTGGTTATTTTTCACCGCTGACAGTTCGCTCCATGCGGGGTTATTTTTGAAGTCTTCCAACAGTTGCTTGTGTTCGTCTTTGTCGTTGCCTGAGGCTCGAAGCAGCACCATGTCGGGATCTTCGGCCAGAATGGTTTCGGCATCAAAGTCAACCCAGGTGGATTGGCCGGAGCCGGGAAGCCCCAGGGGAACGATGTTCTCAATGTTCATGCGGTGAAGCAGTGCTCCGAAGAAGCCGGTGGGCTGTGCGGCGGTGACTTTATCACCGATTTCCAGAATCAGGCCGGTCTCATACCCTAAAGGAGCGACTTTTGCCTGCAACTCAGCTGTGACGGCATCCAGTTGGGCGATGTAGTTTTCCCCTTCTGCCTGTCGGTTCAACACTTCTGCCATGAAAAGAATCCGGGAGACAAGAGGATCATCGATCACTTGATTGGGGTCAATGAACACCACCGCCCCGCTGATTTCTTCCAGAGATTCCAGCAAATCAGCATGTTGCCGGGTGTTGGCGAAGATCAGCTCCGGTGCCAGAGCCGCAATGGCTTCCAGGTTGGGGGTGTTTTGGTTGGATACGCTGGGAAGGTCGATGCCTTCCTGGCGATTTTTGTATTCTTCCACTTTGCCCACGGGGGTGATGCCCAGTTCAAAAAGTTCTTCCATAAAATTGCGGGTGAGGGCCAGTACCCGTTCCGGCTGGTCTGGCAGTTCCACTTGCCGGCCCAGGTGATCTTCTATGGTGCGTCCAGCAGCGGATTCTGTTTCGGCTTCTGTCTGCGTGTCTTCATCAACGGCTTCGGCGGGAGACTCGGCTGCAGGAGTTTCTTCAGGTGCTTCAGCTGCCGGAGCCGGTGCACTTGATGTGGTGCCGCAGGCTGTCGCCAGCAGGGTCAGCAGCAGCAAGAGGATCAGCAAGGTTTTTTTCGTTGATTTCATGTCATTTCCTCCGTTCGGTTATCGATTCTTGGTTATCAGCTTTCAGTTATCAGTTCTCGGTTATGGATTCAATCAGTGTTTTCGATGATACTGGCTGTGTTCTGCTGTGTTCCATTGCTTGTTCTACCCGGCCGCCTTGTTTCGGCGGCATTTTCCGGGCTTGATGCCCGCGGGTACCACCACCGGGTGACAGCAGTGCTGCACCCGGCACACCTGGGCATGTATGCCATAAGCATCATGCATGGCGCTGTGGGTAATCACTGTTTCTGGCGGTCCCTGGGCAAAAACCTCTCCCTGCCGCAACAGATACACCCGGTCTGAAACGGCCATGGCGTGGTTCAGGTCATGAAAAACGGTGATGACGGTTTTATGAAAAGAATCCTTCAGATCCTGAATCACCTCCAAGACATCCCACTGGTGTTTAATATCCAGATAAGTGACCGGCTCGTCCAGCAAGACCAGCTGGGTATCCTGGGCCAGCACCATGGCGATCCACGCCCGTTGACGTTCGCCGCCGGAAAGGTCGGCCACGTTCCTATGGGCCAGGTGGGAGAGGGCCATGTAGTCCAGCGCCCATTGAACGGTTTCCCTGTCTTGACTATTCATCATCCAACCGGCTCTTTGATGGGGGCTTCGGCCTCTGGCCACCAACTCCCACACGTTCATGTGCTGTACAGGTTCCTGCCCCTGGGGAAGAAAGCTGAGCTGCCGGGCGATTTCCCGACGCCCCAGTTTTTTCAGGGGATCCCCCCGCAGGGTAATGGTGCCGGCATCAGGCTTCAACAGCCCCGCCAGGTTACGCAGCAGGGTGGATTTCCCCGAACCATTGGGCCCCAAAAGGGAGATCACTTCTCCCGGCTGTGCCTGCAGATCGATTTGATGCAGCACCCGCTTTTTTCCATAGGCAAAGTCCAACTGATGAACTTCCAGCATGTTATCCTTCCCTCCTCCACAAAAAAGAACCCTCCTGATGACAATGCTTTTTCGCATCGCCTCATGGAAGGGTTCACTCACAGAACCGCCTTCCGGCCGCTTATTTTTCCGGCCAGTCAACCACATATCGATATTGTTTGCCACAGTGAAGAATAATTTCTTTCTGGCCTTTTTTCAGAAAGCGCATTTCAATTTTCATTTCGCTGAAACCGTCATGCTCATACAGCGACTGATAGAGCTCCTGGATTTTTGTCAACACCATTTCATTGTTCACCGCCATGGCTCATCCTCCTGCGCATTTCTTTGGTTGATGATGGTCTTCTGTCAGGTTGGCCCCGTAGCCGCAGGAACCATCGTGGCGACAGCCATGATTTTTGAAAAGCGTCTGGTATTCCTGGCGGGCGATGGCTTCCAGTTCCCGGGAGATGCTGTTGATCTGCTCTTTTTGCACTGCATAAAAAACATAATAGCTTCTTTTTTCACCCACCACCAGGCCGCTTTCCCGCAGCACCTTCAGATGTTGGGACACTGCCGCCTTGGAGATGTTCAAGTGCCTCGCCAGGCCGCCGACACAGTAATCTTTTTCCAGCAGCATGATCACCATTTTCAGCCGGGTTTCATCTGCCAGTGCTTTCAGTGTGCGTAATAAGGATTCCATGCGTACCGCTCCGTTCCTTTCACTGACTTCACTGACTTCAACGGCTGCACCGGCTTCACTGGCTGGTTCAGTTCCCTGAACGTCAGCGCTTTTGAACTGAGATTGACAGCTGATGATGCGGTACTGAGGTGTTAACATCTTGATGTTTGGTGATGTTTGGTGATGTTCGGTAATGTTTGGTGACTTTTGGTGAAATCATTGGCGATGTTTGGTGGGTTTTGAGTTCGACTTTGACTCAAATTAATTTGATTAAGCAATGACTTAAACAGAATTCTACCCCATCTAATTGATTTTGTCAATCATTATCATTTATATTTTGCATACTCTTTTCCCTCCCTCTTTCACTCATTCCGTCTCCCCGGTTGAGGCAGATAGAGATCGTTAGGTGTTGACGAGAATCCAGAGGAGCGTATTTTTTGTGAAGCGTCAAATAGTCTTCGAAACAACAATAACCTCCGCATACAATTTATATGCGCTGTCGAAGCGCACAAAATCATATGCGGAGGTTGATTGAATGAATACCTATTAATAGCCGGAATGAGTTAGTATATGATCATGTTTTGTTCCAGTACATTCATATCGTTCTTTTCAACCCACTCCCAGTCGGGATATATGAAACGCGTCTTCTGCTCTTTCAATTCCTGTTTAGGTTCAACGCGGTCATGAACCGGGATCATAAATCCCCGTTGACTGTATAAATGCTGCAACTCTTCTGAATAAAGACTCTCCATAAGTAATTCCTTTGCTTCAAGCCCAGCTCCGGTCCTCACAGCGACGTAAGCAACGATTACCATGAGACCCTCCTTAGGCCAAATTTGACTAACGTGACCACTTTTGCCTGCACCAGTAGCGAAAAGCAACGGAACAATCCCTAAAGGATATTCTCCCCGATCCACAGCATCAAATATCGCTGCGGGATTGCTTAAAACGCTAAAGTTATGCCTCGCTTTCATCAAGCCTTCCTCGCCATATAAATACCAGAATCCTTTCAAAACTGACTTTCCGGCTGGTTTGTCTGTGCTTGCTATTGCTACTTTTCCCGCCAGCGCCGGATCCAGTAAATCCTCCCAACCAAGGATCTCTCCTGTTTCTTTTAGCATTTCATCATTTTTTATAATGACCACAGGCACAAGCAACGAAGGCTGGAAATAGCCCTGGGGATGCGACATCTCCGCAAACTCAGAGCGAATTGGAAACCAGTCCTGAATCGACTCAAAGAGATGCAGGTTACCCAAAAGCATGTCCTTACGATGAAACAGTTGCATGTCTGTGCTCACAACTATGTCAGCCCCTATGCCTCCCTCCTTTAGATCCCGCTCAAGCCTCTCATCCATTAACATCTCTTCAATTAATCCATAATAGTCAAAAAGAACGGTTCCCCTACTATTCACCTTCCACTCCGATTCTTTCGCATCCAATCTCTCTTTAACCGCCTTGTTAAGGCATGCCGGATTGTTCCAATACACTTTTATATCTTTACTCACAGGCTGATTGTTCATCCTTCATTCTCCCTCCAATATTTATTAAGGCTATTGCAACTTTGCTGAAAGCTGCATTGACGCTTTGCCTTGCCGGGTGATGGTCGATTAAATGGACGCTCACATTAGAGAACATACAGACACTCTTTCTCCCTGACGTAATTGATCCTGCACCGTTTGAATGACACCTGCCATCTGCTCCAGCATCTCTCGCACAGATTTTTCTTCTGATGCCAGTTCAAGAACACGCTGCATTCCTCCATTGCCCATAATGATACGCTTCTCACCCAGCAAAGCCAGTAACGGATCATGCGTCACGACCAGCACAATCTTCTTTTGTGCCGCTAGTGTTTCCATCGCTTTCAGTCGATGTATCCCAGCGTTTTCCACTTCATCAATGAGCACAACCGGCGAATCTCCGTTAATCGCAACATCAGCGATCATCAATGATCGGGACTGCCCGCCACTCAGCCGGGTCAAATTTTCGCCAGGCTTAATCGCTTCTCCTGCAAAGGTATTCGCGCATTCAATCACTTCATCTGCTTTTTTATCAGGTTCTTGAAAGCCACGGCAACCCGCATGCATGATTAAAAACTCTCTCACTTTCATATCAAGAATAAAATTCATATTTTGTGAAAGATGGGCCACTAAATTCTTTTCGTATCTGCCCATGGCATTGTCTGCCGGCGCATTGCCATCAAGAAGAATTTGGCGCCTGGAAATTGAATCTCTTTGAGATATTTGCTCAATATCATTAATCAGCTGACTCTTGCCCGAACCAGTAAATCCCACAATGCTGTATACCTGTCCAACCTTAATGCTCACCTCTCGTACTGCTTCAGGTTCTCCGTTTTTCTGAAATCCTCCAAGTATTGTTATTTCCTTAAGCATACAGCCCACCTCCACGTGTGTTAAAATCCATCTTATAGACCACTCCGTGTTGATGCTTATTGCCAAGGCGTTTTTCCCCCATGCAGTACGAACAGATTGCCGTAGGCATAGGATAGCGCAGCCGTGAATCACTGATCTCCTCCAGAGGCGATTCTTGATTAACAATGGCCGCCAGCCCTTCACAACCACTACCCGTCAAGCCGTTAGCTTCAGTAATCAGGGCCTTGGGATTTATTTCTCTGATTCTGGCTTTGAAAACTTCTCGTTCCGCCTGAGACACCATGTCTCCCTTTGTAACAATGACTACGTCTGAGGTGGTGACGACTGGTCCTGCTTTTTGAGGTGTTTTGATGCTGGACAGGCAATCCACCACACAAAAGGTCAGTACTCCGTCTATACCCGGCGCACAGCGATGACACAACCCTGCCGTTTCAATAACTAATATTTGAGATTCCTTTTCTTCTGCCCATGAAATCATCTCTTCAAAATTCACAGCATAGAAGTGATCCGGGCATATATCATTGCTCAATCCAATTGCCACTGGAACACCCAGCTCTGCATACTTTTTATCGTCTTCCGTTTCCAGGCAGTCTACTTTAACCACCGCCACTTTTTGTTCGTTCCTCAATAAGCTCTGCACCACATGCAGCATTACTGCCGTTTTTCCCGTAGCCGGTGGTCCCGCCACAATAATGGCTTTGGGACGATTGCTCGTTGTGTTTTCTGTCATATACCTCGTTCCTTTCATTAGGCCGTGGCCCCCGCAGGACCTACCAGCTCTGTCATCTCTTTCTCTTTAACCTGATAAAACATGTTATCTAAATCTCTTTTATCGGTAGATATTCGTCGAGAATAATTGAAATCTGAGACTCACAGTCGTTTCTATCGATATCGAATATCATTTTCATTATAATGATCATTATCATTCAAATCTATCCAATATCGGACAGTTTTCAGAAAAGACAGAAACGTCTAATGCCTTATGAAAAAGCCTGCATTGACGCTTGTTTGATTCGCTTATCAAACAGGCTCCCTGCAGGCTTTTGCTCTTTGAAATATTCCTTAAATTTTCAGTCGCTTTCCAGCGACAGGATCAAAAAAATGGGCTTTCTCCATATTGATTTGACAACGCACCTGCTGGCCCTCCTGAAAGGTTAGTTCCCGGTTTCCCACGATGACAAGGTTCCGGTCGGTTCCCCACTGCAAATGCACCACCATCTCTCGTCCCATGTTTTCCATGAGGCTGATCTGGCCTGAGATACCGGCAAATTCACCGGTTATTGACGACGAATTCCCTTCGCTTTGCCTGCGTGGGTCCTGGTGATGCTGCTCCTGGCTGGATGTTGATGCGACACCGGCGGCCTCCAGCATGAGATGTTCCGGCCGAATACCGCAAATCACCCGCCCGCTGCTTCCCGCTTGCTCCAGAAGCTTTTTGCCCAAGTCAGGAATCAACGGTAACCCTTGGTTCTCCAGTTGCAAAACCACCGTGTGAGGCTGTTGTATCAGGGTTCCTCCCAGCAGATTCATGGCAGGTGATCCGACAAACCCTGCCACAAACAGGTTGCAGGGGGCATCGTAAATTTCGTCGGGGGTGCCGATTTGTTGAATGGTGCGGTTGTTCATCACCACAATCCGGTCGCCCAGGGTCATGGCTTCCATTTGATCATGGGTCACATAAATGAAGGTGGTTTGCAGGCGTTTGTGAAGGGCACCGATTTCTGCCCGCATGCGCACCCGCAGCTTGGCGTCAAGATTGGAGAGGGGTTCATCCATTAAAAAGACGCTGGGGTTTCGCACGATGGCTCTTCCGATGGCCACCCGCTGCCGCTGGCCGCCGGAAAGTTCTTTGGGCTTGCGGGTTAAAAGCTCTTCAAGGGATAATATACCGGCGGCTTCTTCGATGCGCCGATGAATTTCTTTTTTGTCAATATGTTTATTTTTCAATCCCAGGGCCATGTTTTCATAGACAGTCATGTGGGGGTACAGGGCATAGTTTTGGAATACCATGGCGATGTTTCGATCTTTGGGCGCTTTTTCGTTCACCCGGGTTTCGCCTATATACACATCTCCTTCGGTGATTTCCTCTAATCCGGCGATCATGCGCAGGGTGGTGGATTTACCGCAGCCGGAGGGGCCGACGAAAACCACGAACTCCTGATCCTGAATCTCCAGGGAAAAATCTTGAACCGCCACTGTGGTGCCATATTTTTTGGTCACGTTTTTCAGTGCCAGACTTGCCATGTGACTTCCTCCCTTGATGCTTGGTAGGTGCTTGGTCTTGGTAGCATAGGTGCCTGCTTGATGCCTGGCAGATGTTTGGCAGGTACCTGATGAATGCTTTTGGATGTTTTGTGGGGGCGTACCTGGTGCCTTATGGTTTCGCCCGATTAAATGATTCCCTGATTAAGCGAAATGAACTGACCTGAATTTCGTGAGAAACTGCCGGTTTTGAACCACCTGCACCTGATTCAATCCATCTTTCGCCGCATCTTCCATCAGAAGATCCGGCACATTGCCAGGGATCTGCTTCACTTTGATGAAGGGGTCGATGCCATGGGTATAAGCCATTTGGTGAGCCATGAAAGTAGTGGTGGTCACCGTGTAAAGGGTTTCGAAATCAAGGGGCTTTCCCTGAAAAGTGCAGGCAATCAGTCGCCGGCCCGGGGGCTTGTCAATGTCAAAGGTATAGTCGATGCCTTTCCACAACTGGTAGTCATGGATGCGCACCATGGGACTTCGCCAGGCATCGTTGATGCGGCAGCCCACAGGGCTGGCGGCATCTGGTTCAAAAATGGTTGCGGCGGTCTCCAACATGGCCAAAATAGCTTCACCCTTTATCTTCACCACCCACAGGTCGTCGGGAAAGGGGAAAAAGCGGAGAAGGTCACCCCGGGTCACGGCACCTGCTTTCAATCCTTTAAACAAGCTGTTGGAGACCGACAGTACCGACATCTCTGTACTGCCTCTTTCCATCAAAATTCCGTGCATCCATTGCACCAGGGGATGTTCGTTGATGCATATATCTGTCAGCAGGTCATCAATGGGGCAGGCCTTTGCCAAGAGGGTAACCACCTCTGTTTCCCATTGGTGCGCCTGCTGTTCAAAGGGAGCCAGCCGCTTAACCAGGCTGCTCTCTGATGGAACGGGAAGCTCCCCAATTCCCATCAGCTGCAGGCTTTCCGGATCATCAACCGTCAGTACGCCTGCTTCCACAGATGTCACCGCCCAGGGGTCATTCGCCGCTCCCCGGCTCAGGTGCAGGGTCACTGCCCCCAGGCTTGTTCCAAAGGCTCCTGGCTGCACCACCACTTGTTTTCCCAGCTTCTGAACAAAGCGGCGATGCTGATGCCCGGTGAGAAGTACGTCAATCTCCGGGAAGGTTGCCAGCATTTCCAGTCCCCGGTTTTCTTCCGGTTTGGGCAGGGGCTCGCCTGTGACTTCGTGCCGCTGTGTGCCACCATGGTAAGCGACCACCATCACGTCCACCTGGTGATTGGTTTTAATGTGTTTGATCCAGTGGGCCAGGGTGTCGATTTCATCGGCAAGAATGAGATGCTCTTCCACTTGTCGAAAAACCCGGGTGGTGAGACCGATGACCGCCACGGTCACCGATCCCAGCGTTCGGATCATATAAGGCAACCCCACCGCCGGTTCTCCGGTTTCCCTGTGAATGCAGTTGGCCGACAGCCAGGGGAAGGGGGACTCAGCCACCACTTGTTGCAGGGTCTCAAGGCCATAGTGGAACTCATGGTTTCCAATGACGGCACCGTCGCATTTCAGTTGAGCCAGGGCTTCCACCATGGGATGGCCACTGGCAGGGCCGTCTTTGCCATAAACATGCACCAGGGCTGATCCCTGAATGGCATCGCCGTTATCAATGTAAAGCACCGGGTCACCCTGTTGCCTTTTGGCTTCGATGAGGGTGGCAATCTGGGCCAGGCTGGTGAGGGGCTGGGTTTCGCCGGTTTGCACGACAGGGTTTCCGGATGGCATGAGCTGGCCGTGGAGGTCAGAAGTACAGAGAATGCACACTCGTTGTTTCATGCCTACCACCCCAGTATGTGTCTGACTTCTTCTGCGGCACCATCGAGGGCCTCTTCGCCGGTTTTCTCTTTCAGAAACGCAGCGGCAAAGGCATCCAGCATGATGCTGTCAATTCGGGCACCATGGACTCCCGGCCAGTTGTACCAGTTGCCCAGGTCTTCCACCTGATCGTAAGACCGGGTGGCCTGGGGATTGGCGGTCATGTATGCCGCCAGCAACCCGTCTGGCTCGATGAGGCTTTTTCGGGCAGCCATATAGCCCATTTTCTCCACGATGATGGCCCCCGCCTCTGGCGATGTGGCGTATTTGATAAATTCCCAGGCGGCGGCTTCCCGCTCGGGGTCAGAAGGCATGATATAGAGATTGCTTCCGCCTGCGGGAACACGGCGGGGGTTGCGATTGGTCATATTGTCATATTTGGGCAGCAGCATGATGCCCAAATCAAAAGCGGCATTTTCGGTGAAGTTCACCAGATTTCCTGTGGTGGCCACGATCATGACCGACGACCCGTTGATAAAGTTTTCGGCAGCTTCAGATCCGCTGATATTGGGATAGATGCCGTCTTCATGCATCATGGTGAGCCAGAAGTCCATCACCCGCTGCCCTGGTTCATCATTGAAGTGAATGGTTTGGGTTTCCTGTGACGCCATTTGACCTCCGAAAGATTCCACCAGGGTCTGAAACTGCCAGGTGTCATAATCCAGCTGGAACCCGATGCCTGCAAGATCTGCCGATGGCTGCGCCGCTTTTTTCGCCCACTCCCGCACTTGCTCCCAGCTTTCCGGTTGATCCACATAGTCAATGCCTGCCTGCTGCAGCAGATCTTTGTTGACATAGATCAGCGGCGTGCTGATGGCAAAGGGCATGGCGGCCTGCTCTCCCTCTTCATCTTGACCCAGGGTCAGCATGTTGGGGAAGAAATCGCTGAGATCAGTGCTCTCCTGTTCAATGTAAGGCTGCACACTGACAGCCCCCAGGCCTTCTTTCATGAAATTGTGACTGGAGAGTCCCATGATGGTGAGATCTGGCAACTGCCGGGCAACCGCCAGTGTCTGCAGCTGCTCCAGAAGACCGCCGTACCAGCCGGGCACCATTTCGTGTTCCACGCGAATCCGCTCCTGAGAATCGTTGAAGCCCTGCACAATTTCATTCATGGCTTCTTCCCGGGGGCCGGAGAAAACGTGGAGAAAAGTGAGGGTGATGGGCTCAGTGCTCACCGGTTCTGTTGAAGCTGCCGGTGCCGGTGTGCCTGCAGCACTGCCGGTGGGGGCGGTGTCGCTGGCTGGGTTTTGAGCTGTTCCCGAGGTGCAGGCCGACAGGAACAGGGTCACTGCCAATATGACTGCAGCCAGCCGAAGGGGCTCTATCTGTTTGATATGCTTGCTATGATTACTATGCTTAAGATTATTAAGATGCTTACTATTTTTACTATATTTAAAGAACATTGTCACACACTCCTTTTAATCTCGTTGGATTGGTAAAGTATCCCGCAAAGTATCCTATCAAGTATCCCGTAAATTGTCTCGTAAAGCGGCTCGTAAATTGATCCATTGCCTAATGGAATGAGTCGATTTTTAGTTGATTGAGTTGATTTTTTTGTTGATTGAGTTGATTTTTAGTTGATTGAGTCGATTTCCCGTCTACTTAATGCCACTGTGCACATGACTCTGAACGAAATACCGCTGTCCCAGCACATAAATCACCAGCACCGGCAACACCGACAAAGTGGCCGCAGCCATGGTGGGGACCCACTGCACCAGGGTTTCGTCACGAAAAGCGACAATGCCCACGGGAAGGGTCATCTTTTGAGAATCCCTCAGCACCACCAGTGTCCAGTAATAATCGTTCCAGTTACGCACCAGCTGAATCAGCCCGACAGAAATAATGGCCGGCACCGCACTTCGTAAGTACACGTGGTACAGAATTTGAAAACCGTGGCAACCGTCGATGCGGGCAGCTTCATCCAGTTCTTTGGGAATCTGGAGAAAAAACTGACGCAAAACAAAGATGGCATAGCCGCTGGCCAGATGCGGTACGATGACCCCCTGGTAGGTGTTCACCCAGTCGAAGGCATTAATCACCATAAACAGGGGAAAAAGAATGGCCTGGGGTGGAATCATCATGGTACATAAGACAAAGAAAAACAGTGGTTCACTGCCTTTGAACCGATACCGGGCAAAGGCATAAGCCGCCAGCACTCCCAGAGTCAGCTGCCCAATCGTCAGGCAGCCGGCCACAAAAACACTGTTGAAAAACCAGCGCATGAACGGCGAATTTTCCAGTACCTGCCGGTACCCTTCCAGGCTGACCGAAGTGGGAAAAATCAGCAGGAAACGTTGAAAAACAGCGCCGTAGTCCGACAGGGAAATGCTGACCATCCAAAGAAATGGAATCAGTACCAGGATGGCGGTGATCATGAGAATGCCATGAAGCCACCAGCCTGTCAATCGATGTTGGTTCATTTTGTCAACACCTCGATGTTTCATTTTGTGGTGATGCTGAATGCTTCTTGATTGATCATGAACTCTTATTAACTGATCGCGCCTTTTTCTTGATTGGTCATAAAACCGCCTTACTGATAGTGAACCTTTCGCTGGACAATGCGCACCATCACCAGTGTCAGAATCATCATCGCCACAAACAGCACTGTGGCCGCCGCCGTGGCCAGACCGGTATTGAAAAACTTGAAGGCTTCCTGCCAGACAAAAAACACCATCATGTTGGTGGCATTGTTGGGACCACCCATCGTCAGTATTTGCACCGTTGCAAACACCTGAAAGGAAGACAGGGTCGTCATAACAAAAACAAAGAAGGTGACAGGAGATAACAGAGGCAGCGTGAGACGGGTCAGGCGTGTGAAAGGCGAGAGGCCGTCGATGGCTGCTGCTTCATAGAGTTCTTTATCCAGCTGCTGGATGCCTGCCATAAACAGGATCACATTGTAGCCGAAAGACTGCCAGATACCCAGAATCACCAGGGCCAGCAGTGCACTTTTTGATTCGTTCAGCCAATTGGGCCCCTGAATTCCCACCAGCGCCAGCACCTGGTTAATAAGACCGTGCCGGGCATTGTAGAGCAGGCTGAAAGACAGGCTGGCCGCCGCCACCGAGATCACCACCGGGATGAAGAATATAAACCGGTACAGGGCCTTGGCTTTTTTAGTCTGTTCAATGAGAAGGGCGTACATCAGCCCCAGCACCATGGAAACCGGCATGGTGGCCATCACATACATCAGTGTGTTGCCGATGGCTTTTTTGAAGATGTGGCTGCCCGCCAGCTGTCGATAGTTTTGAATCCCCACAAAGGTCATGTCCCCTGTCAGCAGCTGCCATTCACTGAAACTGATGAACAGGGAGTACAGAAAGGGAAAGACAAAAAAGACACCATATAGCGTCATCGTTGGAAATAGCAATAAATAGGGTGACTTACTTCGCGTGACCATAGAACCCTCCGTCTTTCTGTGATATCAGACCGCCGGAGGGGTTTATCTATACAGGCCCCCACGCGGCAGAAAGTTCACCGATAAAAATATGAAAGGCATATTCTCGTTCAGAACCTAACATTCTGATGAAATGCGCCATCGAAAACCCTCCATTTCATTGCATGGGTGTTTTTCTTGCTGCTTGCATGAGTATTTCTTCAACAACGTACCACATTCACCAAATCACTTCGTTGATTTTAAATGAATTTTATGTAAATTTCTGTTTACACCACCGGCTATCGGTGATTCTTCGGCGGGTTCACCGTCCATGTCTGATTCAATCTCAGATTCAATGTCAGACTCGCTTTCTGATTCACTTTCTGATTCAGCGTCGGTGTCCGTTTGAAAATCAAACTCATAAAAATGAACTGAGCCGGAACAGGAAACAGTTGACAACCTGTTAATATCAGATGATGATAGACATACAAAGAGAACCCGTAAATTGATAAGAGAGAGACGGTCCATGTGATAAAAATCCATGGGAGAAAGATCAATGTGGGAGAATGATCAATGTGGCGAGAACACCAACGCGTGGCGTAAATAGTATGGGGGGGAAAATCAATGATGCGATTACAAGTCAGTCTGTTGAATGTACTAATTATCCGGGGATGTGACAACCTATGAAACCGGTTTTTAGATATGGAGAGAAAGAAGTGAACTACCTGAAAAGCAGAGACCGCAGGTTGGGCGACGTGATTGACCGCATGGGTCCACTGGAAGTGGAGACAATGCCCGATGTGTTCACAGCGCTGGTGTTCAGCATTATCAACCAGCAGGTATCCAGTAAGGCGGCTGATACGGTGTGGACCCGACTGCTGGAAATCACCGGCACCATGACCCCTAAAACCATTCTGGCTACAGACCCGGAAGTGCTTCAAAAATGCGGCACCACCCACAAGAAGATCAGCTACATTCGGGGCATCGCAGATGCGGTGACAACGGGTCAGGTTGATTTCAGCCAACTCCACTTTATGAGTGATCAGCAGGTGATTAAGCAATTGTCATCCCTTCATGGCATCGGGCCCTGGACGGCTGAAATGTTACTGCTCTTCTCTCTCCATCGTTATGATGTGATCAGCTATGATGACCTGGCGATCCGCCGGGCCATGATGAAGCTCTACGATCTGGACCAGTTATCAAAGGAACAGTTTCAGCGCTACCGAAAGAGATACTCACCCTATGGGTCAGTGGCGTCACTGTACCTCTGGGAACTGTCGGTGGAATAAAACCGGTGTTGTTGGTCATTAAGAAGCGCCTCTCATGAAGAAGTGCTGGCTGTTTAATAACACCCGATCGCAACAAGCACAAAGAGCACCGGTATCGGAAACTCTCCCGAAAACCAGTGCTCCATTAGGCAAGTATTATTCGTCACCTGTCCAATTCTGTTTTTGACAAAACTCTTTAAAGAGATGAATATTGGGGTTATCATTGCCTTTCTGCCAGGCAAGCACAAAATCAAGGTACATCCGTTCACTGTCAATGTCCACATAGGCAACCGATTCATGCCCCTTTATTTTGAAGGATCTTGGAATGGGTGTGACTCCCATGCCAGCCGATGCCATGGCAATCCCTGTCTCATATTTATCCACGAATTTTGCGTTTTCCATATCAAGGCCGGCTTCCGTAAGGCCTCTATTAATGGCTCTCAGTGTTTTTTCTGCATCCGAATTATTGCTCATCACGATTTTCTGTCCGTTTAAGGATTCTGGTGCAACCATCTGATACCGATTAAGGGGATTGGTCTTCGAAACCGCCACTGCCGAGTAATCCCGAAATAAATACACGCTCTCAATTGTGGCTATTTCTTCAATTTCCCTTTTCTCAGAGAAAAAAACATCAATTCTTCCACCAAGCAGCATCTGGGTTAATTGGCCCCAACCGCCGATATGAACATCCACTTCTATGTCCGGGTACTGCTGGTGAAATTCGCGAATACGCTGATGAATATTGGCCCATTCCACAGGACCGTGGTATCCGATGGCCAAATGGTTTTTGCCTTCAGCGTGCAGCTTTTGCGCCTGGATCATCACATTCTCATAATCTGTAACTATTTGAACGAACTTTTCACTGATAAGCGTTCCCGCTTCGGTCATTTCCACCTTGTGGCGGCTTCTTTGCAAGAGCTTAACGCCCATTTCCTTTTCCATCATATTGATTTTCTGACTCATCGCCGGTTGAGAAATAAACACTTCTTTTGCTGCCATGGAAAGATTCTGATGGCGGACAACGCTTAAAAAGCATTTCATGCTGAAAATATCCATTCGATCCCCACCTCATCCCACTTCATTATGAAAACCTTTTCCCTTTTGCAGGAACCTACAGTAGGTGTAGCGTACCATTGAAACCTTGTTAAGTCAATGGGTTCCCTTTTTATGTCATTTCTTGAATAGAGAACTGTTATATGCTTATAAGTAGGTGTACACTCCCTCGGCGACATATTTATGTTATTTTTATATCAAGACAGGAGATGATATGAATGAAAAAAAATCAATTGAAAATCTATTCTTTGCTTCTCTGCTTTGCACTGCTTTTCGCAGTGGGCTGCAGCCAGCCCGCATCACAGGAACCACCGGCACCGGCTGAAGACCCTGCGGCTGAAGTGCCGGAATCTGGCATGACTGCCGGCACTTACGAAACCGTCTGCCGCGGATTTTATGGTGATTTTGATATCGCTGTCACCGTGAGCGATTCTGAGATTTTGGATATTGAACTGGGTGAATACCAGGAAACAGAAGCTGTTGGCGGTGTCGCCCTGCGATTGATGAAGGATAACATGCTGGCCGCCAATACTGCCGGTGTTGACCTGATCTCAGGTGCAACGGTAACTACTGCCGCCTTTCGTGCAGCCGTCATTGATTCCCTGAGACAGGCCAATGCTCCGGAATCACTGACTGCAGCACCGACAGTACCGTCTGTTGAAGAAGTTGCCCTTGAAACTGACGTGTTGGTGATTGGTGCCGGTGCCGCCGGCTTTGCTGCTGCCATCTCCGCTGCTGAAAACGGTGCCGATGTCACTTTAATTGAGAAGCAAGACATCGTGGGTGGTTCCACCATTATTTCGGCCGGCATCGTTTACGCCGCTCTGGATGAAAGCGATGTGGCTCCCATGGTGGATTACTACATGGAGCGGGCTGAACAAAAAGCAGAAAGAGAGCTGATTTCCTTTTATGCAGAAAACTCCATTGACACCATTGCTTTTCTGGACAGCATCGGTGTTCACTGGATGATGAATGTGCCTGCAGGCACTGCTCCCCAGCCCCGCGCTCATTTCTCCATGTACGAAGACGGCACCTTCATGATTGGTTCCGCCTTGATTGAGCCCCTGGAAGAGGAAGCCCGCAGACTGGGTGTCACCATCCTCACAGGCATCAAGGCCACTGAGTTGTTGATGGAAGAAGGCGTTGTGAAGGGTGCCAGAGCAGTTTCCAACGATACCAACTATACCTTCTCTTCAGAAGCTGTAGTGATGGCCACCGGTGGCTTTGATGCCAGTGAAACATTGAAAGAGCAGTATATGCCCGTTGCAGCCGGCGACTTCCCCTTATCCAACAAAGGCAATGTGGGTGAAGGCCTGCTCATGGGAATGGAAGCAGGTGCCGCCACAGAGTTCAAAAACGGCGCCATTGGCTTCCAGATTGTTCATGGCAGCCTGCCAAATTCTGGATATAATGCTTCGGCCATGTTTGCCCCCTTATACGTTCAAACTGATGGCACCTTCGTTGCCCCGGGCAAAGATTATCCCATTAACTACACGAACATGAAGAAAGTGGGAGATGATCTTTTCTACGGCCTTTACGATGCCACTGGGGCAGACAGTGCTCAGCCTGCCATCGACCGGGGCTACGGGTATCAGGCAGACACCGTGGAAGCCCTGGCAGAAGCTGCGGGGATGGATGCTGCCAAGCTGCAGGCAGCCTTTGATCAGGGAGACGGCCTTGTCAACGCGCCTTTCTATGCCGTCGAAGCCCGGCCCAGCACCATTGGCTCCATGGGCGGCCTGTTAATCAATACCAGGGCAGAAGTGCTTGCTGAAACCGATAATCAGCCTATCCCCGGCCTTTATGCCGCCGGTGAAGTTGCCAACAGCGCCTTCTACTATCAGGAGTATCCTTCCTCCGGTTCATCCATCTCCATCGGGTTGACTTATGGTCGTGAAGCCGGCAAAAATGCGGCTGCCTGGGCCTTGGGCGAGTAGCGCAGGAGACCACGACTGATTTCCATCTTTTGATATGATTTCATAAGCGAAAGCACTGGTTCCAGAAGTTGTCTTCTGAAAACCAGTGCTTTTGTATGTGTTGATCCGTTTATTGATGCACTTATAAATCTATCTACTGCTCTTCTGCTCTATTTCTACGATTCTCTATTTCTATGATTCTCTATTTCTCTGCCTGTTTCGCTGTCATTCGTGTTACACCACTTTATCTGACAGCCCCTCTGAGAAAGTACTTTGGCTTGCGACTCGCCGGGGTGCCACATGATCCCGCCAAAACTGCACCACATTTTTCTGTTCAACAGCATGAGCGTCAAAGCCTGTCCACTTAAAGACCAGGGCCATCACCTTACCGCCTGTCAGTGCCAGCAGAATGGTTCCAAAGCCAAAGGGCCCCCCCAGTGCCAAACCCAGCAGCGTGACGGTGATTTCGATGGCTGTTTTCACCACCCCTGCTGATTTGCTGGTCAGCTTCATGAGCATGAGCATCAGCCCATCCCGGGGGCCGGCTCCCAAGCCGCAGCTCATGTAGAGGGATACCCCATAGGAAAGAACGAAAAGCCCCGCCATGGAGAAGCCCACCTGAGACACCAGGCCCGAAGGCGTGGGCACCACTGCCATCAGCTCCAGC
Source organism: Anoxynatronum sibiricum (assembly GCF_039414295.1). Lineage (NCBI taxonomy): Bacteria > Bacillati > Bacillota > Clostridia > Eubacteriales > Clostridiaceae > Anoxynatronum > Anoxynatronum sibiricum. The sequence continues at coordinate 45,907 of NZ_JBCITM010000017.1, read as the reverse complement.
AGATCGATGAAAAAACCCACAAAAAACATGTCGAAAATCGTGCCGATACCGGGATAGAATTTGAACAGTGTCATCATAACGATGATGAACAACCCGATGATCTGGCTCCAGACGCCAAAGGAAATGCCGGTAACGTTCACCAGTCCCGCATTGAGAATTCCCCAGGGGAATAGCCCGATGTTGGCGTGAATCATCATCACTGTTCCCAGCGCTGCCAAAAAAAGACCAATGATGAGCTTGGGAAAAAGCCAGAACAAGGATTTGGTGAATGGCTGACCTTTTGGTTTTATTATCATGTTCACAACGCTCATCTTACCCCAACCTTTCATGTGGGTTGCTGCGGCACTGCCGCTCATTAAGGTGACCCAGTTTCGATGCTCCGGTTTCATCACCATCTCTATGCATCGGAGATTAGCTGCTCTTTGAGGTGATGTTAGGTGATGCTGGGTGATGTTATTTGTTGATGATTTTTGGTTGAGGTCAAAGGTTGAATCATCTTTCTTGTGATGACTTGCATTCTTCTTGTAATCATGATTATAATGGAAGCAGCAGCATTAGTAAAATGAATGTTTTTAATTGCTGTCATGAGATTTATTCATGAAAGGGTGGCGACATGCGTTATCGCATCTTTCAGAAAATCATTGAAACAGGAAGTTTTACTTTAGCGGCTGAAGCCCTTCACCTGACACAGTCTGCCGTCAGTCATGCGGTCGCTGCCCTGGAAAAGGAAATGGGATTCCTTCTCTTTCACCGATCAAAGGGGGCTGTTCGCCCAACCGAGGAAGGCATTTCCATGATTCCCTATGTGGATGCCCTGGTGGCGGCCGAAGACCGGCTGCTGAACCAGGTACATGCCGTTAATCAACTGGAGTCGGGCAAACTTCGGGTAGGCAGCTTTGCCAGTGCCTCCACCCGTATTCTGCCTGATATTTTCAAAGTTTTTGATGAACGGTATCCCAATATTGCCATTGATTTTTTCGACGATGGGTATGAAATGATTAAGGAGCAACTGCTTCAGGCGCGAATTGATGTGGGGTTTTTGCTGGATACCCACTTGGATGACCGGTTCTATGCCCTCCCCTATTTTGTGGATGAAGTGGTGGCAGTGCTGCCCCGTCACCACAGCAGCGTACTGGCTGAAGCGCCTGCCCGACTCTGCGGGTCATTGCCACTGGAAGCACTGTCTCATTACCCCCTCATCCTGCCCGACAATGCCCAGGACACTTATCTGGAACAGCTCTTTCAGGCTCACCAGGTACGCCCCCGCATCAAATACCGGTTTCAGCTGATGTCAACGGTTTTCGCCATGGTGGAGGTGGGACTGGGGATCACACTGGTAGCTGAATCGGCGCTGACCAAAACCGCCTATGAAGTGGAGCGCCTGCCCCTGAATCCCCGGGTGTACCGCAACATTCATCTGGTCACCACCCACCGGCAATTGGCTTCTCCTGTGGTACAGGCGTTTTTGCAGGTGGCCCGCCAGGTGCGGCCTCACCCGCCGACACCATGAGCACAAAATCTGTTGACAGCATCAACCGATGAAACATCCACCGCGCCTCTATCGTCTACATGATTATAGTCCATCTAATACAAGATGATCAAAAGGGAGTGATTTTATGCCTTCACCAACCGCTTCTTCATCCACGAACTTCCCCGTTGGTCTCATCGGTGGCACTCATTTTGATGCCCACCTGGGAGAAGTTTTTTTTCAGCAGCAGGGCGTGCCCACCATTGCCATTGGGATTTCAGACACCCCAGAGGAGGCCTCGGCCCTTCAAATTCTCTCACCCATCAAGCTCCACCGACTGGTGGTAACTGAGATGAACCGATTAAAGCAGGATCATGGCATTCAAACTGTCTGCCTGTACTGCAACTCCCTCAGTGCTGCCATCGACCCACCGGCCGCCGCGAAAGAAACCGGCCTGCGGGTAATCACTCCCCTTGATGTGTACCGCCTGGGAGCTGACCGGTACCGGCGCATTGGTCTTATGGCCGCCAACTGTCAGTCACTGGGCGGCATCGAAAAAGTGATTTTGACACAAAATGAGGCGGCCCAAGTGATCGGTGCCGCCATGCTTGAAATTGCCGTTGAAATTGAAAAAGGGACTGATCCCCGGGAGATTCTTCGCTCTTTCGGACTTCTTCAGCTGGTGCGGTTTTTTGAAGCAGCCGCAGTGGAAGTGCTGATTCTCGGCTGCACCCACTTCCCTTACCTGAAGGCTTCTCTGGAGGGTGTCACTGCCATTCCCCTGCTGGACCCGGCTGCGGAAATGGTTCGGTTGTGCCAGTCAGTGGAATGACTATCAGATTCTTGATGAAGCAATTGATCATATGATTGATTCGTCGTTGATGATGTCGCTATTCAAGCTGTTCAAGCTGTTCAAACCGAAGTACAAGGAGCGGATCTCATGAGAAAAATTCACCCATTTACCTCTTTACTGCTTCTGCTGCTGGCTGCCCTGCTACTGCTGGCCGGCTGCACACCCACACCAGCAGACACCCCCAATGACGCGTCTCACGACGTGGAAACCGCTGCTTTGCAGGCGACCATTGATGAGCAGGATATCCTCATTACAGCACTGCGAGAAGAAAAGGAGCGGCTGGACAACCAATTGTCTTCTCTGGAAAACCAACTGAACCAAACTGGCTCCACCCCCGAGTCTTTACTGATAACGGCCCTGACATTGGTAGATCTCATCGCTGAACAGGACTTCGAAGCTGTGGCCCTTTATGTGGACCCCGATGAAGGGGTTCGGTTCTCCCCTTATGGTTACGTGGATGTGAGCGAGGATTTGGTTTTTTTGCCCCAGGAACTGGGAACCCTTCTCCAGGATTCAACCATCTATACCTGGGGTGGTTTTGACGGCTCAGGGCACCCCATTGATCAAACTTTTGCCCAGTATTATGACCGCTTCATTTACGATCAGGATTTTGCCAACCCCCACCTGATTGGCAACAACACCATCGTTGGCACCGGCAACTCCCTCATTAACCTGGATGAGGCGTACCCTGCCGCCGAGTTTGTTGAGTTTCACTTTACAGGCTTTGATCCTGACTATGGCGGAATCGACTGGTGCAGCCTGCGGCTCGTATTGGAAGAACAGCATGGCAGCTGGATCTTGCGGGGCATCGTCCATGATCAATGGACGATCTGAAAACGCCGGTTTTGTCTCATCTATCCAGCGCCATATAATCACTTATTGAGTCGTGTCTGAAGCCCGATTTTCCTTCGACGGGTTATTTGAGGCAGCCTTAATTGTTTTCACCAGATCGGTGTACTCTTTTTGCCTCCTGGCAAATTTGTCATACAGGTTTTCTTGGCTCACTTGATCTATTATAAGGTAGAGTTTGTCTCTTAATTCATTCAGCTTTTTGTTATCATGCCTGGCCGATAGTTCTTCAAGGATTTCCCCCACCTTATCTTTCATGTTGTGATGATCGATCATTTTGCTCATGTAAAAGGACAATGATTCTAAACCCTGGCTATCCAAATGACTTTGCGACTTGAATCTTCCCCAATCATATATAAAACGTGTCAGGTTTTTTTCCAGATAGAACAAATACTCTTTTTTGGCTTCATAAGGAGGTTTGTGAATAATCGTTAAGGCTTGATCCGGTACGAAGAATGAACGATACCGCGCATCATGTTTGTTCGTGGCTGTTAACGCATTGCCGTTTTCATACAATAGCCTTGTGGCTAACAAAAATGAAAAATCTTCGCCCCGCGTCACATCTTCTGGGTGAAACATGGTTTCAAATACATCCTTGTGGATAATCATATTCCCTCCAAAACCAAATATAGACTCTTTAATCGTAGGATCACTCATAAGTTTTGTCATATCTTTATTCATCGAAGAAAACTTTTCCCAGCTTTTCAAATCGTCTTTCGTTGTGATCATCACTGTTCCGTTCTTCTCGTACGGCGCAGTAAAAATAGATTTATCGCTATGCTGGCATAGTAATGCCCTCAGCGTGACAAGATACGATTCTCTCAGTATTTCATCATCGTCAATTTGAATGACATAATCCATGTCATCTTCTGCCGCATATAAGAACCCCTGGTTGCGAATCGTCGAATAGTTCTCCACTGAATAAAAATCTGAATCATACTTTTTTTGATTCCCAGCAATATGGCTATTTGTGATAATTTCATACGGGTATTTTGAAGTTTCGACAATTTTGTTGATTTTTGCCTCGATGATCGCGTCATTGGCAGTCGCTTTGGAAACATCTATCCCGAACAGATAAAGTTTAACATCTTCTTCAATCGCCTCTAACGCATTAATCGATTGAATGGTGTGGGAGAGCGTTTCAACCTTTTCAAATTCATCAAGATAAGTAGGATGATCAAAAGTATGATAGACGTTTTTGTCTGCTGCTACGTAAACATTTATTACAATGCCCAGTTTCATATGGTCTCTCCCCGTTTCATTTATGGTGTTTCAGTCGTTTCTCTGATGATAAAGTTACTTTTAATAATTTTAGACAGTGGCGTCTTTCCTTCAAAAATATCTTTAAGGGATTCAATCATTGCTTTCGCTATTTCATCTGAATTCTGATCGATGGTCGTGAGCGAAGGGGAATAATACGCCGACATCGGAATGCCATCAAATCCAACCACTTTCGTTTTTTCTGGAATCGCTATTTTTCTGATGTTGAGCGCTTTTAATACTCCCAGCGCTTTCTCGTCTCCCGATACAATTATTCCATCAGGCATTTTCTCTTTGGGCACACTCATGACATGATTGTACCCATCTTGAGAGGTGCGAATGTCTGTGATGATTTCATGTTCTAATTGAAAGCGGGTTACCCCATCTATGAATCCCTGTTGCCTTTCTTCGTTCACTGTATACGCCAGGCTTCCTAAATAGAAGTGAATCTTTCGGCAGCCAAGATTCTTTAGATAAATGACCGCATTATAAATGGCATCATAATTATCGATATCCACATAAGGGGTTTTTTGATTGATTAATGATTTGCCCAGCGTGACTGTCGGCAGATCATCTTCCCTTTGCGTGTGGCCTGTCGATGGTTTTTTCCTCGTATTCAGCTGTAGTAAGCCGTCTGCTATCCCTTCAGCAAAGATCGAATTGCGGTTGGTATCTAAATGATCAATTTGGTGAAGGATTAGTTTGTATCCATACTTTTTGGCATATCCATTCAAACTTTGAAATAAATTCATGTACCATTGTCCAATGAAAGGCGTGTTTTGTTTTTCCACACTGACAATAATGTGGTAGATGGATTTGACTCTCAAATTTTTTGCATAAATATTAACATTGAAGTGCGTTTCATCTAAGATTGCCTGCACTTTTTCCCTTGTCTTGGTTTTCACATTAGGATGATTGTTAATAACCCTTGATACCGTTCGAATGGACACACCTGATAGTTCACTGATGTCTTTGATGGTTAGATTTTTATTTTTCATATTCATTACCTATTCATTTTTTATTTTCCTCATTGCATTTCAGCTGAAACACAAAAAAGGAATTGACGGGTCTCACCATGCCAGTCGCATTGTATTTTGAAGCACAGGGAATATTTAATTCGGTAAAAACACCTTGGCTGGCATATCCCAGACAACTGGATGCCCCGCCATCTAAATTCACCAGCCAATCCAAGTCTTGATGCTCCCTTAAAACATGGCCCACCACCTCATCAAATCTGGCCCCCTCGCTCTCTTTCATTCTACCAGAAAAAGAATATAGCAGGATCTCGCCGGCTAATGTTTTTCCAATGACGCTGCGAGGCCCTTTTTTGAATTCGTGCACAATGGTTTCTTGTGACTTTAAAGAATTCTCATGCAACCACCCTTCATTCTCAAAATTTGATAATTGCTTGGCGTAGGTTTCAACTAAGTTCTCACCATTTTTATAGAGAAAGGTGCCGCCACCCGCTGCCACCACGACCTGATCCCACGTGCTTTTAGATATGTCTTTCGGATAATCAATTTCCATGTGCATGGATACTGTTGCCATTTCACTGATAAGATTAAAATCAAAGTATTTGAAAGATAAGACAATGGCCGTTGGCGGTACGGTTCGAGTCCCATAAAAAAAGTCCTGCAGCACATTATTAATGAACACTAAATTGTAGCGGTTCTTCATCTTCTCAGCTGAATTGCCATCAAATGGCGTCATCAAGAAAACGGCTTGTTCCCCGTCCATGGGATTGATCTGACTTTCTTCCAGTTCATACGTGCTGTTTAAAAGCTTGATTTTAGCTTTGTTAATGACTCTATTGCCAGCAATTACATCCCCATCCCTTGTAATGCCAACGAATGCTTTGTTAAACAAAGGCGGTAGTTCTATCCCCTCTTGATAGTATAAATAATCCATATAAAAATTCTTAAGGGTTAATTTCTTTTCTTTAGGGGAGATGCCGGCATTATATTCATCTCTCAGTTTTTCTGTGTAAAAATACAACCCGTTTAAGTATACATAATCACCACTTTTGTTTTTGAAGTAAGCCCTCGGATACACCAGGTCTTTTTGGGTTTGATACGGAGAGACAAATGTGACATGCTGTAATTCTTTTGGATGAATGACGGCTTTCGCATACTGCAACGGGGGATTTGCACGATGATATAAGCTGATTTGCGAAGGTAATGACGGCGTGTGCTGCATGTCATATTCATAATAATTAGAAGCTAATCGTTTGTCGTTTTCATGTAACTGGTGCGCATAATGGTAGAGTGAATAGGCTCCCTTCTCAACCATCGTGCAATTTTTGTAAGCGAACTCATTCTTTTTTATATATGCCAGAAAGGGATGCACGCCATCCCCATACACTTCAAATAAATTGGTGAAGCCCTGTGAATAAGGATTCAACGCATTTCCGATGATTAGTTTATCTCCCGGTATATCATTGACCCGATACAGGCTTAATTCGCCCAACAGAATGGTTAACCGCTCCTGCTGACCAAATGATGGATGGGCTGGATTGATGTACGGCTCGTCTGATTGATCCAATTGGATGTCAATCTCTAATTTGTCGAACCGTCGTACTAAATGCAACAGCTCTTCATACGTGGGCTCATTGATGACCTCATGCACCTTAACCAACACACTGATTGAATGCGTTGCTCCTATTTTTTCCAAATATCTTAACATCAGTTCAAGCTGTTGATAGTGCTCGCTCACAATCAATAAAGGCTTGCCGCGAAAAGTAGGCAGGCACCTGTTTTCTTCCCATACAAGACGTAACGAGTTGCGTTTATTTTCATCAATATTATAAAATGCGATCTCTGTCAATGATATGTTACCATGATTTCTTTTGAAGTCATTCATCCTGTTAATACCAGGCAAAAACTGTTTTCTAATTCTCACTAAGTCACCATATATCTCTAAATTGTACTTGGTGCGATACTGTGCATCGTTTAAAAAATAGCCTTCTATTTCACGATAATATTGCTTTTTCAGATCATCGTCTTCAAAAGAAACTTCGGCCACTTTATCATACAGCATATGTTTACCCTTTGATAAGTCGATTTGAAACTCAAAAAATTCAAAGCGATTATATTGATTATATGATTGTATCCATGCTCTCATGAAGTCACTTTTAAACTCTTTCATGGATGTTCCTCCAGTTTGATGTTCCTCCAATTTAAAGAACTTTCTTTTGTTTGCCATAAACTAATGACAATGAAATCGTTGAAATCAGCATCAAAATCACCGAGTAGACCAATACAAGCGCTTGAGCATTGGGATTAATTTGACTTTCGGCATTATTCTTCATGACAACACCCAATGGCTCATACAGCGGGTGATAGAGTAATACAGACAAATCATAATCTGCCAACAGCGCATTAAAATTAAGGACAAAAATCGCCAGAATAAAGGGGCGAATGACAGGGAATACGATTTTACGAAAAATATAAAACGGTCTCGCTCCCATGCTTTTAGCCGCTTCTTCTAATGAATGGTCCACATTGTACAAGGCCGCATTGGTCATGCGTAAAGTGAAAGGAATCTTGATAATGATGTACCCCACTAACAACATCACCGGTGTTCCTGTCAAAACCTTTCCAAACAACAACATTCTTTTGGTATCATATGTCACTATTAAACCCATGGCGATCAGTGTTGAAGGAAGCAGCCACGGGGTCATCAGTGCATAATCCACGACACTTCTGTAGAAGGATTTTCCACTCCTCAGGTACCGTGCCAGTGTCAAAATCAACGCACCCACCATGAAAGCTGCAAGGGTAGCATAGACGATACTTGTCAAGTAGGGTTTGTATGAGGAAGGTTGAAATAGCAGCGACGTGTAGTTTTGCAGCGTGAAAGAACTGATTCTGATATTTCCGGTGGCGATGGTATACCCATCAGTAAACGAGTAAATAATGATCAATAGAATTGGAATCACATAGATCAGAAAAATGGTATAGGCGCTGACATGCAAGAGTATATTAACCGCAGGATTTTTAATTTCTTGCTTTATCAACGTTGTTTTGACTTTTGAAACAGACATGTAGTGATACCTTGACTCTATTATTTTGGAAATAAACAAAGTGAAGATGGTCGCTATCCCGAGTATGAGAGATAAGACCGTTGCAATATCACGCGAGGCAATGCTTTTTGAGAATCTGATAATCATCGGATTGATTGTCTGAAAATGTTCTCCTCCGATCATTAATGGTGCTGAGGTCGCACCTAATCCAGTCAACACAATGAGGATGGTGATGGCAAAATAACTGGGGCTTAGCACCGGCAAGACCACTTTTGTTAAGATCGTCCAACTGGAAGCTCCCATACTTTTTGCCGCTTCTATGGTTTGGTAATCAATATTCTTTAAAGCGTCAGATAAAAATATAATATGAAAACTTGTTAACGCAAAAGTCATCACAAATGTAACCGCACCATATCCTTCAAACCAGTGTGGATTCATCGCAGGAAAAATTTTCATTAGCATGTTCGTTATCACACCTGAACTTCCGTACACAAAAAGATAGCCGGACGCCAGTACAATTCCACCGTATACTAACGTACTGCTATACCCGATTTTCAGAAACCGGCTGCCTTTTATTTTGAAATAATCAGACACCAAAACAATGAACGTCCCCAATAGGTTGACGGTGATTGCCAACGTTCCCGCCAGAATAAAACTATTTTTTAGACTTCGCATGGCCCTGCCTGATTTCATAAAACGTTCAATGGCAGAAATCGTGAAGCGGCCATCCTGAAAAAAAGTTTCAAAGATCAAGTTGATATTTGGAAATATCAGAAAAGCAAAAAGCAACCATGTCGTTCCACTCAAAAATAAGAAGTGCATTGCATTTACCTTTTTTATTTTAGCCATTATATGTTTCATATTAACTCCCCTTGTGCAATTAAGTGGAGCCGAGGCAGTTCAACCAGGGCCGAAGTTTTTTCGAAAACAGCGCCATTCATTGGCCTAAAAAGTTAAAATGGCATTTTTATCAATGTAAATGTCTACGTGATCCCCAATGGCACAATCGTTTCTTTCGTTATCGATCACATAACTTCTCATCAGGTCACCTTGGTACTGATAGGTGTATTTACTCAGATTCCCATAATACTCTTTCTCTACAAGTACCACCCCCAATTGATGATATCTCTCAGGGCTCGGGTGAGGGGGTTCTAAATAGATCTTTTCCAGTCTGATGTAAGCTTGACGCTTGATGTCTATTTCCAACTCTTTTTTCAGATTCCCCGGCAATAAATTAATGTCCCCAATAAAATTCGTTACAAATTCAGTTTTTGACTCATTGTAGATTTCTTTTGGTGTGCCTACTTGCTCTAAATAACCCTTATTAAACACTGCGATCCTATCTGAAATGGTTAAAGCTTCTTCTTGATCATGGGTGACATAGATGGTGGTGATCCCAAATTCTCTTTGCAGCCTTTTCAGCTCCATTCGAAGCTGCCCTCTCAAATTTGCATCCAAATTTGAAAGTGGTTCATCTAAAGCAAGTATTTTAGGTTTCATGACTAACGCCCGTGCAATTGCGACTCGTTGTTGCTGGCCTCCACTTAATTCTGAGACTCTTTTATTCAACTGCTCATTGTTTAAATCTACTTTCTCTGCTATTTCCCAAACCATTTGCTCAATCAACGTTTTGGATTTTTTTTGCAACTGAAGGCCAAATGCAATATTGTCAAACACATTCATTGTCGGGAATAGCGCATAGCTCTGGAAAACAATGCCTATCTCTCTTTCTTCCACCGGTTTATCGTTCACCCTGACTCCTTCGATCAGAATAGTGCCCTGAGAAGGCTTAATAAAACCCACCAGACTACGTAACGTGGTTGTTTTACCGCAGCCAGATGGCCCTAGCAACGTGAAAAACTCACCTTCGTTAATGATTAAATTAAGATTTTGGATTGCCGCAAAATCCCCGTACCTGATCTCTACGTTATCGAATGTAATCATTTTACACTCCTTCAACTTTTTCAATCGCTTTAATAGCGACAGCCGAAGAATGGACTCGGCTGTCGCAGGATTGAGTTGTTTTATCTCATGATTTCCAACTCTATTTTTTCGGCCCACTTTTCGATATGGGCACCAACAAAGCCCCAATCAATGTCTTGAACAGTAAGGGATTCGTCAATGGCTCTAATATATTCTGGCGCAAATGAAAGTGCTTCTTTGTTAGCCGGTAAAGAATAAAATTCTTCAGCCCATTTGCCTTGTACTTCTGCCGAGCCAAACCAATCTAAAAACTTCTTCGCTTCATCAATGTTTGAAGATCCTTCAATAATACCAATCTGTTCAACCACATAAGGAACGCCCACCGCCGGCTTCGCATAGTAAGACTTGACGCCATATTGCTCTTCCCGGGCTGCAAGTCCACTTGACCACATTTGGCCCATTGGCGTTGTTCCTTCTGCTAATAGCGCATAAAATTCTTCACCCTCTTTTGCAATGTATCCATTGTCATAGAGTTGTTTAACAGCTTCCCAGCCTTCTTCGGATACACCTAACTCTCCGTTCTCATCTAGATACCGTACTAAGATGCCGCTAATAACCGCCCTCGTTGTGCCGCCTGAAAGACTTGAGAACAGAAAATACTGACCATGAAATGCTGGGTTCTCCCATAAATCTGTCCAATCCTGGGGACCCGTTGCTTCACTATACACATCTTGGCTGTATATCAGTAATATGGCTTGCTTGACCAATGAATGATAGTATCCATCCTTATCGTTCATGCCTTCCTCAACTTCACCGGCCCATTCAGGAACATATTCAAGGAGAACGTTTTCATTTTTTAAAGATTCAAATCCCATTGTGTTTAAACCAAAAACGATGTCGGCAACCGGATTATTCTTTTCTGCAATCAGACGATTGGCAAGATCTCCACCACCAACCTGGACTGCCGTGACAGTAAAGCCTGCTTCTTTCGCTTTTTCCTCTACCCATTCACCGCGACCATCGGTGAGGGAATTGGAGTAAATAACCAACTCGCCACTACCCTCTTTTTGTCCACAAGCTGGTAATGTCAACAACATCATCGCGATCACTATCAGACAAATCCATTTTTTCATGACTGTCCTCCTCTGAGTATTATTATTTTGCCATCGTTGGCAATTTTGATTATACACTCTTAGAGATGCTTTATCAAGTACTTTTAGATGAACTTTACAGTCATTTGCCCCATGGTTTGCCGTGTTCTCTCTGAAACGGGTATGAAAGCCCTAAACTGATCTCAAGAAAAAAAGAGCTCCCCATCGTCTTAAAGGCATTGCATCCGCCAGCCTTTGATTGGCCCCGAAAAAATGATTCAGACACCAAAATAAGGCAGTCCACGTGATTGGAGCCGCCCTCACCGATAAGGCCTTTTTGTGAGATATTTTCTCATTTTTGTAGACTTTTTTATTTCATATGGCAATATCGTAGTAGGAGGTGTGAATGATGCTCACCCAATTCAATTTTTCCAATTTCAAGTCTTACCGCGAGGCTGTCAGCTTCGATATGAGTGCCACTTTATTAAAAGAGCACCCTTATCACCTGATTAACCCTGAAAGTGATGAACCTCATTTAAAATCAGCGGTTATTTATGGTGCCAATGCCAGTGGTAAAACCGCGGTGCTGGAAGCCTTCGATTTTATGCGTCGTTATGTCCTCACCTCATTTAAAAATGAGAACGAAAGAAAATCGATTCCGGTGCTGCCCTTTGAGTTTGATGAAACCTCTCGAAACGGCAAATCTGAGTTTGAAGTCTTCTTTTCTTACGCCGGTAAAGAGTATCAGTATGGCTTTGTGGTTGATAAAAAGCGTGTTCATTCTGAATGGCTTTACCGACGGGATCGACGTGGTAAAAATAGTTATAAAACACTATTTGAACGAAGCACACACCGTATTGAATGTAAAAATCTGAAGGAAGCTTGCAAGTTCGCCTATTATGTTGAAGACGCAACTCTTTTTCTTTCCTTTATTTCAAATTTAAAAATGAAGGATGCCAAAAATGTCGCCGACTGGTTTTCATCCACTCAGGTGTTTCATTTTGGCGATGCCGATTTTGAAAGTTTCCTTTCCAGATTTGTCCCCATCAGCAAAATGAAGGATGCTGCCTATAAGGAGCAGCTGGAACAGTTTTTAAAAGCCATTGATATGGGCATCGAATCCATCAGTTTCAAAGAGGCGTCTCGCTCTTCTCAGGATGATGATCAAGTGGCCTATGAACTGTACTCCCATCACAAATCGCTGGACGGCAAAGACGTTCGAGCACTCCCCTTTGAAGAGGAATCTAATGGTACGAAAAAGATGTTTTGCCTCTACCATCATTTGCATGAAGTTTTAACCCATGGCAGGACTCTATGGATTGACGAACTGGATGCAAAGTTGCATCCCCTGCTGCTGAGGTATGTGCTTAACCTGTTTCATAATGATACCACAAACCCCTGCGGTGCACAGTTAATCTATACCTCGCATGAAAACTATACCCTTACCAAAGAAGTTTTTCGAAGAGATCAGATCTGGTTTGCTGAAAAAGACGCTCTCGGACAATCTTCCCTTTATTCCCTTGCAGAAATCCGATTGGATAACGAAAAGAAAGTGCGCAACGATGCCACCTACAATAAGGATTATCTTTCCGGCAGATACGGGGCCGTTCCGTCGCTGAAAAATTTTTATGTCCATGACGTCACACCGTGGGAGGACGAATAATGGGCACTGATGATCTGTTTAAAAAACGTAAAGGCGCCAAAAAGAAGCGCTCCCTCAATCACCGCCAGTTATTACCTCCCAGCTATCTCATCGTTTGCGAAGGAACGAAAACAGAGCCCAACTATTTTGAAGGGCTCAAACGCTACACAGAAAGCACCTTCCACGAACGCCTGGTCATTAAAAAGAGACCTTCCCAGGAACATCCTGCGATTAGCGTTGAACAGGAACTGCTCCATTATTCGGGTTCTATAAACTTGTAGGCACCCCCATTTTTTTCCACGCATGGTAGAATCGCATGTTTAGTCATTTAGCACTTTCGCCGTAACGATCTCAGAAACGGCCGCCTTTTAGATAAAAGGCGGCCGTTTTTTTCACTCATCTACTGACAACGCTCATTGGCAATTGCAACGGTTCACATCTTTACTCCCAATCCGCCGCCAATTCCCGGCCCTTCTGCCAGGCTTTATGATTTACTTCCCTAAGTTTTTCTGGGTATGTGTCATCAATGGCCTGGTGCCAGCTGCTTTCACTAATGGGCAGCCAGTGGGACAGGCACCCCACCAGCAGGGTATTGGCGGCTTTGGCGTTGCCGCACTTCATAGCTTCTGCCACGGCATCCAGGGGGTGCACCCGGCGAAGTGTCTGCATTTTTTCAATGGCCTCTTCCGGGTAGGGCTCCTGCTCCTGCTGCACCCGGGTGGGCGCCACCTGGCGGGTGTTCATGACCACGCGCCCCGCTGGCTTGATAAGGTGTTGCCACCGGAGGGTTTCCAGAGGTTCTAGTCCAATGAGAAAGTCACCCTCTCCCGGGGGAATGTTGGGAGAGTGGATGTGATCGCCAAAACGAATGGACCCCCACACCATGCCCCCTCTCTGAGACAGTCCGATGACATCGTTGCTTTTCAGGTCAAACCCTTCCAAAAAAGCGGCCTGACAAATGAGCTGGGTGGTCATCACCAGTCCCTGGCCTCCGATGCCTGCCAGCATCACGTTGACGGACTTCTGGTTCGTGGTTATGGTCATCGGGACTCCTCCTTTTCAACATCCTTCTTGTCGTCAGCCTTTTTCCGGTCCACCGGCCGGCTGATGGCGTTCACCGGACATACTTGGGCACAGATGCTGCACCCCACGCACATGGTGGGATCAATGGAGGATTTCAACTTTTCGTAGCCTTCATAAGCCTTCATGCGCAGGGGCGGACAGTTGGTTTTGATGCAGGTGCGGCACCCAATGCAGATGGCTGGGTCCACCTGATAAATGGGATTCTTGATTCTGAAATGTAATGCGCAGGGGCGGGTGGTGATGATCACCGACAACCCAGGTGTTTTAATGGCTTTGTTAATGGCTTCGCTGGCTTCTTTGTATCGAAACTGGTCCACCACCTGTACATCTCTCACTCCCATGGCCTTCAGCAGTTGGGGAATGTCAACAAAGGGCCGGGGGGTTTCTTCTGAGCGTTTACCCGTGGCGGCATTGGCCTGACCGCCGGTCATGGCAGTAGTGCCGTTATCCAGTAATAAGATGGTGAGATTATCTTCCGGTTCCAGTCCGGTGAGAAGGTCCACCATTCCCGGCATTCCGGAATGAAAGAAGGTACCGTCGCCAATGACAGAAACCAGGGGGATGGGTCGCCCAGCCTGGCGGTTGGCCTTCAGCATGCCCTTGGAGATTCCCAGGGTGGCCCCCATGCTGATGAGAGAGTGGGAGGCTTCAAAGGGAGAAAACAGCCCCATGGAGTAACAGCCGATGTCGTTGTTCACCATCACCTTGCTTTTTTTGAGAATGTCGAAAACAGGGCGATGAGGACATCCGGCGCAGAAAAGGGGTGGCCGGGGTGGCACCTGTATCCCTTGCCCGACGGCTTCTTCAGAAACGGTACCTTGCCTGGCAACGTCACCTTCTTTGGAAGCGTCACTTTCTGCCGGGTTCACTTCTTTCAGACCTGTCGATTGGTACGCGGATTCTGTCACCAGTCCTGCTTTCTTCAGACCGGCTTCAATGGTTTCGGTGTGCAGTTCGCCGGTGAAGGGGAAGAGGCTTTTTCCCTCACAGGCTATGCCCATCACCTTCAGCTGATTTTCGATGAAGGGGGTCATTTCTTCCACCACAATGACCTTTTCGTATTGTGCTGCCAAGGCTTGCAGCTTTATTTGCGGTAGAGGGAAGGGCATCCCCAGTTTTAGAATACTAACAGGTTGGTTCAGATTCTCCAGTTCTTTCAAATTGTGATGGGGCAGTCCGCTGGTGATGAGGAGAGTGGCCGCATTAGGCGTTTCTTCCAGTTGCATCAGCTTTTCCATCTCCGGCCCTTCTGCCAGCTTTTCCAGCCGTTCTTTCATATGATACTGCTTGTCGAAAGTGTTGGGGGGAATCATGGCATAATTGGGGACTTCCCGGGGAAATGGGGTGCCCAGATGCTCTTCCCGTTCTCCCAACACCACCGGACAGCGGCCGTGGCATACCCGGCTGGTGATCTGCACCATCACCGGCAAACGATAAACTTCGCTGATTTCAAGAGCCATGCGGGTGTAGTCCTTAGCCTCCTGGCTGTTGGAGGGCACCAGCACCGCCATGTTGGCAAAGCAGGCAAAATTCCGGTTATCCTGTTCATTTTGAGAGCTGTTCATGCCCGGATCATCGCCTGATATCAGCACGAACCCGCCCCGGGTGGGGGTTTGTGTAAAGGTCATCAGTGGGTCGGCAGCAATGTTCACGCCCACATGCTTCATGCTGGCCAGTGCCCGAACTCCGGCAAGAGAAGCCCCAATGGCCACCTCCAGAGCTACTTTTTCGTTGGTGGAAAAGGCTGATTCAATTTCCGGGTATTGATGCAGACTCTCCAGCACTTCCACGGTGGGAGAACCGGGATAACTAGCCGCCACCAGACCCCCAGCTTCCCAAAACCCCCGTGCAACCGCCTGGTTCCCTGTCAACAATGTTTTTTGGGGACTGCTCATCTTGGATCCCTCCTGATATAATAGTGGTGGTATCTCTTTCCCATTGATACCCAATTATGGAGGGACTAACAGCCGAAACCCATGCTCAAATCGCTGTCGTTGCTCCCCCCTGCGAAGGAGCGTGTTCGCCCATGAACAACACCACCACGTCCAAACCGTCCCCCGATATCAACCAGTGGCTTAGTGAGGCCAAAGCCGACCCCCGATCTTCCCAGGTAGGCATGTTTCTGGTTCACAACGGCGTCGTACGGGAGACCCCCAAGGCGAAAGTGCGCCAGGGTATCGATGATGGCACCACCGTGCAAGGCATGGACTTTTCTTTCGATGCTGCAAAAGTGGAGGCTGCCATTGCTGAAACCTACACCATGAATGGCATATTTTACATCAGGGTATGGCTGAATGAAGGCCGCCTGACAGTGGGAGACGACATCATGTTCGTGCTCATTGGCGGTGATATTCGCCCCCATGTGGTAGATGCCCTACAGGCCCTGGTGGAAAAAATCAAAACCCAGTGTGTCACTGAAATCGAACTGAAGGCCTAACAACTCAAACGCCGCCGGAGGTGAGCTCTTTTGTACCGCACCAGTGACATAGCCAGTATGGCACATATTCATCCCAATACGGTTCGGTTTTATGAGCGCCTGGGGTTGATTTCGCCTGTGCCTCGCAGTGCCAACGGATACCGGATTTTTGATGACCGGCATCTGGTGCAGGTAAACGTACTGCGCTGCATTTATCTGGACGAATGGCCGGGCGAAGCCATTCGTAAAGCTTCACTTCACATTGTGGAGGCCCTGAAGGTCTGGGATCTGGCAGCTGCCCGGCGTCATGCCCAGTCGTATCAGTCAACCATTGCCGCCGAGGCGGAAAAAGCCCGGCAAGCCATTGAAATTCTAAGCCAGTGGGCGGCCCATACCGCCATACTTTCCGAATCAGGCAGGGCGTCTGGTGATCCTTCGACAGCTCCCACTGCATTGGCAGCTGATGATCCTTTGACATCTCCCGAAACCACTGGGGAAACGCTCCGAAAAATCATCAGCCCCAGGCAAGTGCTTTGCCCCAGGGATGTTAAAAACCCCAGGGACGTTCTAAACCGCAGGGAAGCCGCCACCCTCATCGGCGTCACCCCCGAAGCCCTGCGCAACTGGGAACGGAATGATCTGATTCAGGTTCCCCGATCAGGCCAGCACCAAACCCGATTTTACGGCCAACGGGAAATACAGCGCCTCCAAGTGATCTATCTACTGCGACAGGCCCGGTTCAGCATGTCTGCCATTCACCGCTGCCTGTCAAAGCTGGATGCCGGTCACCCGGAGGAAGCGTTGAACGCACTGAAGCTTCCCCATGCGGAAGCCGTCTGGACAGGCGACCGGTGGCTGGCTGTGCTGGAAATGTTCGCCGCCAAGGCTGATGAGATTGACGACCTGCTCCGCTCCCTTCATCGGTAATCCTTTCCACTTCGCCTCTTTTCAATCTATGACCGTTTCAACTCCGTCCCTCATCTTTTCAACCCTCCATTTATACACCACCCCTTTGACAGATGGTAAGATGCCAGTGAAGGATGATCCGCAGACGAAGATCAGCAGACGGTGATCCTTCCATAAAATCTGATACGGGGGTGCTTTACATGGAAACAAATGTCTCAATGCCACCAAGTCTTTATGGTCATCTGGAAAAGCTGGTGACCGAAATGGGCCATCGGTCGGTGGGAAGTGCTGCCAACCAGAAGGCCGTGGCTTATGCTGCCCACTTACTGGGCGACTTTGGTTGGGAAGTGGCGCTTGACGCCTTTGACTGTATGGACTGGGAGGCTGCACCAGTGCACCTGCAGGTGGGAAACCAGCACTTCCCTGCCCATGCCAGCCCCTATTCACCGCCCTGCGACGTAAGGGCGCCGCTGGTGACGGCTGATTCAATGGCCCAGCTTCAGGCTGCCGATCTGGAGCACCGGATTCTCTACATGAGTGGTGAACTGGCCAAAGAGCAGCTGATGCCCAAGAACTTTGTCTTTTACCAGCCGGAAGAGCATCAGCGGCTCATTGGACTGCTGGAGGAGAAAAAGCCTGCAGCCATTATCTGCGCCACAGGCCCGGGAGAAGGACTCTCCAAGGGGTTGAATCCTTACCCGGTTTTTGAAGACGGCGACTTTCACATTCCTTCTGTTTATATGAAAGAAGACGACGGGAAGCGCCTGCTTCACCTGTTGAAGCAGCAGCCAGAGGAAGCAGTAGCTCTCTGCCACCAGAGCCGGCGCATGCCTGCCATGGGTCATAATCCGGTGGCACGAAAAAAAGGCACCAGCCAGGAAACCGACAGAAAGCGGATCATCATCTGTGCCCACATCGATGCTAAAAACACCACTCCCGGCGCTCTGGATAACGCCACCGGTGTGGCAGTGCTGCTGGCCCTGGCAGAAGCCCTGCAGGAATATAAAGGTCATGATGATCTGGAAATCATTCCCTTCAACGGAGAAGACTACTATGCCGTCTCCGGGCAAATGAACTACCTGCAGCAGAACAGCGGGAAATTTGACGACATCCGGTTGTTGATCAACATCGACGGTGCCGGCCACGTGGATGCCAACACCGCCCTTTCTTTCTACAACCTGTCGGAGGAAGGCATTGGGAAACTCTTGACCACCGCTGGTGGGTTTTCTTCCCTGGAGCAGGGAGAAGCCTGGTATGAAGGGGACCACTCCATTTTTCTCCAGCAGGGGGTTCCCTGCATGACCGCCACCTCCTCCAACCTGCGGGACGGGGTCATGGCCATTTCTCACACCAGCCATGATACCCTTGATCAGGTGAATCTGTCGCTGCTGGAAGACCTGACCCGGTTTCTTTGTGAAGTTATCACCACTCTTGCCTAAAAAACCCCGTCAACAACGTTGTACACACGTTGTTGACGGGGTTTTCTGCGAGTCATTCTGTCAGCGCCTACTCCATGTACGCTCCCTTAATGGAGGAAACTGCCAGTTTGCTGTAAATCTTTAAAATGCCTGTTTTTTTCTTTAGTTCAGGCGGTTGCCAGGCTGCTTTTCGCAATGCAAGCACCTGTGAAATCTCTTCAAGAGTCATTTCTTCGCCTTTCACACCCACAATATCCAATCGCCTCTGATGAATGTCGATGCGAATTAAGTCCCCTTCTTCCACCAGGGCAATGGCCCCTCCTTCGAGGGCTTCTGGGGATACGTGCCCAATGGCAGGGCCTCGTGTGGCCCCAGAGTAACGTCCATCCGTAATCAGCGCCACGGTGCTGTTGAGTTCCGGGTCAGAAGCAATGGCTTCTGTGGTGTAAAACATTTCCGGCATCCCTGAACCCTTTGGCCCTTCATAGCGTATGAAAACCGCATCTCCCGGCTTAATGTTTCGGGTCATCACCGCGTCAAAGGCTTCCTCTTCTGAGTCAAAGGGTCTGGCTCGCAGAGTTACCTGAAACATGTTTTTCGAAACCGCCGAATGCTTGATGACTGACCCTTCTGGCGCCAGATTGCCCTTGAGAACCGCCACTGCACCCTCTTTCTGAATGGGCTGCTCCACCGGAAAAATGACCTGATGTGACTCAATGCCCCTATTTTTAAGATGTTTCCGCCTTTTTTCATCATGGGCTGTTCCTCGAACAGCTTCCAGGTTTTCTCCCAGGGTTTTTCCCGTTACGGTCATTACGTCCAGATGCAGGTATGGTTTAATGGCCTCCATCACTGCTGGCACGCCGCCTGCATACCACAAGTATTCCGCCGGGAATTTGCCGCTGGGTCGCACGTTTAAAATAAACGGAATGCGCCGATGGATTTCATCAAACATATCCGGACTGATCAACTGATTCAGCTCATGGGCAATGGCCGGCATGTGAATCATGGCATTGGTGGAACCTGCTATGGCTGCATGCACCATCATGGCGTTTTCAAAAGCCTTCTTTGTAAGGATTTGAGAAGGGGTAATGTTCTTTTTAATCAGATTCACCACTTGATGCGCTGCAGAAACCGCTGCTTCTCTCAGCACTTCATCGGTGGCTGGGATCAAAGCAGTACCTGGCAAGGCAATTCCCAGTGCTTCTGCCATCACCTGCATGGTGGCTGCGGTTCCCATAAAGGCACAGGCACCACATGTGGGGCAGGCGGTGTGCTGCTTGTTTTTAAACTGTGTTTCTGATATTTCACCCCGCTTGAGTTGGGCGCTGTAAGTACCCACCTGCTCAAGGGTTAGCATGTTGGGCCCTGCTTTCATTACCCCACCCGGTATAAGAATGGCGGGCATGTCAAGCCTTGCAATGGCTTGGAGGTGCCCGGGAACTGCTTTATCACAGCTGGACAGAAAGAGTCCTCCGTCAAAGGGCGTGGCTGTGGCTTGTATTTCAATCATGCTGACAATCATTTCTCTGGAAAGCAGGGAATAGTTCATGCCATCATGACCCTGGGCAATGCCGTCACAAATATCTGTGGTGGTATATTTGGCAGCTTTTGCACCCAACGAAGCGAGTTCCTTTTCAGTGATTTCCACCAGCTGTCTCAGGTGAACACTGCCGGGATGACTGTCTCCCCATGTGCTTTGAAGAAACACCTGGGGTTTTTCCAAGTCTTCCACCGTCCATCCCATGCCCATTTTCAGGGCATCCATCTCAACGGCAATCTGCCGCATACGCTGACTTTTTAACATAAGTGCCTCCTTCATTTTGAAACAGCAACTCTTTTTCATGAAAGCTTCTGCCCATATGGCGCGCTTGAATGAGTTGAATCAATGCTTCACAATACCTCCACCAGCTTCATGAAGGTCAACCTTTCATTGGCTATCGCATCAGCCCTGGGATCCAAAGCACCAACTGCGGAAATAAAATGATAAGCAGCAGTACCGCCACCTGTGTCGCTAAGAAAGGCAGCATGGCTTTGGTGATTTGCTCCAGTGACACTTTGGCAATGCCACAGGCAATGTAGAGGATGGTGCCCACCGGTGGTGTCACCAGGCCAATGCCCAAATTGATAACCATCATCACCCCAAAAAACACAGGATCAATGCCAACGGCTGTTGCCACCGGCAGCAAAACGGGTCCCAAAATCAGCAAAGCAGGGGTCAAATCCATCACTGATCCCACCAGCAAGAGAAACAGGTTAATGATGATCAACACCACCAGTGGACTTTCAGAAATACCCAGAATGGTGGTTGCAATAGTTTGAGGGATTCTAACAATGGTCAGCAGCCAAGCTACCACCATGGCTGCGCCAGCCACAATCATCACAATACCCGTTGTTTTGCCCGTATCAATGAGAATTTTAGGCAGGTCTTTTAATGTCATTTCCCGATAGATAAGAAGGGAGACGACCAATGCGTACACCACTGCCACCACTGCTGCTTCTGTGGGCGTAAAGTAACCGGAAATAATGCCGCCGATGATAATCACCGGCAAAAAAACGGCCCAAATGGATTCTTTCAGCGCCCTGAAAACGGCCATGACTGAAAAACCATCACCCTTGGGATACTTCCGTTTTTTGGATATGATAAACGTCAGCATCAGCAGGGAAAACCCAATGAGAATCCCTGGAATAATGCCTCCCAAAAACATGCGCACCACCGACACTCCGCTAATCAGTCCAAATAAAATCATGGGGATGCTGGGAGGAATCACGATTCCCATGGTGGCGGAGGATGCCGTCACCGCAGCTGAAAAATCAGCGTCATACCCTTCTTCTTTCATGGATGGAATCAACAAGCCCCCAATGGCAGCGGTATCTGCCACCGAAGAACCGGATATTCCTCCGAAAAACATGCTGGCCACAATGTTCACCAGCCCCAGACCACCAGTGATGTGACCCACCAGAGCCTTAGATAAGTTGATGATTCGCTTGGCAATTCCTCCGGTGTTCATTATTTCACCTGCCAACATAAAAAAAGGCACTGCCAGGAGGGGAAAGCTGTCGATTCCACCCACCATTTTTTGAACCAGCATCTCATGACCAAAATTTTGAATTCCCATCATCACCAATGCCGCCAGCCCCAAACAGAAGGCCACCGGAACACCCATCAGCAGAAACCCAAAAAGTGCCACTAAAAAGATGATCAGCATTTCCATCAACGTTCACCTCCTAAGATTTGTGTCGCAAGCCCTTAACCAAATCTGCCGTTCTAAACAGCAGGTTTTCGATGGATATGAGAATCATCGCATACCCTGCCACCAACACCGGCCAGTATTTAATGGAAGTGGGAAGCCCCAGAGCCGGTGTTCTTGCCGAGTGTACCACTTCCACAATGCGATGGCCTCCGTTGATCATGGCTCTTGTGACAACGATAATCAAGACCCATGCAACCATCTCAAAAATCAGTTTCCACCGGGGATTGAATCGGTCAACCAGAATGGTCAGGCCTAAATGCTCCCGATAATGAAGCCCCAAGACTGCTCCGGAAAAAACTAGCCATAAAAACAGAATTCGGGACAACTCTTCCGCCCACGCAATGGATGCATGGAGCATATTTCTGCTGATCACTGCATAAAAAACAATGCCTACCATCACCGTCAGATTGACAGCCAGGGCCGCCTTCATGATCAACGCAATGAACTGATTCACTTTTCCCAGACTCTTTGGAATAATCATCAGCTTGCTCATCTCAACTACTTGCCTCCCCTTCTTCCACCCTCTCAAACGAAAAAGGAGCTTAACAGGTAAACTCCTTTTCAGTTTTCTATCCAGTTTTTCAGGGGGTGTTGGTTCCAGTGTCCCTCAAACACCCCCACACCTGACTGGTTACATCATTTCATTTGTCAACCGTTGAATTTCTTCCAGCACCTGATCCACATAATCGGCTCCAATATCGCCTTTGAACTTGTCGATGGTGGAACTGGTGACTTGCTGGAAGGCTTGCAGTTCTTCCAGAGTTAGCTCTGTCACCGTCATTCCCTGCTCTCGGAGACCTTCCACCATCTCATCAGCGTATTCTCTGCTGATTCTTCTTTGTTCTTCCTGGGCAACATAAGCTGCTTCCTGAACAATTTCTTTCAAATCCTCTGGCAGCTCATCCCAAAAAACCTTGCTCATGAGCAACACAAAGGGGCTGTATACATGGCCTGTTAAGGTGGTGTAATCCTGCACTTCTGAAAAGCTTTGCAGATAGATGGTGGATACCGGGTTTTCCTGACCATCCACGACGCCCTGCTGCATGGCTGTAAACAGTTCCCCAAAAGGCATGGGTGTTGGGTTGGCACCAAGCTCTCTGAAGAAGTCCAGGTGAATTTGATTTTCCATTGTTCTGATTTTCAGGCCCCGCAAATCTTCAGGAGTACGCACTTCTCTCACACTGTTGGTCAGGTGTCGATAACCGTTTTCCCAATAGGCCAGGCCTACTAAACCATGGTCTTCCAAACCGTCCAACAGCTCTTGTCCAAAGGCTCCATCCAGAAAGGCAGATGCCACTTCTTCACTTGGGAAGAGAAAGGGAAGGTCAAAGACCATGTTCCGCTTATCAATGGAGCTAATGGGTGCAGAAGAAGGACATGTGATCTCCTGGCTTCCCATCTGCAGGGCTTCCATCATTTGAATGTCATCTCCCAGCTGACTGCTGTGAAAAAGCTGCATTTCAATACGACCATTACTTTCTCTTTCTATGTACTCTTTCATAATTTCCAGACCCAAATACTGAGGATGCTGGTCGTTCAGTCCAATGCCCGCTCGAATGAGATACGTTTTTTCTGGTTCAGCTGCTGCGGCACCACCGGTTTCCTGCTCGCTTGGTTGAGCAGGGGTACTGCCACAACCTGCCAGTAACAATACTGCCACCAGTAACAATGCCATGGTTTTTTTCAAATGCTTCATGTGTAATCCTCCTTTGTTTTTATATAATGGCCTGACAGCGTTCCGAATGCCTTCTCCCCTGACACCTTAACATCCTTTGATGATGAATGTTTCCAGGCGCTTCGCTGCCCAGCATCATTACTAACCTCATCGGTCCCTCTTTGATTCCACGGCTTCCGTCACTGCATAACATCTTTTTTTTGTAAAAAACTTCCTGTTCATGGGGCATCTGCCAATGGCCTGCGCCAGCCATTTTCTGCCCTGCTTGTTCTTTTAGCTGTTTGCAGCGCTTTCCTGTTCCTACTCCTGCTCCTGTTTCTGTTTCTGTTCATCTTGTTGATCCTGTTGATCTTTGATTGCCTGAATCTCTCGCCTGGTTCTTTGTATGTGGCGCTTCATAAAGAGTTCAGCCAGCTCAGGATCTCTGTTCCTAATGGATTCAAGAATCTTTTGATGCTCCTCCACACCCCGGGCCGGGCCCAGATACCGATTAAATTCTTCTTGAAGGAACTTCCAAATATCCGTCAGCAAGCTGTTCACTTTAATCATCAAGGTATTATTGGTTCCCTGAGCAATTTCCATATGAAACTGATAGTCTGCTTCTGCAAACTCGGCTGACTTGTTGTTATGCTGACACATGGTCTGGTAGTTTTCTTCCAGCGCCCGAATGGTGGCTTCTTCACACCTTTCAGCGCAAAGTCTTGCGCAGGATGCTTCGATCATCTCTCTGAACTCAAGTACATCCATCAAGTTGTCTTTGTTTAAAAGGATCATGGGAATTAATCCATTCAAGTAGCTGGATGTGGACAGTTCATTGACAAAAGTGCCCCCGCCCTGCTTTTTTGTCAGGACATCCAATGCCACCATTTTCTCAATGGCTTCTCGAACCGAGATACGGCTGGCACCCAGCTTCTGTGATAACTGGTTCTCTGATTCTATTTTGGTCCCAGGTGTCCACTCCTGACTTAATATTTTTTGCTCAATATATCTGTAAACGTTTTCACTTGGGCGACTTCCCGCTTTTTTTGGAGCTTGTTCCAAGACAATTCTCCTTTCTCGACGCTATTAACCAATGCGCGTTAGCAGACTTCAATGACTCCTTTTACTAAACTGCCTAACTTGTATGTCAACTTTCTTGTTTTTGTCATTTTAACTTGTTTTCATTCCGCTGTCAACAGTTTATTAAAATATTTCATAACCCGCACACTCGTTGTTGAGCGTGGATTCCACTCTTATAATTTTTATTATTGCCTTAAAATGCAGTTTTACAACTTGTATGATGTCTTTGTTTTTTATGTGCCTGTGCTCTATCTGTGTCAGTTGCCCTGACCAAAGCTCTTTGCCTTCAAAATCAAACTGACAGCCCCTTTTGGGCTGCCAGTTTCTTATATGCTTCTCTGATGCTTTGTCTTTCGTTTCACCTATACTCCTTTATGCTCCTCCTTTATGCTCCTTTGAACGTTTTTCAATGATTCCTTTCATTTTCATCAGATGCCCCTCGCTGCCTTTGCCGATTTCCTGCCTGCGAATACGCTGGTTTCGTTTAAGGTGATTCGCCCTATATCTTAAAGACTTTCAGAGATTCTTGAAGTTCCAGTGAAAGTTCTGACAAGTTCTGGGTGGCACTGGCAATTTCTTCCATCCCTGCTGTTTGTTCTTCCACAGATGCCGATGCTTCTTCAGTGCTGGCAGCATTTTCTTCTGCGATGGCCGCTAATCCTTGTACCAACTCCATCACTTGATTTTTTTTGTCTTCCATTTCAACACTGGACTTATTCAAAAGCTGCATGGATGTATCAAGTTCTTTCAGAGCTTCATCAATGCCATCAAACTGCCGGCTGGTACCTTGTATGCCTGCTTCTTGCTCCTTGACGATCATAGCCACTTTCTTCATGGTTTCTACAGCCTCTTCTGTTGCACCTGCCAACTCTTCGATAACTTTTTCAATATCATCTGTGAAACGGCTGGTTTGCTCTGCCAACTTCCGAATTTCATCAGCCACCACCGCAAAGCCTCTGCCTGCTTCTCCGGCTCTGGCGGACTCAATGGCTGCATTCAAGGCCAGTAGATTGGTTTGATCTGCGATGCTCTTGATCATGGCACTGGCATTTCTGATCTGCTGTGCACTCTCATTGGTTTTCACAATGACTTCACTTACATTCTGGGCTGCTTCTCCACTTTCATGTGTTTTCTCAATGACATCCTTCAGGGAGATGCGTCCTGCATCTTTCAGTTCATTCACTTTTTGAGCCAACTCCGTTGCCTGAAGTGTCAACTCATGATTGCCGGCAATTTGCTGCCCCAAGTTACTGGCAGTTGACATGCCTTTTTCCGTATCATTGGCTTGGTCTGTTGCTCCCCTTGCTATTTCAGTAATGGTGGCTGCCACATCCTCCACGGCCCTCGCTGTTTCTCCCGCCATACTTGTCAGCTGTTGAGCTGTTGAAGCCACCTGATTGCCCATCAAGTGAGTTTTATGAAGAAAACTGTTCACATTCTCCTGCATATGAAACAAAGAACGCACCATAACGCCTAACTCATCCTTGCGTTCTTTATAGTCGATGGCTTTCAAAGAATCATCCTGGCTAAAATCCAACTTGCCCTGTTTTTCAATCATCACCGTCACTGCTTTCAACGGGCTGACAACCACCTTTTGGCTGATGCCGATGATCAGAAGAATGGCTGCTGCACCACCTATGATCGTCACCAACATAATCCTTCCCAAGCTGTCTCTCAGAATTTGGTTAACCCGGGCATCATCAACAGAAACGCCAATGTTTAATGCGCCAATGTGTTCACCATTTCGGTAAATTGGCGTAAGTACATCCAACACCAGAGAGTCTGTTACGGAGTAGTGAAAGTAGTCCGAGTATTCCTGACCATCTCTCGCTGCGGCAATGCTTCCTGCATCATCTAGCTGGATACCGATGCGGTCCCGATTGTTATGGGCTGTAATGGTAACATCCCGATCAATGAACAATGCATAGGCCAAGTCATTTTCGCTGAAGACTTTATCGACAAATCCCTGCACATCGCTTTCATCCAACAGTTCACTATACACATTTACCAGCTTCAGATCAGATATCTGCCACTGATTAAGCACCTCCTGTCGAATCACGTTCCTGGTCACCAGCCCTGATGCTGTGAAAATCAATATCAGCACAAAGACTATGGGTACTGCTGTTTTAAAAGTGATTGATTCAGTCCATTTTTTTGTCATATTTGCCACCCCTTTTTTAATTTATCACACCATTTATCTCTCTTTTGTCAAACATGTTATCTCTCTTTATCAAACATGATCAAGCGCGCAAATTATCTGGCAACTATCATCATCTCTTGCCATTGGCACTCACCACCTTTAATAATTCTTCCAGCGGCATTGGCCGATGGTAATAGTACCCCTGAATTTTGTCGCACTGGAAGTCTTTAAGCCAATCCACTTCTTCTTTTTTCTCAACACCTTCTGCCACCACATTTTTCCCGAGAACGTGAGCCATATGAATCATAGTACTGACAATTTCCCGAGACTTTTTATCTGTCATTTTTCGGATAAAGCTCTTGTCAATCTTCAGTTCTTGCACAGGCAGCTGCTGAAGGTAGCTCATGGATGAAAATCCTGTTCCAAAATCATCCAGGGACAACTCACATCCCATGGCATTAAGTTGCTTTAATCGATGGATTGTTTCATTCACATTGGCCATAGTGACGCTCTCAGTTACTTCAAACCTGAAACACGAAGGTGATACTTTCATGTTTTGGCAGGTTTCATGAAATCGTTCTATAAAGTCTGGATGATGGAGTTGATCTAAAGACAGATTCACCGATACCCGTATCTGTTTCAACAAGGTGTTCTCCCAATAATGAATATCCCTGCAAATCTGTCCAATAGACCACCAGCCCAATGCCACAATTTCACCGGATTCCTCTGCCACAGGGATGAACACCGCAGGTGAAACCATGCCCTTTTGAGGGTGCTCCCACCTCAGGAGCGCTTCCAGTCCCATAATCGATTCATCCCTTGCAGAAACAATAGGTTGGTAATGGACCTTCAGCTCATTTCGAAATATCGCTTTACGAAGATCCACCTCCACCTCCATCCGCTGCCATAACCGCTGATGCATTTCATTGGAATACCATTCCACTTGGTGGCGCCCTTTGCCTTTGGCCAGATACATGGCCGCTTCTGCACTGGCAAACATGGTGTCTTCATCCACTGCATCTGCGGGATAGAAGGAGATGCCAATTCCGGCACTAATATACACCTGTACTCCCAATACCCGACGAGGCGCCCGCATGATCTCGTTAATGCTTTCCGCCAGTTCCGTCACCCCATGTCGGTTTCTGATTCCAGGCACACAAATGGAAAACTCATCACCTCCTGTACGCGCCAGAAATCCCTGTTCCGGCAACACGTGCTTCATATCTTTCGCTAAGTTTTTCAACAATTCGTCACCCACATGGTGTCCATACATATCGTTGATACTTTTGAAGTTGTCTAAGTCCATCAACAGAAAGGCCACTTCTTCCTCTATGGGATCAATTTCATTTATTATCTTTGTCATAAACGCTTTCATGGCTTTCAAGTTGGGAAGCGTCGTCAGGTCATCATGGAACGCCATATGCTTTAACTGTTCTTTTTTTTCGAGCAGGGTTTGTTGCTGTATTTTCATTTGATCCAACTGATCACCCATCACCGCCTCCATTGCTTTGATTTGTTCATAGGCCCCCTGGAGTTCCATCATCTTTTGATGTTTTCCCCAGTATCTGGCTACCATAAGTGTCATTAGGATCCCCATAGCAGCCAACAGCCTCTGACTTCTTGTCTGGCGCTGTTGCTGAGCAATTAAATAGGGTGACGGTTGGTGTATATATTGACGATAAAGCGTTTCATATCTTCCATTTTTAATTAGCACCTCAAGTCCTTCGTTGATTGCTGCCTGAAGATCTGGTCGATCCCTTCGAATGCCGTAGTGATACTCTTTCAATACAATGGCGGGCGCCACTGGTTTCACCTCTCCCTGAAACCCTGCTGCAATTGCATAATGTCGAAGAGTTTGTGTTTCCCCAAAAATAAGATCGATGTCACCTCTTGCCAGCGCCTGAACTGCGTCCGAAAGATTTGAGTAAAAGACCTTTTCCACCTGACCATAAAGATCTTCCAAAATCTCTGCATCTTCATGAGCCAGCCCCACTCCAATCCGATAATTTGCCATGTCTTCCACTGAAAAGTTCACCCGATCCTGAAATCCAAAAAATGTATTCTCGATGGTGGCAATGGGTTTTGAAAACAGGAGAAACTCACTACGCTCTTCTGTTTTCATCAAGGAGCTTATGATATCAATCTCCCGATTTTCTATGGTGCTGAGGGCTTGGGACCATTCCATCCCTTCCATTGACAAAGGAACTGAGATTTCCCTGAAAATTTCCCGTAGAAGCGTGACATCAAACCCCTTTAAAGCGCCTTCACTTTCATACGACCAGGGGGGATACTCTCTG
The DNA here is from genome assembly GCF_039414295.1 of Anoxynatronum sibiricum. NCBI lineage: Bacteria > Bacillati > Bacillota > Clostridia > Eubacteriales > Clostridiaceae > Anoxynatronum > Anoxynatronum sibiricum. The sequence goes on along the minus strand of NZ_JBCITM010000017.1, from coordinate 16,552 downwards.
TCAGCCCCATAAAAAACCCGTTCTTCTTGAGACATGCCTGAGGTTAGCAGAGGAAGTCCCATTGCCAAAATCATTCCTCCAATAACTGCTTTCAGCACAGTGGTTTTCAGCATGGTCCTCATGAGTTCTCCCCCTTTCTACCGGAAGTGCCGACCACTACCTCTTCACCCATCTTCAGCTGCTTTTATGTACATATGCTTGTGATGTTTACAGCTTCTGAGTCAAATGAGATATTTCTTTCAGCACTTGCTCATTGATTTGTTCAGTTTGCTTCTTCTGGTTTAGAAAAGTTGCTGATGACAGCGGGTGATTTGATCGAAGCATCATTTGCATTCCTACAATTTCGTCATGTAGCACTGGCACTTTGTAACCATCTGTCAGTCCTGCCATGGCATGCAGCACCTGCTGTACCCGATCTCTATCCATCTGCTGAACAGCTTCTCCCATCTGGGCAAACAGACAGCTCAAATTTTCTGCAAAAGACAGGTAAAGCTCACGGGCTCTTTTCTCGCTTATTTCTGTTTCGTCCAGAAACTGCTGGTATTCGATGAGTCTACGATGATGTTCCATCTCTATCGCCCCTTCTTTGCTTTTCTTAATCTACTTTTACACCTCTTTGATTCCTGTGAAACGCTTGAATCAATAGTCGTGAAGGCCTCACCATTGGTAAACCGTCCACTTCTTCCCAATGGGAAGTCGCGTGAAATATTCACTTTTTTGTCAAGTATGACGAGCGTCTCCTTCGAGGTTTCTGAACGCGCCTTTATGAAATGATTTCAAGAAAAAACGGCGCCAACGGCACCGTTTTGAATATGATTCATTTTGGTTGATTTTCTTCTCGAAGTAAAGCAGCTTGTTTTAACCAGTGCTTCAACGTCTTCATTTTAATAGGTTTTTCCATAATGCCTGCCACGCCAGCCTTCAAACATGCTTTCTTTTCTTCAGGCATCACCACTGCGGTCATTGCCACAATCAAGGGCTTTTTTTCAGCACTTCCTTCCTGAATGCGGCGCGTGGCTTCATCGCCATTCACATATGGCATTTGCCAATCCATAAATATCAGATCAAACGCCTTACCCTCACAAGCCTTGATTGCTTCTTCTCCGTTGGCGACCGTTGTCGCCTTATACCCGCTGATATGCAGCATTTCCAACACCAGCTCCCGGTTTCCCTCCTGGTCTTCTGCCACCAGAATTTCCAGGGGAACCGGCACCTCCTGAAGACTTTCATCACCCTCTCGAAATGCAGTACTCTTCTCCTCCGCTTTTTTGCCATTGGTCCGTTGCATCTTCAGAAGGCTTGCGATGACTTCTGATCGTTTCAAGGGTGTCCCCATCACCGCATCATAACGCTGCCAATGAACTATCTGACCCTGCTCAGCGTCATTCATCCGATCCATCATACTGAAACTGTGATGAAGACAGCAGGGCGTTTGGCTGATTGACGGTATTTTTCGAATGATATCCACAAAATCATCGCTGGTCATTCCTTTCAGCTTTTCTGCCATAATGACACCCTGGTAAAGGGTTTGTGTCTCCTCTTGGTTCATCAGCACCTTCAGTGCCTGTTCCACTTCTTCCACGCTGGTTACATGACATCCCAGCTTCTCGAGGATCGTTGTCATCCCATGACCTTCACCAGAGGAAAGATTCACCAGTAAAAAGTGACTTCCTTTTAGTTGCTCATCATCCTTAAGCAGCGTCGTTGTGTCACTGATGATTTCAACAGGTATGGTTACGGTTATGGTGGTGCCAATATCCGGCTTGCTTTCCACACGTATGTTCCCCTGCATCAAACTCACCAGTTCATTCACAATGGTCATTCCCAGACCCGTACCGCCATAGCGCCTCGTAAAGGAGGCCTCCGCCTGAATGAAAGGTTCAAAAAGAGTGCGTTGGACTTCATCTGTCATTCCAATGCCTGTGTCTTGTACCTGTATGATGAACTGCTTTCCCACAGCACCCCCCAGTATCTTCACCTCTGATTCGGTTTCCTCAATCATCGATCTGATACGCACTCGTCCATTTTCCGTGAACTTAATGGCATTGCTGAGCATGTTGGAAATAATTTGCCTGATGCGAACGGGATCGCCTTTAATCTGAGTATGTAGCGATGGTAACAACATCTTTTCTATTTCCAAACCCTTTTGCTGCGCTTGCTGTATATAAGGGACTGTTGCTGTATCAACGAGATCCATCAACTCTATGGTGACATGTTCCAATGTCAGTTTACCCGCTTCCATCTTGGAAATATCCAAAATATCATCAAGTATCCGGGTCAGGTTTTCAGATGATTGAGAGAGTTGGCTTACATAACGTTTTTGCCGGTTGTCAAGGGCTGTGTTCTCAAGAAGCTGTAATGCTCCCATCATTCCGTTGATGGGATTTCTGATTTCATGACTGGTTTTAGCCAGAAATCTGCTTTTCGTTTCATTGGCAGTTCGCGCTTCTTTGACTGCCCGTTGAGAGACAGCCTCAGCCATTTTTCTATCTGTAATTTCCCAAAGTGATCCCACCACTTCTTTATGATTACCTAAATCCTGCAGTACCCGCTGTTGATCGTATAACCACCTAATCCGCCCCCACTGATCAAAAACGCGGAACTCAACCTTGCCATCTCCTTTGCTTTTAACTTGTAGATAGTTTTCCAGGTCGTCGGGATGAATCCGCCGGCACCATTCGTCGTAACTGTTGATAAATGATGTATAGGAAGCACCCAGTACTGCTTCTATGTTAGGACTCACGTAACTGATGGTTACTTCTCCTTTTCCATTAATCCGATAAGCATAAATTACGGCTGGCGTGTTGGTAAGGAGTGTGTTCAAAAATAACTGGTGGGCACGAAGTTCCTGCTCCAAGTTCACCCGCCGGGTAATATCATGTCCGCATGATTGAAGTTCCACCACCTGACCGTTTTCACGCTTTGCCACCGTATCTGTCCACTGTTGCCAACGCCGATGTCCTCCCTGATCCAGAACCTGGTGTTCATAGGTGATTGTTTCACCTGTAGCTATCAGGTGCTTTATTTTTTCACGAACAGCCTGGTGCTGCTCTTGAGGAATCAATTGAAAAAAAGAACATCCCTGGAGCTCTTCTCTTTTTTTGCCAAATGCCCTGCAGTAGGCCTCATTGACGTAAACAAGCACTCCTTCCGCCGTAAAGCGGCAAATCATCTCTTGCTGTATGTTCAGAATGGCTGACAGCTGCTCATTGGTCTCATGGTAACGTTTCAAGACGATCTTTTTTCTTCGATTTTTTAGGGAAGGTTTATTCATGGGTGGCATTCTCCATTCTCAGGCGCAAAGCGTAAATAGCCAGTTGTGTTCGATCTTTTACACCTGCTTTTTTGATGATTTCTGTGATCTGATTCCGAATCCTGCCTTCTGACAGGTAAAGCTCACTGGCAATCTCGTCAGGCTGTTTTCCCTCTGCAAGACATTTAAGAACTGCCAGTTCCCGTTCTGTAAAGTCTTTTTCGGTCATTGTGCTTTTTATAGTGTCTGCTTTACCATGATCACCTGAAATCTGTTGCTGGCTATAGGCCTTTTGCTTCACCTGATTTCCCAGGACCTGCATCCCTGCAAACACACCTCTTACCGCCAACAGCAACTCTGACTTATGACTCTTTTTCAGCAAGTAGCCATCTGCTCCCTCTTGAAGCGCTTCCCTCACATCTTTCTCTTCTTCTGAGGCAGTCAAAATCAACACTTTCACGTCTGGCATCTCTGCCTTTATGATTGTCGTTGCCTCTATGCCTTCCAATTTAGGCATCCTAAGATCCATTAGCACCACATCCGGTTGGTGTTTCCTAACACACCCAATGACTTCCTCCCCATTGGAGGCCCGGGCAACGACCTCCATATCCGGCACATGTGCCAGCATTTCTTCCAACAGTTCTGCCAATAACTCCTGGTCTTCAGCAATGACTATTCGAATCATTAATCGCACTCCCTTTATTTAAACAACATGCATCCAGTTGTTACTGCATCATAACTGGCATCCTATAGGTTCTATTTAGTTCTATTTTTTGTTTAGTATATACCCTCTGTCAAAGAGTCTACACCTCATGATTGCCTTCCGGCAAGAAGATGGAACTGGCTTAATATTCGCATTTGTTCACTGAATCACAAACGGCTATCCTCCATCTTCTTTTGTCAAATTACAAAAACCCCGCTCCGCGTTGGGTATTCAACAACGCGGAGCGGGGTTGCCTTAAGATGATCCTATGATCGTCAGCATATGAGTTCTTGCAGTTTCCTCAAACAGCATATAAGACAGGGTCACACATCAAGTGGTGATGGGGATGTCTGTCTTGTCTTGTTGATGATCATCACTTGAAATGCCTTCCTGCGGCGATACCCGCCCGGTGGCAGAAATCACCTTGCGGGGTTTGGTGCCTTCGCTGGGGCCCACGTAGCCCTTTTCTTCCATTTCATCAATGAGCCGGGCGGCCCGGTTGAAGCCCATGCGCAGCTTTCGCTGGAGCATGGAGATGGAAATCTGCTGCTGTTCGAAGGCCAGCCGCAGGGCCTGTTCAAACACTTCCTCTGACTCTGTTTCAGACTCTTCCTCCGGTTCCATGGCGGCGGTGCGCATTTCTTCCTGAAGGGCTTCTTCCAGCTGGTTTCCGCTTTCATACTGGCGCAGGTGGTTGACGGTATCCATCACCTCGTCGTCGGTGAGGAAGGCTCCCTGCACCCGCATGGGCTGGCTGGCTCCTGTGGGGTAAAAAAGCATGTCGCCCCGGCCCAAAAGCTTCTCAGCCCCGGCCATGTCCAGAATGGTACGAGAGTCAATTTGGGAGGCCACGGAGAAGGCGATCCGGGAGGGGATGTTGGCCTTGATGAGGCCGGTGATCACGTCCACCGAGGGACGCTGGGTGGCAATTACCAGGTGAATGCCAGCGGCCCGGGCCATCTGGGCCAGGCGGCAGATGGAATCCTCCACCTCCCGGGCGGCCACCATCATCAGATCTGCCAGCTCATCGATGATGATCACCATCCAGTACATGGGGTCTTCCGGCGTTTTGTTGTTATAGCCGGCGATGTCACGCACCCCTTTTTCGGCGAAGGCCTGGTAACGGCCTTCCATTTCTTTCACGGCCCATTTCAGTGCGGCAGTGGCTTTTTTCGGATCTGACACCACGGGGGCCATGAGATGGGGAATGCCGTTGTAGCGATTCAGCTCCACCACCTTGGGGTCAATGAGGAGCAGTTTCACCTCATCGGGGTGAGCACTATAGAGAATGCTGAGGATCAGGGTGTTGATGCACACGCTTTTTCCCGAGCCGGTGGCACCGGCAATGAGCAGGTGAGGTGCCTTGGCGAGGTCAAAAACCACTGCTTCTCCGGCGATGTTTTTCCCCAGGGCAAAGGGCAGGGGAGAAAGAAACTGGTGATAAAGAGGTGATTCCACCATCTCACGGAAAGAGACCATGGCGGTTTCTTCATTGGGCAGTTCAATACCAATGGCGGCTTTTCCGGGAATGGGGGCCTCAATTCGGATGGTGCGGGCCGCCATGTTCAGGGCGATGTCGTCGCTGAGTCCGGTGATTTTACTCACCTTCACCCCCCGTTCCGGCTGCAGTTCAAACCGGGTGATGGCGGGCCCCCGGGTCACATGGTTCACCTTGGCTTTCACGCCGAAGCTCTCCAGGGTTTCTTCCAGTAAAATGGCCTGTTCCAACAGAGCTTCTTCATCGGTTTCCGGGGCGGCATCCTCCGACCGCTGCAACAGATACAGGGGTGGCTGGCGGTAGGGGCGGGGAGGCTGGGCATCGCTTTCAATGATCTGTTGCCTCAAATTGCCCGCCGCCTGAGCCGGCACAGAGGTTTCCCGCGACGGTGGTGCTTCCTGAGAAGCTTGCGAAGCGGATTGTTGAAAGGGTTGCCGGGTGGACTGCTGGGGTTCCGTACCCGCAGATTTCATGGATTCAGCAGCATCAGCCTTTGAAGAATCTGGTGATGAAGCCTGATGGTATGCTGGTTTGAAACTGGTTTTCCCTGAGAAGGTAATGGTTTGCCGAAGCAGGGTCTCTGGTGAGGTCGGCTCATCGGGCAAAGAATCCTTTTCAGGAGAGATTGCGCGCTCATTATCAGCCTTCTCAGCGCCATTTTTTTCTTTGATACCCTTCTCTTCAAAGGAAGCTTCTTCTCCGGCAGAAAGATTTTCTTTTACCTCATATGCTTTCTCTGCCGGCGGGACGTTTTGCGATTGCTGAGTTTCATATTTTTCTGGATACAGCACTTTCAACTCTTGATGAATATGCCGTTCCCGGGCTTCCCGGGCCAGTTGTTCCCGTTTTTCAGCTTCCATTTGTTTGCGGCTTTCTTCAATCCGGGTGTTCAGCTGCCGCAGATGTGCCTGCCAGGATTCTTCAGATGTAGTTGCCTCCCTGGCGGATGAACCAGTTGCAGTACTCTGTCCTTCCAACGGCTGCTGCCGTTCTGTCTCAGGGTCGTAGGCCGGCAGGGGACGGGGAGCTGTGTCGAAGGGCAGGGAGATTTCCCGTCGGGTGCTTGCCGTGTTGCGTGTTCTTTCGCCTGTTTCATAAAGCGGTTCCAGCATTGGCGGGCTCTTTGTCTGTCCGTCGGATTCGCCAGGTTTTCCTCTTCGGTCTGCAGAAACTGTTCTCCTGCGGGTAGGCTGCAGCTTTCGGCGCTGCTGCTGTCGTTGCCGTGATGACCGGTGCCGCCGCAGGCTGCCCATTAACCGCACTGCTGCCAGGAACAGCACCAGATTAATAAGCAGGGGCAGCCAGAACCCGGATAAACGCCAGAAGATCAGCGCTGCCAGCACCCCATATCCCAGCCACAGGGGCAGGAATGATTGAATGAGACTTCGCTTTTTCATGGAAGTGCTGCGGGATGATGGTCGACCAGTGGAGGGTGTGCGGTTGTTTGTCATGAGGCGATCAAATCCTTTATCACTTCTCCGGCCAGTATCAGTCCGGCCACGGAGGGCACAAAGGACACACTGCCGGGAATGGCCCTGCGGGTGGTACAGGTACGGGAGGTACCCCCAGGGCAGACGCAGCTGCTGTGACAGCTGTTGCTTTCTTCTTCCAGAGGCTTCAGAGGTTCTTCCTGAGAATAAACGACTTTCAAGCCCGACACACCCCGGCGGCGCAACTCTTTGCGCATGACCTTCGCCAGGGGACAGTTGACGGTTTGATAGATATCGGCCACTTCAAAGCGGGTAGGGTCCAGCTTGTTGCCGGCTCCCATGGCACTGATCACGGGAATGCCTGCCGCCTGGGCCTTCACCACCAGGTCCAGCTTGGCAGATACGGTGTCGATGGCGTCAATGATATAGTCAATCTGCTGGCCCGGTGTCTGGTGAAAGGCCAGCACTTCTTCCCAGGCGAGCCCATTTTCAACGGGAGGTAAGCCGGCTCCCGAAGGAAGTTGCCCGTCAGACGCCCGTCCGGCAGGCTCTCCTTGAGGGGCGGTCTTTTCTGCCAGATAAAACCGCTGAAAGACTGCCACCGATGCCTTTGGATTGATCTCCAGAATGCGTTCCCGCATCACTTCCACCTTGGGTTTGCCGATGGTTTTTCGGGTGGCGTGAATTTGCCGGTTCAAATTGGTGAGGCATACCTGATCGTCGTCCACCAGCAGAAATTTCCCCACGCCGGAACGCACCAGACCCTCCACGGCAAAGGTTCCCACGCCGCCGATGCCAAAAATAGCCACCCGGCTGTTGCCAAGTTTTTCAAGCCCCTGCTTTCCCAGGAGCATTTCTGTTCTTGAAAACGCATGCAGCATTCTTTCACTTCCTCTTTCACAATTTCCATGATGCTTTTCCATGGCACCCTTTCCATGAAGTCGTCAGTCAGATGGCAATGGGCTTTCGTAAAATGAGCTTTCCTGATGGTTTTCATAAAATGCAGACGTTTGACCGAAGGGTTTGTTTCATTTATGGCGAATCTGGCACACCTGACGATTACAGTAAATGGTTGAACCCTATGAGATCACATTGAAGGAATCAGCTTGATCGATAGTGGATGAAGAACCGTCACATCAAATGTAGAACATGGGGCTGTTGTCGCTTTCCTTCCGGCGGGCTTCCTCAGCCAAATCTGCCAGGGTGACCTGTTCAAGTACGCTGGCAACAGCTTCATCGATGGGTTGCCACAAGGATTCACGGATCACCTGTTCAATGGTGTTTTCCGATTTTTCTTCCTCTTTGCCAAGTTCCTGCACAATGGCGTGAGTGCCTTCAACAGCTTGAAGCACCCGACTAACGGTCATTTTTTCCGGCGGCTCTGCCAGGGCATATCCACCCCGGGGGCCTTTGATGCTCTTCACGATACCGCCTTTGCGCAGAGCAGAAAAGACGTGCTCCAGATACTGTACTGATATCGCCTGCCGCCCGGCAATACTCGCCAGGGGCATAGGCTCACCTTGGGCATACAGCACCAGGTCAACCAGCGCCCGAAGTCCATAGCGGCCCTTTGTTGAAAGTTTCATGGTACCCCGCTCCTTTAAAAGGTTTTAGCGCTTTTTTTCTACTTATGATCTCATGAAGTCTTTGTTGGCAACGGATACCGCCAGTTTTTGATGCCCTGTCTTTCTTATAGATGACCCTTACAAATATACCGTTACCAAGCGCTCCTGTCAATGAAGAAAAACCCCTGATCTTAAGGATTTCAAGGCCTTAAGCGCTCAGAGGTTCAGTCATTGAGTTAGAAGATATTCAAGTCCCAATCCCGGGACAAGCTTTGTAGCAGCTTCCACCCTCCCAGGCTGTTACCCTTGGCATCCAGGGCAGGGCCCATGACACCGATGCCCATGTTTCTGGGAGAAACGGCCATGATGCCGCCGCCCACACCGCTTTTTCCCGGCATACCCACATCAACGGCAAACTCACCAGAACCATCGTACATGCCGCAGGTGGTCATCACTGCCTTGACAATTCGGGCGGTTTTGGCGTCAAAAAGGGTTTTGCCCGCGAGAGGAGCGAAGCCATCACAGGCCAGCACCGCTGCCATCACAGCAATGTCTTTGCAGGTAACCTCCAGGGAACAGAGCCTAAAGTAGGCATCCAGCAATTCTTCCACTTCTCCCTGAATGATGCCCGTGCTTTTCATGTAATAAGCCAGGGCTCGGTTCCGATCGCCGGTGCGTTTTTCTGACTGGTAAACCGCTTCATTCACCTGCAGGCTGTCGCGGCCTGTCATATCCGCCATCATTTGAAGAATGCGCTGGTATTTTGCTGCCATTGTCTCACCCTTCACCAGGGCGATGCTGGCAATGGCACCGGAGTTGATCATGGCGTTGAGAGGCCGGTGTTCGTTTTTGGTTTCCAGATTCACAATGGAGTTGAAACCATCTGCCGTGGGTGCCACACTGATGGTTTCCGTCAGCGTTTCATACGCATTGTCCAGTAAAACGCAAATAAAAGTGACCACCTTTGATATGCTTTGGATGGTGAAGGGTGCCTGCCAGTCGCCGGCATGCCATTGGCTTCCGTCAGCCTGACATACGCTGATCCCCAGCAGGTCTGGATGCTGCTTGCTTAACTCTGGAATGTAAGTGGCAACGGCTCCCTGCTCTGTCCAGCGGCGATGGGCTTTGATCAGTTTCTCAAGATGTGTCTGCATTCGTTCTCCTTCAACGTGATGATCCCATTTCATTCTTTCTGTCCCCTCTCCCCAAATCACGTCAGCTCACCATTGATGATGCGCTGACTTTCTCTTGTGCTTATCTTATCAATTCTGACAGGGAGATGAAACCCTTTCTTGATGCTTCCTTACTCGTTTTCCTGGAACAACGGGGTGGAAAGATAGCGTTCGCCGGTGTCGGGCAGAAGCACCACAATGGTTTTTCCTTTGTTTTCCGGGCGACGGGCCAGCTCTGCAGCGGCGAAGGCAGCAGCTCCAGAAGAAATACCCGCCAACAGTCCCTCGGTTTTCGCCAGTTTTCGGGCTGTTTCAAAGGCTTCGTCGTTCTTCACCCGCACTATTTCATCCAGCAGATCCATTTTCATCACTTTGGGAATAAACCCGGCACCAATACCCTGAATCTTATGGGGCCCGGGCTTGTCACCAGAAAGCACAGGAGAGTCGTCCGGCTCAACGGCCACCACCTTCAGCTGAGCATTTCGTTCTTTCAGCACCCCACCGGTACCGGTGACGGTGCCGCCGGTGCCAACCCCGGCCACAAAGAAATCCACCTGACCATCGGTATCCTGCCAGATTTCTTCTGCTGTGGTACGCCGGTGAACTGCCGGGTTGGCTTCGTTTTCAAACTGCATGGGCATAAAGGCTCCCGGGTTGGATGCCACCAGCTCTTTGGCGGTGGCAATGGCCCCATTCATCCCTTCAGGGCCGGGAGTGAGTACCAGTTCAGCTCCCAGTGCTTTCAGCATATTGCGTCGTTCCACACTCATAGTCTCCGGCATGGTGAGAATCAGCCGGTAGCCCCGGGCGGCTGCCACAAAGGCCAGTGCAATGCCTGTGTTGCCGCTGGTGGGTTCGATGATGGTACTGCCTTCTTTCAGCAGGCCTTTTTCTTCTGCATCCTGTACCATGGCCAGGCCAATGCGGTCTTTCACGCTGCCTCCGGGGTTAAAAGCCTCCAGCTTTGCCAGAATGCGCGCCTGGGCTCCTTCGCTTTTTCCAAAGCTTCTCAGTTCCAAGAGGGGGGTGTTGCCAATGAGATCTGTCAGGTTTTGTGCAATTTTCGCCATGAAATGGCCTCCTTCTTCTTTCTTGTTGACGACGCTGCCATTAAATCATATATAACCGATATGTTTTATGTGTTTAATTTACCATCTTTTTCATCGCCTGTCAACGCTTATTCCTCTTATCACGATCTTGTAACCGGCATCCCGATGAAAATAACAGTTATTTTACATGAATTGCTTTTTCGAAAGATTAAAGTCGGATATAATAGACCCATTGGATCACCCATGGCATTTCCATGCCCTGTGATGAATATCCCCTCCCGTTGCCGGCTTCGGTGCCAGTCACACGCTGGGGGCACTGCCTGTATCTGCCATGACTGATCCACCGCTGTCGATTACTCAGAATCCTTTACCCTACTACCCTTGAACGGAGAATGCCCTTTGATCAAGCCAACCCCCTCACACACCCTTTTTAGCGCGTTTGCAGGTGTCCGAACAGGAAAGAAACTCATTTCCCTCCTTCTGATCATCACGTTCTTTTTTACCAGTGCTCTTCCCGGTTTCGCAGCTGCCTATCCCATTGCCGAAGGCACCTACATACCACCCGCCAGAGAACGGCTGCCTCTGGAAGAAATGAGCCGGGATCTGGCGCCTCACTTGCGGCCTTGTGAGGAAATCGCTGCCGACATGGAGCACCTGCTGGCCACCGCCACTGCCGACCTTTACATGCACACCACCGAGGAGTACCAGGCGATGTACCAACTTCTCATAGAATTTTCCCAACTGATTGATGAGATTGTTCGGGTACAGGCATTGTCCAACTTGGACAATAGTATGAATCTCAGCGACGAAGCACAGCTTGCCTATTTTACCCAGGTGTCCACTGAATCAGCCGCCGCGAAAGAGGTCTTTTTTCATTTGGTACTGCAACTGATTGACTCCCCCTTCAACCAGTTGATGCGGGATGTGTTGGGTAACGCCTACGAAGCTTATGAGATTGACCCAGAGGCAAATGCCCGTTTTGAGCTGCAGGAACTGGAGCTAATCACACAGGTAACCGCTTTGAACAACAGCAGCATCACCATTGAGGTGGATGGCGACGACCTGTCGATGTCTGACATTTTTATTGCTTATGATACGTTAGACCCTGATGAATTTGATGCTCTTTACTGGGAAATTTCTGAAAAAAGGAATGCGCTGCGCGCCCCCCTTTACATTGAGTTGATCAACCTTCGAAATGCTTACGCCCACAGCCAGGGGTATGAAAACTATACCGATTTTTCCATGGAGCAGTACTATGGAAGGGATTTTTCAACTGAAGAAATGGTTCATACCCTACGCACCGCCACCGAAATGTTCAGTGAGCTGAAAAAAGAGATGGCATCACTTCAGGAAATGATCCCCTTTGAAAGCTGGTTGGATGATTCCCAGGAAAACGACTGGTATTACCAGTACCTGGAGGCCATCTGGGATCTTTTTGACCACACCCCCTTCGAAGCCCCGGTAAGAGACAGCATCGAGAGGAACCTGCTGGTAATCAATGATCATCCCGACGGGTATTTTGGAGCCTTCGCCATGTCCCTGATGTACCCTGGCGACGGAGTCATTTACATGATCAATGAAGGCTCTGCCATTGTGATGCTGTGGTCGTATATCCATGAACTGGGTCACCTGCTTGCTGATGTCTATGAGGCCTATGAAGGCACTCCCCTGCGGTCAGTTTTGAAGCACGATCGCTTCTATGTGGAGACCCTGGAAACTCATTCCACAGGTCTTGAAATGCTTCTCTTGTACCATGCCGGGGATTTGCTTCAGGAAGACGCCACTGCCGGCACTCTTTCGGTCTTAAACAATCAGCTGATGATTATGGTGGATGCTGCCATTGCCGCCGAGTTCGAAATCGCCGCTCATCAGATGCCTGCGGAAGATCTGACGGTGGAAAATCTCAACCGGCTCTATCGAGAGGTTGGAGAAGCTTATGGGATTGACTTTTATTTTGCAGACACAGATGTCTCTTTGGGCTGGTCAGACATCCCCCACTTTTTCGAAACGCCTCTTTATTATGCGTCCTATGGTTTGTCAGCACTGGCCGCCTTTGATTTTCTGTCCATCAGCGAAGCAGCTTATCAAGAAAACTTTGATAAATACACTCAGGTGATCCGTCTGGGAACCAACCTTTCTTTTCGGCAGATGCTGGAGGCCGCCAACGTCACAGATCCCTTCGTTGAAGAAAACCTGATTGGCATTTACGACCGTTTTTTTGAATACGTGGAGCACGTGCTCAATGAAGAGTTCCCTGATGCAGACGCAGATGAAATACTGCTGCAGGAAGCCAGCTGACCCGCTTTTTTCTCTCATAGAGACACCCGCAAAAACACCCGCCTGAGGCAGCTTCCTTTGATGGAAACGCCTTTCAGCGGGTGTTTTTTGTGACAGTAACCTGACTGCGTCAACATAACCCCCCCGGCGACGGTTCATCGCTGCCAGGGGGTCGTGTTTTCAAGGGTTTGTGGGCTATGGGTGAATGGATGAATGGGTGAAGGTTTCATTGCTTATGTGTTGTGTTGATGGTTTTATTCTTTCGCATTGATTTAGCGCGTTAAGGTGATGGCCTGGGTTTCAGGATGCCAGGTGACCTTCACTCCCAGGGCTTCGCTGATAAACCGCAGGGGCACAAAGGTGCGCCCGGGGGGCTGGATCACCGGTGAGGTTTCCAGTGTCAAGGGAAGACCGTTCACCAGAGCTTCTGTTGATCCAATAGTGAGAATAATTTCCGTATCGCCGCTGGTGATGATCACCTGCTGGGCTTCCGCCTTCCAGGTGACGGTGGCTCCCAGAGCTTCACTGATGAAACGCAGGGGCATCATGGTGCGGTGGCTCACTGGATCGATGTAGGGGGCGGCTTCCAGGGGGGTTGGTGTCCCGTTTACCTGGCTTTCGCCCTGGCCGATGGCGAGGCGGATGGTGACCGGAGGCCGTTGGCCTGTGATGCCGTCCGTCCCCTGGGTTTCACCGAGAGGAGTATCTCCCGTGTTGGTTGCTGCCGCTGGCGGCTGGTTACCGGCGGGTGGCGTGGTGCCGGTGCTGCCTCTGTCATTATTCCTGCCTGAACCGCCTGAAGAACCGCCTGAGCTTCCGCCGGTAGGAGCGCTGCTTCGGATGATGGTAATGTGATAAATCTTCTGGCTGCCATTCTCAGCCGTAACGGTCACTTCAAAGGGATTACTGCCCACTTTCAGGTTTTTGGTACCGGTTCCTGCCAGGGTAGCCTGGGTGTCTTCAGTGGTTGCCTGAAGTATGAGGGTGTCAATGGCATGTGCCACGGTGGCGGTGTACTGGTAATGGTCTTTTGCAAAAGCGGGAGTAAGGGTTCCCTTGCTTAGATTCAGGGTACCGAGGGCGGCGTTGCCGGATAAGGGGGCTCCCCGATGTACGCTGAGTGTGTAGGTTTCCAGATAGATCACTTCTGCATCGTTATCAGTGATCTGGTTCACAATCCTAAAGTCATTGGTTCCCTCCTGCAGGGGGATGTGCTGAAAGGGACTGGTCCCGGTACCGGCGGCATGGTGAAGGGTGATGGTGGCTGCTGCCGGTGCTGTGGGGTACAGGTGCAGGCTTGTCTGGTGGTGATTCACCTGGGCAGTGTAGTGACGCTGGTTTCCCTGAAAAGCGGGAGTAAGGGGCACTGGTGCGGGGGTTGCTTCAGCGGTGGTGAGGGCAAGACCTGTGAGCACAGCTTCGTTGGCCATGTTCAGGCTGTAGCTTCTGGTGAGCCGGTCTCCTGGCTGTATCACTGCTGATGTCTTCCCCTGATTCATGGAAAGGGTATGGTCTGTCGCTGGGGTTCGGGGAACAAAGAAGCCCACCACCCCGTCTTCATTGGTGGTACCGGCGATGCCGATGGGGTCAGCTGTGGAAAAAATGCTCAGGGGGGCGTTGGCCAAAGGGGTGCTTCCCTGCTTCATTTCCATTCGCAGGTAGGTGAGGTCATTGCCACTGCCGTCTCGAAGGATAAGGGTGCCTGAACCACCTGGACGCACACCCACAGGGGCGGCATTGCCACCACCGGTGGCCACCAGACTGGGGTGGTTTTCAATGACAATATGCCCGTTATTAAAACTCGCCTGATTCCTTATACCGAATCCGTCAAGACTGTTGATATCCTGGGCACTGCCTCCTGTAGCGGTGATACTGCCGCCGGTGAGTTGAATGGCAACACCAGAAATGCCGGCTCCTGCTTGACTCGAAGATCCCTGGGTGTCACCACCAACGGCGGTCACGGTGCCGCCACTGATGATAGTGGCGACGCTTTCCAAAATGCCGATTCCTGCGGCACTGCTATTCCCAGTGGTGCTGCCGCCCGTAGCAATCAATATGCCGCTGGTAACTGCGACCCTTCCATAGATGCCAGCTTCCGCATCACTGCTATTCCCAGTGGTGTTGCCAGCTGTGGCAGTCACTGCGCCGCCATTCATGGTGATATCTCCACAGATGCCGGACCCTGATATGCTACTATCCCCAGTGGTGTCACCCCCGGTGGCGGTCACTGCGCCGCCAGTGATGTCAACCGTTCCCCTTACGCCGTCAGCAGCACGACTCTCATTTCCGGTGGTACTGCCTCCGGTGGCAGTCACGGTGCCGCCACTGATGGTGACATTCCCCTGGATGCCCATTCCTGCAAAACTCAAATTCCTGGTGGTACTTCCCCCGGTGGCCGTCACGGTGCCGCCACCGATGGTGACATTCCCCCGGATGCCCACCCCTGCAGTACTCCAATCCCTGACGGTACTGCCTCCTGTGGCGGTCACAACACCACCAGTCAGATTGATAGCACCACCCTGCCCATCAATTCCAGCACCGCCATTGTTCGGCATACCAATAGCATCACCACCGCCGCCTCCCATGGCAGTAATGACGCCGCCTGTCAGGTTGATGGTACCTGAGCCATGAATGCCAGCACCACCATTACCACTCCCATAATCATCACCGTCACCACCAGCAACGGTGATAGTTCCATTTCCACCAATGGTAAGGGTGCTACCTGTTGGCACCTGTACACCAGCACCTCCCTCTCCACCTCGCAAGGTGTTGTTTCCTTCCAGGGTGAGGGTTACCGTGGCGTTGTTCTTCAATTTGAAGGCAGGGTTGGCTGAGGACATATGGATATTGATATTGATATTGACATCCCTCAGCGTGATGTTGGCTGTTACGCCATCTGCCACAATTTGATTGTTTCCAGAGCCGCTGATGCGGATGGTATCCACTGCATACACATGGCTGGTCACTGTATCTTGTTCCACGGCTATCATTCCCATGCATGGTGCAGTCCCCGGCCTGATGGTTATGGCACCGTCACCCATGTCAAAACTATGACTGGGTGTGGGCGGCGTGGCGGGTGTTGATCCCGATGGCGGTGGTTGAGAATCTGAACCAGAAGAACCTGAATCAGAAGTTGGTGGCGGTGGCGGTGGCGGCATCGGTGGCGGTAATTGGGAACCAGCTCCTGGTCCTTGCCCAAGTTGTGGATCTTGCCAAAGTGGTGGCTCTTGCCCATTGGCCAGTGCTGCCATGGGGGTGATGAGACTCATGATCATGGCCAGCATCATGATCCAGGCGATGCGTTTTTGCTGTTTCATTGTGTGTTCCTCCTTGATTGTAGGATGCTTCTCCATGGGTTGTCATCGAACAGTGATCAGATACCAACGGTGGACCTGGTTCTGGTTTTTGCTCCTGGAATTCCGTATCAATACCATTATATAGGCTGGTTATGTTTTTGACACTGTCCAAAGGGACAGTGTGAGGTTGTCGAAAAAGTCATGTTTTAGAGATGAAACATGGCTTTTTTGCGCTTAGAATCAGTTTTGAGGGGTGATATTGCTTTGAGAAAGGGTATTCCTATCCTCTATTATCAAGGATAGTGGCGA